>DATCHD010000108.1:0-22277 GCA_036508555.1 Prolixibacteraceae bacterium
TACCGGAAAATCATTCTGTTGAGAGAAAAAAGTGAAATAGCCTTCCCTGATTTTTTTCAGGTAATCCGCTTCAATCGACTGTTCATAGTCCCTTCCCCGCTTCCTGATATTTTCCAGCAGCAACTCTTCGGGCAGGTGCAAATAGACAAACAGATCAGGTTTCGGTAATCGCTCATAGATAATATCAAAGAAATTTCTGTATAGGTTGTACTCATCCTGGGCCAGCGTATTCTGGGCAAAGATGAGTGATTTCATGAAATAATAATCGGCAATGGTATTTTGATGAAAAAGATCCCGGTTAGTCAGTTCCTTTTTTAACTGACCATATCGTTCAGCCAGAAAAGAGAGTTCCAGGGGGAAAGAGTATTTTTCCGGATCATTGTAGAATTTGGGTAAAAACGGATTTTCAGCAAACTGCTCGAGGATCAGTTTGGCATCATATTCATCACTCAGCATTTTAGCAAAAGTCGTTTTTCCGGCACCAATATTTCCTTCAATAACCAGAAAATCAAGGTTCATCATTCAATAAACAATTACGGGATTTAGTCTCTAAATGTAAAAATAAAAATGCCCGCTGTTAACGGGCATTTTATCTATTGTTGATTTTTTTTATTATTCCTGGTTGGGTTTTTTCAGCGAATGACTGTGCGAAGGTGGTCTTTCTCCGCGATCCTGATCCATGTCACCTCTGCCATGGTCTCTATCACCCCTGCCATGTTCTCTTTCACCCCTGCCATGGTCTCTTTCAACAAAACCTTCCGGTTTCGGCATCAGCGCTTTCATAGAGAGTTTCAGTTTACCAGTGCGTTGCTCAACTTCCAGCAATTTCACTTTTACGATATCACCTACGCTGAGTACATCTTCCGGATTTTCAATTCTTTTCCAGTCGAATTCAGAGACATGTAACAATCCTTCTTTGCCCGGCATAATTTCAATAAATGCGCCAAACTGAACGATTGATTTCACTTTGCCTTCATATATTTCACCCACTTCGGGAATGGCTACAATGGCACGAATGCGTGCAACAGCCGCGTCGATAGATGATTTGTCCGGCGCGCTGATCTCGACATAACCGAGGTCGTCGATTTCTTCGATAGCTATAGTTGCCTTGGTATCGGCCTGAATCTGTTGGATAATTTTCCCGCCAGGACCGATTACAGGACCAATCATATCTTTCGGGATGGTCATCTTGACAATCCGTGGTACATTTGGTTTATAGTCTTCGCGTGGGATGCTGATTACCTCCAGAACCTTGCCAAGGATGTGCTCGCGTCCTACCTTTGCCTGCTGCAATGCTTTTGCAAGAACCTCATAAGAAAGACCGTCTACCTTGATATCCATCTGAGTAGCAGTGATTCCCTTTTCGGTTCCAGTAACCTTGAAGTCCATGTCGCCCAAGTGATCTTCATCTCCGAGGATATCGGAAAGAACAGCGAATTTATCGGAATTTTTATCCGTAATCAGTCCCATGGCGATTCCGGAAACCGGACGTTTCATGTTGATACCTGCGTCCAGCATAGCCATTGTTCCAGCGCAAACGGTAGCCATGGAAGATGAACCATTAGACTCCAGAATATCAGAAACGATGCGCACGATATAGGGGAATCCTTCCGGAATCATTCTCTTCAAGGCACGGTGGGCTAGGTTACCATGACCGATTTCGCGGCGGGAAAGTCCTCTTGGGGTCTTAGCCTCTCCGGTACTGAATGGTGGAAAATTATAATGAAGCAAAAAGCGCTCTCTGCCTTTAAAAGTAACGTTATCTATGATTTTCTCGTCCATTTTGGTTCCCAGGGTGACACTGCTGAGTGACTGTGTCTCACCACGCGTGAAAATGGAGGATCCGTGAGATCCTGGCAGGTAATCGACCTCGCCCCAGATGGCACGGATTTCGGTTGTTGAACGACCATCCAGACGAATTCCTTCATCCAGGATCATGCGGCGCATGGCCTCTTTCTCAACATCATGGTAATATTTTGAAATCAGATTCTTTTGAACATCTGCAGCCTCTTTACCTTCGCTGTAAGCTGTGACAAAGTCTTCCTTTACCTTGGCAAATGAATCGTGACGGAGATGTTTATCGTTGATTAATGAACGTGCGATCTTGTAAACCTTGTCATAAGTGGCTTTCCAAACTTCTGCGCGGAGAATTTCATCATTCACCTCATGACAATAGCTCCGTTTGACTACACCAACCTCAGCGGCTAATTCTTCCTGTATCTTACAGTGAATCTTGATGTTGTCGTGAGCGATTTTGATGGCTTCCAGCATTTCAGCTTCAGAAACTTCATCCATTTCACCTTCCACCATCATGATATTGTCATAAGAGGCACCAACCATGATGTCGATATCTGCCTCGGCCAGTTGTTCTGCCGAAGGATTAAGCATGAAAGCTCCTTTGATACGGGCAACACGAACTTCAGAAATCGGACCGTTGAAGGGAACATTAGAAACAGCGATAGCCGCCGAAGCAGCCAATCCAGCCAAAGAATCAGGCATTTCATTCTTTCCTGAAGAGATCAGCGTGATCATCACCACTGTTTCAGCATGGAAATCTTCCGGGAAAAGCGGACGCAGTACGCGGTCTACCAAACGGGCAGTCAGGATTTCATCGTCAGAAGGGCGAGCTTCTCTTTTCATAAATCCACCCGGGAATCTGCCTGCTGCAGAGAATTTTTCACGGTAGTCGACAGAGAGAGGCATAAAATCGACGTTTTCAGCGGCTTCTGTGGCCGATACAACTGTTGCGAGCAACATGGTATCACCCATTTTTACAACAACTGCACCGTCGGCCTGCTTGGCAAGTTTACCGGTTTCGATCTGGATAGTACGACCATCGCCCAGGTCAATCGTCTTAGTAATAGCTTTGTACATATTTTGAGGTTGTTCGCTTATTTACGAAGATTTAGTTCTTTGATGATGGTACGGTAGCGCTCAATGTCTTTGCGTTTCAGATAATCCAGTAACGAACGACGCTTGCCTACCATGGAAATCAGGGCACGTTGGGTGCTGAAATCTTTCTTATTGGATTTCAGGTGCTCTGTCAGGTGGTTGATTCTGTGTGAAAAAAGGGCAATTTGTCCTTCTGAGGTACCTGTATCGGTAGCACTCTTGCCATACTTTTCAAAAAACGATTTCTTAATCTCAGGATTCAAATACATAACATTTGTTTTTTCTAAGTGATACAATGGCCGCTCCGCAGGATTCGTGATCGATCACAACCGATCGGCATTAATTGGCTGCAAAATTAAGGAAATATCTGCACACTTGCAAGTGGGCGTTTTTCTATTTAATACTTTAGCCACTGTGCATGATTAACTTCTGCCCAATACTGCATTCAAGGCATCTCTTTGGTTCACAATATTCGTGATGCAAATGTATCAGGGCTTGGGATTCGAGGGCATTACCGGCTTCAATACCCGAGGCTGCCCATTGCCTTAGAATGACATTATCTTCTGCAGGCAGCTCCTCCATTATCTTCAGCGCATGATCTTTCAGATCTTGTTTGTTGTGACGGTCGCCGTAGAGGAATAGAAAAGGTACCAGCACATTTACCACGATCAATTGAAATGATCGCTCTCCCATTACCTTTTTCTGCTCTTTGGAATATTTATCAAAGGTGTAATGGGTATCCCAGAAAGAGGATGTTCCGACCTTGAGCAAGGTCAGCCAGTCGTCTATCCTCTGTTTCAGGATCATATCGGAGAAAAGTGAGGGGGAATTATGTAAAACTCCCGCAAACTGGGCAATTCGGATGGTTGGGAAATTCCGCGGATGCATGCGCATGAATTTCCAGAGATGTCCAGCCATTGGCTTAAGTCCATATTTGACGGAAAGAAATTGATACTCTTTTCGCAGCAAAAGGACATATTCGTCCGTTAGCTGGCTGTCATTCAGGAGGCCAGCCTGACCGAAAAGTAGCGCCTCCAGCTGCAGCAGAGAAAGCCGGTGTCGCTGCAGAATCTGCAGTGGCAGTGACCGGGCCAGCATCTCAAACGGGTCACCGTTTTGCCTGAAACCGAAACTTCTGGCCAACAGCAGGTAGAATGTCTCATTCCAGTCGTCCATCGATCCCTCCATCAGATTTTCTATAACCGCAATTTTCCTCTGAAGTCTCTCGATTGCCAGTCCGTTGAGAAAAAATCTGATTCTGAACGGATCAATTTTATTGAGTTGGGAAGCACAGTTGACCCAGTCGTGCTGCTCCATCAGTGACAGGTAGTTATGTTCAATTGCTGGCGGCCAGCCGATCTCTATGGCAGGAATGGCAGAACCTGCATCATTCCTGACCACCAGATCATTGTCTGCCACCACATGCAGAATAGTATTCCGGTAGAGCGGATCCGTCTGGTGACCATGTCTGTTCCAGTCCGAAGCACGAACATGAATCTCAATATTACCTGCCCACAAGGTCTTGCCTATCCGGATACGGGCATCAGAAAAATCCGGACCTGCATGAATATTATGCCTTCCAATGTTCACTATTTCAACGGGTTCACCGTCACTGGTGACTAGGCTAACAGGCTCAAACAACTTGTTTTTCCAAAGAAAATGGAGAAAATCTTCCTTCATGACTCCCTTATTACTGAAACAATAAGTTACGGCAATAAGCAGAGAATCACGAATTTTTACCCGGCAATTTTGCGAAGCAGGGTCATGCCATCGCGAATCGGCAGAATGATCGCTTCTACATGCGCATCATTCCTTACAAAATCATTGAATTCAAGGATAGCAATGGTCTGTTCATCGTTTCCGTCAATCTTCCCTACCACTTTCCCACCCCACAGGGTATTATCGGCAATAATTAATCCGCCGACAGGAATTTTAGGCATAATCATCTGATAATGCAAGAGATACTGGCGTTTGTCTCCATCCAGAAATGCCAATTCATATTTATCGTTTAACAGGGGCAATATATCAGCTGCATCACCAATGTACTGAATGATAACGTCTTTCATTCCTGCCTCCATGAAATAACCAGCTGCCATACTCTCCAGTTCATCGTTGATCTCGATGGTGTGAAGCACTCCTCCCGGTGCCAGTCCTTTTGCCAGGCAGATGGCCGAGTAACCGGTGTAGGTTCCGATTTCGAGTATCCTTTGGGGGGAAATCAGTCTGCTCAGGAGTGTCAGCACAGTACCCTGAAGATGACCCGAGCACATTCGTCCGTTGACCAGCCTGAGGTGCGTATCCCGGTATAATTTCTTTAACACTGGATCTTCCTCAACGGAATGACTCAGAATATAATTTTCAAGCAATTGGTCGATTTTCATTTGACTGACGGATATCGTTTATGTAATCCCTCGTTGCAAACGAGGGATGGCGGGATATAACTTTCAAGTAAATGGTCAATTTTCATCATGCAGATAATTAACTGATTTCCCGGCAGATACTGATAATAATGCGATTAAAGGTAGATCAGGGTAGATAGTTTTGAGGGCTCCAGTAAGCGGTTCGCGACCTCCATCATCTGGGACGCAGATATCTCACTGATTTTCTTGTAGATATCCTCGAGTCCCTCCACTTTATTGAAAACAAGCATACTCTTGCCAATTGCCAGCATCAGGTCTTCATGATTTTCCTGCGACATGGCCAACTGACCGATCAGCTGTTTGCGCGCTTTACTTAACTGAAGACCGCCGAGAGCCTTGTTTTGTAACAGGCTTATCTCTTTGTAAATCAACGATAAAGCCCTTTCCAGATTCTCCGGATCAGTACCGAAATAGATGGTCAGGGTTCCGGTGTCGGTATAAGCGGTATAGGAAGATTCAAGGTTATAGGCAATGCCGTTTCGCTCACGCAGACTGAGGTTTAACCGGGAGTTGCCAGATTGTCCGCCGAGAATGCTGTTCAGTAAAACCAACGGCAGTCTCTCAGGATGATACACATCAAAGGCCTCTCCACCAATGATGCAATGTGCCTGAAAAGTATTCTTCTCTACTTTTTTAAGTCGTGGTTGGTAAGAACTGAATCTAACGCGCCCGGACGGACGTAAATTGGGCTCCAGCCGATCAAAATATCGCTGTGCAAGGTGAAAGAATTTTTTGGCAGAAATGTTTCCCACCGAGCAGATAACCATCTGATCGGTATGGTAATTCTCTGACATGAATTGGCGGATGTCGGAAGACTGGAAACTTCTGACAAATTCGGGCGTACCCAGGATACTTCTTCCCATCTGGTGACCCTCATAGATCAGCTCTTCAAATTCATCAAAGATCAATTCGGAGGGGTTGTCGTTGTAGGAATTTATTTCATCAACAATTACTTCCTGTTCTTTTTTTAGTTCCTTATCGGGGAAAGTGCTATCAATCAGGATATCGCTGAATAGCTCAATGGTACGTTCGTAATATTCACACAAAAATGAAGCATGAATGGCTGTTTCCTCCTTGGAAGTATAGGCGTTCATCTCTCCTCCTACATCCTCCAATCTGCTGATGATGTGATACGCCTTTCTTCTGGCAGTTCCCTTAAAAATGGTATGCTCGATGAAATGCGCCATCCCATGTTCCTCCGGACGCTCATCACGGGAGCCGGTATTGATGACCACGCCGCAATGTGCCACAGGCGAATCGACTGTTGCATGAATCAGCCGGATCCCGTTAGGTAATGTCATTGAGGTATATTCCATAAAAAATGCTCAGGTCGCCAAAGATAGATAAAATAAACCCTTCGAACGGTGCACCGGTCCCTGAGCCTGTCGAAGGGCCCTTCGACAAGCTCAGGGACCGGAACAAAGAGAAAGGGTAAAGATTGCTCTTTACCCTTTCGTGGTGCCACCAAGA
The DNA here is from genome assembly GCA_036508555.1 of Prolixibacteraceae bacterium. Classification (GTDB taxonomy): domain Bacteria; phylum Bacteroidota; class Bacteroidia; order Bacteroidales; family Prolixibacteraceae; genus CAINVV01. Next base: position 6,783 of record DATCHD010000108.1, read on the forward strand.
ATCGAACTAGGGACACACGGATTTTCAGTCCGTTGCTCTACCAACTGAGCTATGGCACCTTCTTTAAATGCGGTGCAAAGATAAATATATAATCTCTCCAGCCAAAGGATAAACTCAATTTTTGAGACAAAATTTGGTCACTTTTCCCAAACGGCCCTGTTTTGGTGAATGAAATCCTCCAATTTTCGGGGTTCCTCACCTATCATCTCTTTAAATACCTGTGACACATGGGCCATCTTGCCACTTCTTGCTGCACTGTAGAGTAATGTCAGAGTGACAATAAAGGGCATGCCCTTCTTTTCGTACATTTTCTGTCGGATGAACTTGATGGTCAGGGGCCGAGCATATCTTATCTCCCGGCCCAGCTCTTTTGTGAAGAGAGAGGCAATTTTATAAAAATCCATGGGTTCCTGACCCGTAATTTCATATTCTTTGCCTTCGTGCCCGGGTTTGGTAAGAATTTCGACCACAACTTTGGCCACATCTCTGGCATCTACAAAGTTTACCATCCCGGAACCAGCCGGGATATAGATACGGTCGTGATTTTTTATCTCATGAAAATGCAGGGTGATGAGATTCTGCATATACAACGAAGGTCTGACAATGGTATGAGGAATATTCATCTTTTTCAGATGCGTCTCGATCCGGTGATTGGCAAAAACGCGGTTGCGTTCGGCCCCGACAATAGAAACGAATACCAGGTGTTTTACAGAAGATTTTTCAACTGCATTCAGAAAAGGAAAGATGTGTTTTGAAACATCCGAGACCAAATTAGGCCGGATTAGAAGTAGCTTGGTTACACCTTTCAGGGCCGGGGCAAAAGTTCGCGGATCATCAAAGTCAAATTCGACCAGATGAGCATCTTTTAGCTCTTCAATTGTCTTTGCATGTTTGATATCCCGGACTGCAGCGACAACCTGATAATCCCTCTCCATCTTGTCCAGCAAAAGCTGTACGGTATCGAGACCCACATTCCCGGTAGCACCCGTTATCAAAATTTTATCCATAGAAGGATCAACTATAAATTTCGAAAAGTAAAATTTCAGAAACTAACGGGTCAAAAATAGAGTTTTTAAATTTTAATCTTCTCTGGATGAAGCAAAAATTTCTTCAATAACTGCACTGTATTTTTGTTCGATGACTTTTCGCTTTAATTTCAGGGTCTGTGAGAGCTCCCCTGTGGCTGCCGACCAGGTTTCGGGAACGAGTTTGAATCGTTTGATTTCTTCATGCTGGCCGAGCGTTTTATTAATCTCTTTCACCTCCGACTGAAACATCGCCATCACTTCCGGCTTTTTTATCAAATCCGTATTATCGTTGAATTCAATATTCTGTTCCTTGCAGACTCCCTGCAGATACGCGAAGGAGGGCACAATCAGCGCACTGGCAAACTTCTCGTGACTGCCAATTACACAAGCCTGTTCAATAAAGACCGATTCTTTGAGTTTATTTTCAATCAGCTGCGGAGCAATGTATTTCCCTCCCGACAGCTTGAATATTTCTTTCTTTCTGTCAGTGATCTTCAGGTATTTACCCTCATCCAGGAATCCGACATCACCAGTATGGAACCAACCATCCGTATCGATCACTTCGGCCGTCAGTTCGGGTTCCTTGTAATAACCCATCATCAGGTTCGGTCCCTTTACCAGGATTTCACCATCCTCCGCGATTTTTACTTGTACTCCTTTGATGATCGGTCCGTTGGTACCAATCTTGATCTCATTGGTCACGGCATTGCTTACTGCGATAACAGGAGAGGTCTCGGTCAAACCATATCCTTCGAGGACCTTCAGACCTGCAGCGCTGAAAACCCTTGCAATCCGCGACTGCAACAGGGCCCCACCGGATGCCATCAACTGGACATTGCCACCCAGACCTTCCCTCCATTTGGAGTAGATCAGCTTGTCGGCTATTTTTAATTTAATCTTTTTCCACAGACTGAACTTCTTGTTGAAATCGAAGTCTTTGCCTTCTTCGACTGCCCAGAAGAAGAGCTTGAACTTAATGCCTGTCAGCAATTTACCTTTGGCCATTATACCATCATATAAGCTTTCCATCAATCTGGGTACAGCAGTGAAAATGTGCGGTTTAACCTCTTTGATTGACTGGACGATCTGAGCCAGGCTTTCGACATAATAGATACCGATGCCCCTGTATATGAAAACGTAACTGACAGTTCTTTCAAAAACATGGCACAGAGGCAGGAAGGAAATGGAGCGGTGAGCCAACCCGAGATCAAAATGGTGCGAGCAGGCTTCGAAGTTGGAGACAAGATTTCTGTGTGAAAGCATTACGCCCTTGGGAATTCCAGTTGTACCGCTGGTGTAAATCATGGTCACCATCTCCTCTTCGCCGATGCCGGCCTTAATCTCCGTTAACTTTGAACGCAAACTTTCTTCGTGCTGCTCACCTAGTTTATATAGAATGGAAATATTATCTGCCCCAGGTACTTCGTTGAAAGTAAATACCCTCTCCAGACTCGGCACCCCTGCATCTACCGGACCCAGTTTCGCGAATAATTTATCATCCGAAATAAACAAGAACCGGATCTCGGCATGTTTGAAAATATAGCTGTACTCTTCTTCGCTAATTGTAGGATACACAGGCACATGGACGGCTCCGACCATCGATAAGGCCATATCAACAAAGCTCCATTCCGGTCTGTTTCCGCTGACTGTAGAGACCCGGTCTCCCTTCTGAATTCCCAATGACAACAAGCCATATGCCAACAATTCAGCATTTCTCGCCCACTGGGCAGTACTGTAGGTAACCCACTGGGTTCCCTGTTTCCCGGCTACGGCATCTTGGCGGTTTACATTTTTGAGGCAATGATCAATAAGATCAAATGTGCGTTTCAACTCCATGGTTAGTTTTTTTGATAAAAGTAAAAATTATTGATATTGACAAATTGTGTTTCTGACCTTCCTAAAGCATTCTGCAGCTAAAACTCCACGTTTAGCTGATTTTTGTTGTTAACCATTTGAATAAACAGGTGGATTTTTCCAGATTATAAGACAGGCACTGGTTGTAAGACAGGTACTGTTTGATGCAGATTGCAAATCTGCATCAGCATGCGGTAGTGCTGGTGCAGATTGCAAATCTGCATGCATGCGGTAGTGCTGGTGCAGATTTGCAATCTGCACCAATAACTAAGTCTCCGCAAACCGTTCCTTGCTATGCCTTACTGGCAAACTCTTTAGCCTTGGCCAGAAGTTCCGGGATACCTTTGGGATTCTTTCCTCCCGCACTGGCATAGAATGGCTGTCCACCTCCGCCGCCATCGACCAATTTTGCCAATTCACGAATGATATTGCCTGCATGTAAACCTTTTTCTTTGACCAGCTGATCAGAAATCATCACATGAACAGAAGCCTTGCCATCGATCTCAGCCGCAAAAACAAGAAACAAATTTTCGACCTCACCCTTCAGCTGGAAAGCGAGGTCCTTTATGATTCCGGCATCATCAACAGGCAGTTTACTTGCCAGGAAGTTGATCCCATTAACTTTGGTAATCCGGGCAAGCAGGTCCTTTTTTAATCCGGAAGCAGCATCCTTTTTAAAGACATCAATCTGGTTATTTAATGCACTTACCTTTTGCAGCAGCGATTCGACAGCCCCCTTTAAATCAGAAGGATTGTTCAAAAGCATTGCAATCTCCCTGGCTGATTTCATTTTTTGGCGAAGGTATTCTTCTGCTCTCTCGCCGGTAATGGCTTCAATCCTCCTTACTCCGGCAGAAATGGACCCTTCAGAAGTAATGACGAACTGACCGATTTCGCCCGTGGCACCCACGTGAATACCCCCGCACAATTCGATGGAATCACCAAATTTGATTACCCTGACGTGGTCTCCGTATTTTTCACCAAACAGGGCGATGGCACCGAGCTTTTCGGCATCTGCCATGGGCATCTCGCGTCGTTCGTCTCGTGCAGCATTCATCCTGATCAACTGGTTGACCCTCTTCTCCACTTTTTCGAGCTCTTCTTCAGAGACTTTCTGAAAATGAGAGAAGTCAAATCGCAGTGAATCAGGGGTTACCAATGAACCTTTTTGCTCAATATGTGTTCCCAGAACTTCTCTTAAGGCATGATCCAGCAAGTGTGTGGCAGTATGATTATTGGCCGTTAATAGTTGTTTCACGGTATTTACCTGCCCGGTGAAGGTAGCCGTTACGTCTGCCGGTAGTGTTTTCGCGAGATGCACCGTCAGACCGTTTTCTTTCATCGTATCAAAAATCTGCACTTTTGAACCTTCGGCTTCGATCCATCCGGTATCTCCGATCTGACCGCCGGATTCGGCATAAAATGGTGTGGTATCAAAAACCAGCTGAAAATACTCGCCCTTCTTGTCTTTCACCTTCCGGTAACGGCAAATTTTCAATTCGCAGACTTTGGAGTCATAACCCACAAATTCAGATTCGATGCAAGGACGAACCTCTGTCCAGTCGCCCGTTTCAAGCTGAGTGGCCTTCCTTGATCGGTTCTTCTGCTCTTCCATCGCCGTTTCAAATTCTTCCCTGTTCACCGTGAAGGACTCTTCGCGGAGAATCAGCTCGGTCAGATCGAGCGGAAATCCATAAGTATCGTACAATTCAAAGGCAACATGGCCGCTGATTTCGGTTAAATCCTTCTTCCTTGCACCTTCCATGATATTTTCCAACATCCGGATACCGATTTCCAGGGTACGAAGGAAAGAATCTTCCTCTTCGCGGATCACCTTTGTCACCAGATCGCGCTGCTTGTTGAGTTCAGGAAAGGCACCGCCCATTTGTTCAGCCAATACATTGATCAGCTGAAACATGAAAGGTTTTCTGAAGCCCAGGAAAGTATATCCGTATCGCACGGCTCTCCTTAAAATCCGGCGAATCACATAGCCGGCCTTGTTGTTGGAAGGAAGTTGTCCGTCGGTGATGGCAAACGCGATGGCTCGTATATGGTCGGCGATCACGCGCATGGCGATATCCGATTTCTCATTTTCGCCATATCTCTTCCCGGCAAGGTGGCCTATTTCGGTGATGATGGGCTGAAATACATCGGTATCGTAATTGGACTGTTTCTGTTGCAGCACCATGCACAGGCGTTCGAATCCCATTCCGGTATCGACATGCCGGGCAGGCAGTTCCTCCAGCTGACCATTAGCCTTCCTGTTAAACTGAATAAAAACAAGGTTCCAGATCTCGATCACTTGCGGATGGCTTTGGTTAACCATTTCCCTTCCGGGGATTCCGGATCTCTCATCATCGTTCCTGATGTCAACATGAATTTCAGAACAGGGTCCGCACGGTCCGCTTTCGCCCATTTCCCAAAAATTATCCTTCTTGTTTCCGAAGAGAATCTGCTCTTCAGGAAGGTGTTTTCTCCATAATTCAAGTGCCTCTGAATCAACCGGAACACCATCTTTCTGATCCCCTTCAAAGACGGTAGCATAGAGCCGGTCTGAAGGGATATGTAAACGGTCGACCAACAGTTCCCATGCCCAGTCGATGGCTTCCTTCTTAAAATAGTCGCCGAAAGACCAGTTGCCCAGCATCTCGAACATGGTGTGATGGTAAGTGTCGTGACCTACCTCTTCCAGATCGTTGTGCTTACCCGAAACGCGCAGACACTTTTGGGTATCGGCAATCCTCGGACTTTTGACCTGCGCATTGCCGAGGAAAATATCTTTAAACTGATTCATTCCTGCATTGGTAAACATCAGCGTAGGATCATTTTTCACCACCATGGGTGCAGAAGGTACAATCTGATGAGCTTTAGAGGCGAAAAAGTCCAAAAATGCTTCGCGAATCTGTTTTGAATCCATAATCAAGTAATGTTAAAAAAGATTTAAATGGCACCAGACGTTCATGCAAAAGTCACAGGATGCCTTTAAATAAACTAAATTTGCGTTGTTCCGAGGAACCGGAGGAGCTCAAAATCGTTGCAAAATTAGATTATTTCATTAATTTTGGCCTACCTCTGTTCAAAATAAATCATTTTAGAATGGGCATTACCAATTATAGATTTAATCCTGATACCTTAAGTTTTGACAAGATCGAACGCAATGTCCGAACCTTAATCAAGAGGATGTTAGGATATCTGTCAACGGGTATAGTCTCAGGTATTATTTTCTTTTTCATCTTCCTGCAATTTTTTGAAACACCCGTCACCAAGCGGCTAAAAAGGGAAAATCAACAGCTGGTTTCCCAATTTAATCTGATGAACAAGGATATTGAGAAAATCTCTAAAGCATTGGAAGACATTCAGATGCGGGATGATAACATTTACCGGGTCATTTTCGAAGCCAACCCCATTCCTTCAGCTATCAGAATGGCTGGTTTTGGAGGCGCTAACCGTTATACCAAGTTGGAAAGCATGGACAACGCAGAACTCCTTTCCTCAGTTTCCAGGAAACTGGATATCCTTTCCAAGCAGGCGTACATTCAATCCAAATCTTACGATGAGGTGGTGAAAATGGTGATGGGAAAGGAGAAAATGCTTGCCAGCATTCCATCCATCCAGCCCGTTTCGAATAAAAACCTGAAGATGACCGCTTCCGGATGGGGAATGCGCATGCATCCTATCTATCGGATACCCCGATTTCACTATGGAATGGATTTCACGGCCCCTATCGGGACACAGGTCTTTGCCACGGGGAACGGCATTGCGAAAGAGGTTGGCAGGAATGCCGGATACGGGAATATTGTCCTGATCGACCATGGGTATGGCTATGAGACACTCTATGGTCATCTGTCGCGTACCAATGTTACAGTTGGCCAGACTGTCAAAAGAGGTGACGTCATAGGTTTTGTTGGCAGTACCGGAGCCTCCGTCGGACCTCATCTTCATTACGAGGTGATGAAAAACGGACAGAAAGTTAATCCGCAAAACTATTACTTCCAGGATCTTAATCCGGCAGAATATGATAAGATGATCTCCATCTCAACCAACATGGGTCAAAGTTTCGACTAATCTTAAAAATTAAAAACCATGGGTTTCAAAGCACCAAAATCTGAAAAGCTCTACTTTTCGATCGGCGAAGTGGCTGAAAAGTTTAACCTCGCTCCTTCCGCCCTGCGTTTCTGGGAAAAAGAATTTGAAACGATCAAGCCCTTTAAGAACAAGAAAGGCAATCGTTTCTACACCCAGGAGGACATTGACCAGATCGCTTTAATCAATCATCTGGTTAAGGAAAGGGGATTAACACTGAAAGGTGCAAAGTCAAAGATTAAGGAAAACAAGGATGAGGTGGAGCACAATTACGAAATCGTACAGAAGCTTCAGGAAATAAAGAATTATCTGATCGAAATCAAAGACGTTCTGTAGAACAAATTGAACCATCATGCTCATCCATAATATTATCCAACATCTCGAATCCGTTGCTCCTGTTCATTACCAGGAAACCTACGACAATACAGGATTGATTATCGGGGACAAGTCGCGTGAAATCACCTCAGCGCTGATCGCACTTGATGTAACGGAAGAAGTTGTCGATGAAGCTATTGCGCATGGCTGCGAACTGATAATTAGTCACCATCCGTTAATCTTCAAAGGGCTTAAACGAATCACAGGAAGCAACGAGGTGGAGAGATGCCTGATAAAAGCGATACAGAACAATTTAGCCATTTATGCGGCCCATACCAACCTCGACAGTATCACCGGCGGCGTTAACTCGATGATTTGCAGCAAGATCGGACTGAAAAACTGCCGAATATTAGCTCCCGTTAAAAACCAGTTATTAAAATTGGTTGCTTATATTCCTGAGGATCAATTAGAAACGGTACAATCGGCTCTTTTTTCCGCTGGTGCGGGTATGATAGGAAATTACGACCAGTGTAGTTTTGGAGCTTCCGGGTACGGTACATTCAGGGGAAATGAAGATAGCAATCCCTTTGTCGGACAGCCAGGTGAAAGGCACACCGAAAAGGAGACCCGGTTTGAAACCATCGTTCCCCGTCACTTGGTTTCAAAAATTATTTCCGCCCTTCTTGCGGCTCATCCGTACGAAGAGGTTGCCTACGACTTGATACCCCTGGAGAATGATTTTCCATCTGTAGGCGCCGGGATGGTTGGTGAACTTTCAACTCCTGCTGATGAGACCAACTTGCTCGCCTCAATCAAGCAGATTTTTGGATGTAAAATGATCAGGCATACAGCCCTGCTGAACAAAGAAATTTCCCGCATTGCGGTGTGCGGAGGATCTGGCAGCTTCCTGATTTCCAAGGCTATCGCGGAAGGTGCAGACCTATTTATCTCTGCCGATTATAAGTATCACGATTTTTTTGAAGCGGATAAAAAGATTGTTCTGGCTGACATCGGCCATTATGAGAGCGAACAATTTACGAAAGAGGTTTTAAAAGAGATAGTTTTAAAAAAATTCCCTACATTTGCACTCCGTTTATCGGAGGTCAAAACCAACCCGGTTTTTTATCTTTGAAGCGAAAGTATAACAATAATTTTCAGGATATGTCGTTAGAAATAAACAAAACAACCGAAGGCAAAGAGGTCCCGGTTCAGGAAAAATTGAAAATGCTCTACGAACTGCAAACTGTTGTTTCAGAAATCGATAAAATCAATACGCTTCGCGGTGAATTACCTTTGGAGGTTCAGGATCTTGAAGATGAGATCGTCGGTTTGAAGACAAGACTTTCCAATCTGCAGGATGAGATCAAAGACCTCAATACCGCAGTTGCGAATAAGAAACTGGAAATAAAAGATTCCAAGACCAAAATCGACAAGTATAAAGAGCAGCATGATAATGTTCGGAACAACCGTGAATTTGATTCAATTTCAAAGGAGATGGAGTTCCAGACGCTTGAAATTGAGCTGGCTGAAAAGAGGATTAAGGAATATTCGGTAGATGTCAAGACCAAGGGTGACTTATTGGAGGCGTCAAATTTGTTGCTGAAAGAGCGTGAAGAGGATTTGATCCGCAAGAAGAAAGAGTTGGAAGAGATTACTGCCGAGACTGCTGTCGAGGAGGAACTTCTCAAGGCCAAGACTGCCAAGATTGCTACCATGATTGAAGAACGTTTGCTGACAGCTTTCAACAAGATCAGGAAGAACGCCCGCAACGGACTTTCTGTTGTTACCGTACAACGTGACGCCTGCGGTGGTTGCTTTAATAAGATCCCACCTCAACGTCAGCTGGACATCGCTTCCCGCAAGAAAATTATTGTTTGTGAATATTGCGGAAGAATCCTGGTGGACAAGGATATTGCCACCCTTCAGGAAGAAGAAAATTAATTATTTGAATCCAATTCGCTTTCTTTGATTTTGATCCACTTTCTTCTTGTCCTTTTGTAACAGAAAGTTAATGGCATCATAGACGTCCTTAAATTGCTTATCACATTTGTTTTCAAGCTCTTGCAGCATAATTGTTAACTCCTTATGAGTCAGGGCATATTGTCGAACAAGAACAAACGCTCTCATGATGGCGATGTTCACATCAATGGCTTTATCCGAATTCAGGATGCCACTGAGCATTGCTACCCCCTGCTCGGTAAAGGCAAAAGGTGTATACCTGGATCCTCCTCTAATCTTTGAGGTGCAGAATTTGCACCTCAAAGATTCCCACTCTTCTATTGAAAGCTCAAACATAAAATCAGCAGGAAATCTTTTGATATTAGCCCGGACTGATCTTTTCAGGTATTTGGTTTCTGTTTCGTAAAGTTCTGCAAGATCAAAATCTAACATTATTTTTTGACCCCTGATTTCATAAATTTTTCTTTGAATTGCAGGCAGTTGCATAGTAATAATTTAGAACTTCAATCATCAGTCCTGTTGTGACGAATTCCTGTTATCCTAAATTTACAACAAAATAATGAGAAAAAAGATTGTAAACTCCAATTCGCCGAGCAGGTAGAACGAACGGAAAACGTAAATGGTTCTGAAATCAATATTCTCCCTGTTTGGAAATGGTTGTTAGCGTAAGTCTAGCTTTCACCAAAAAGAATACTTGCCTTTTTGCTTTCCATCAATATATTGACAGTGTGCATTTTGTATTTCAAGTTGTCAGCTTTAAAAATATTTAACGACAATTTCAAACATTCTATTGCATTTATTTGTTTGATTGTAGTATCAGAGTCTCAAACGCACAGACTTATAAAAACAAAGCTGTGCGTTTTTTTATTTTACATTTTTAAATAACAGAATTTATGCGCCCCACTGATCCCAAAAGCTTAAACGATTTCCAGCAGACTGCAAATGCCTACGAACCACCCAAAATCGAAATTCTGGAAATTTCCGTCGAAAAAGGTTTTGCCGACTCAACAGGTACAGATCCTTGGGGTACTGGTAGTTCATGGTAGTAATCCTAACGGCAGTTCTAATCCTAAATTCATCATTTTAAACTTTAATGTCATGAAATTCAAAGCAATAATATCTATTCTTCTGTTCTCCCTACTGACAACCACCTGCAAAAAGGAGACTAACCCGGAAGCTGCTCCTCAAACGGGCAGAAAAATTTCGGTCATCGGACAGGATGAATCCGCAGGTTTGAAATCAACAACCTTGAGTGAGCTAAATGTTATTAATTGGACTGCTGGTGATCAGATTGGCCTTTATTGCGATCAGGCTGGCGGCCACAGTACAAACGAACCATATACCGCCTTTAAAAGCGGGCCAACTTCTGCTTTTACAGGTGCGATGACCTGGGGCACTTTGGGCTCCATACATTCTTTTTATGCCTATTATCCTTATACGCCAAACGTAGGTGGTTCCCCAGCACCAAGTACAGGTGTCCCGATTTCTTTATCAGCGACTCAAACACAATCCGGCTACACCAGTACCCACATAGGAGCACTTGATTTTACCGTGGCAAGAGCATCGGCGACACCAGTGGTCTCAGGTTTAGTAGATGTCAACCTGAATTTCAACCATGTCTTCACTTTGCTGGAGTTTAATCTTAAATTAGCTTCCGGTTCTTCCACAAATTTATCAAGTATTGAACTCTACTCAACTGATGTCAATCTTTCATTAAATTCAACTACAATTGATCTGACACAGGCTACTCCCTCAGGAGATATCAGCTATACGTTGGCAAGTTCTGCTGGGACAAAGAAAGTCACCCTGACTATTGACGGGGTTGCGGAACTTACAACAGGAACCGCTATTTCTGCTTATATGATGATCTTGCCAGGGAATCAAGTTGGATCAACTTCTAGCGATATGACCATTAAAGTTACTTCAGTAGCAGGTGTAGCTTTTGTCGTTAAAACGGGAATTAATTTTGTCAGAGGCAAACGTTATACAATTGATTTAACTGCGCTCACTCTTGCGCCGATCATAGATGCAGATGGGAATTCTTACAATACTGTCACCATTGGCACCCAAACCTGGATGAAAGAAAACCTTAAAACCACCAAATACAAAAATGGTACCGCAATAACAAATGTAATAGGTAATACAGCATGGGCAGCACTTACAACAGAAGCATATTGCTGGTACAATAGTGGTACTGAAGCATCTCCCGTATATATCGATACATACGGCGCATTATACAACTGGTATGCAGTTGCAGATAGCAGAGGGCTCTGTCCTACCGGCTGGCATATGCCAAGCGATGCAGATTGGACCAAACTCACAACCTATTTGGGAGGTGAAAGTGTAGCCGGCGGAAAATTAAAAGAAACCCTGTTAACCCATTGGTCGACTCCTAACACTGGCGCAACAAACGAAACCGGTTTTACAGCCCTTCCGGGAGGCAACCGAACCTACTTCGATGGTAAGTTCATCAGTGTAGGCGACTACGGCAACTGGTGGAGCAGTGCGCAAAGCACTACGTATAACGCGTGGGGCCGCGTACTCAGCTATAACCGCGCCAGTGTCTTCCGCTTCGACTACGACAAGAAGTGCGGCTTTTCTGTCAGGTGCGTGCGGGATTAGGTTATTTGATTATTTAAAAATCTATTGGATTACTTTTACTTTTTCTTAGATTTGTTTGGCTCCAATGCTGGTCAGGTCTATGGGACTCGCTATTTACCTGTAAAATCAAATGTTTTAGATATGAAAATAATCCCAGGATATACACTTCGCGAAATTGCCGGAGAAAAGATGATCCTGATGAAGGGATCGGCTAACCTTGATCTTACCAAAGTGGTGATGCTCAACAGCAGTGCCGAACTGCTCTGGACTGCCTTTCAGGACCGGGATTTCATGAAATCTGAGGCTGCAGATCTGTTGGCCACAAATTACGGCATCGATCAAATTCAGGCTGTTGCCGATGCCGAAGCATGGATATCAGCTATGATGAAAGCCGGATTGATTGAGCCATAAAGAAAACTGAACATAATTGAATACCTGATGCAGCTTACACCCGAACAGCAAATTCTTTTCAACCTTGTAAAAATCTCCCTTTGGCCCGGTCAGGACGAAGAGGTTCTCCTGTCGGGAATCACACAGATAAATTGGGAGAAAATTATCTCTTTTGCCTCCCGGCAAGGGGTATTGGGCGTGTCGTTGGATGGGTATTCAGGTGGCAAGAAATTTACGGATCAATTACCGGCTCTTAAGAAAGACCAGCAAATAAGATGGGAATTAAGCTTAAAATCCCAGGAGGCAAGAAACAAAAGGCAAAGAGAGGCGATCAAAGAGCTGGTAGCACTTTTCAAGGAAAATGGGATGGAAATGCTGCTGCTAAAAGGCATCGGACTGAGTGAAAACTATCCCATTCCCTCGCACAGGGAGTGCGGCGACATCGACATCTATCTCTATGGCGATCATGAAAAAGGGAATCAGATCATGGAGGCTTTGGGCATCGTGGTAGACAAACAGGGATCCAAGCATGATAACTTCTTCTTCAAAGGGATTCCGGTAGAGAACCACAAAACCTTTCTGGACCTTACATCCGGCAAGATAAATCAGCGACTCGAAGAACATCTGCACAAAATTCTTACGGAGCAGGGTTTTGATACCATTAGAATAGACGATACTGAGGTGCGCATTCCAACACCCGACTTTACCGCCATTTTTCTTACACGGCACGACATTACCCACTTTGTATCCTCAGGACTGGTGCTGAGGTATCTCTGTGATCTTGGACTTTTCTTTACCAGAAATGCCTCCTCCATCAACTTCAGCCAATTTTTCAATATCCTGGAAGAGACGTCGCAGCTGAATTTGTTCAGTGCATTCATGAACCTGGCCCAGAAATATTTGGGAATGCCGGTCAATTCATTCCCGGCCTTACCCTGTGACAAGAACCTGTCAAACAGGATCCTTCAGGATACGATCAATATCCCCAAAAAAATTCCCCCGGAAGATCTGGCGAAATGGTGGATTGTCAGGCGCAAAGTGGTGGGAGCATTTCACCTGTTCCGAACGAAATGGAAATACGATCTGATGGACAAGGGGTTTTTCTACCGTCGGCTATCATTTTCAGTTCTAAGAGCTTTTAAATAGAAATTACCTTTGATAACAAAACAAACCTACTGCATCGCCGGTCACCGGATCGACATTTTTTCTGCCCAACCCAATGAGCTGCAAAAAATGCTGGTTGGGTTTTCCCCCTTTCTTACCAGGAATGTAGTGGACGAAACGGTCGAACCGCTTGTGCAATTTTTTATCCTCGGTGTTGACATTGAACCGGGAAGTGATTCCCGCGAAATAGAACCAACCCTCATCCATTCCTTTGACATCGAAGAAGGGAAATGCACCCTGACTGGAAATGGAGGAAAATACTGCTTTTCCATTGCGGAACCCCGGAATGTTGAACCGGAAAATTGCCAAAATTGCCCTGTTTCAGTAACCCTGGAAATGGAAATTGGCTCTAATTCAATGACATTCACCTTCGACGCCAGAAAACCCCTTCACCCGGGTCATTTGAAGTTCTCGCTCTGGATGGCAATGGCCTTTGCCGGAATACCAAAACAGACGGCGGCTCTGCACGCATCTGTCATCGTGTACAACGACCAGGCCATCCTCTTTCTGGGGGAATCCGGCACAGGAAAAAGTACCCATACAGCGCTCTGGCTAAAGCACATTCCCGGATGCAGCCTTTTGAATGACGACAGTCCGGTGATCCGGATTGAATTGAATGAAAAGATGGAACAAACGCCTTTCGTTTACGGATCGCCCTGGAGCGGAAAAGGGAGATGCTACCTCAACCAACGGCATCCCGTGGCCGCCATTGTCAGGCTTGAGCAGCACAAAACCAATCATCTGACCAGACTCAATAAACTGGGGGCATTTGGTGCACTTCTTCCCTCTTTTCCCCCGGCATTTCTCCATGATGACTATTTTGAAGGACACATCTGCAACATCATTTCGACGGTAGTGAAAACAACCCCGGTTTACACTCTTCAATGTCTGCCTGACAAATCGGCCGCAGAGCTGGTGAAAACCACCATTTTTCAATAACTGGTCATGAAAACAAAAATTATCCCCAATTCAGCTGCACTGACGATCATCGAAGAGCACATCCATGCCGGAATGTCTGTCAAACTAACGGTGCGTGGCAACAGCATGAGTCCGCTGCTGCTGGACGGAATCGATTCTGTCATGCTGCACCCTTGCATTGCGAATGAACTAAAGCCGCAAGAGATCATCCTCTTCAGGTACAAAGGGGGTTTCATGCTGCACCGGATTATCCAAATTAAGCTCTCTGCCGGAGAGGATCAGGTTAGCTCCATTACCACCAAAGGCGATGCCATGCTCCATACCGAGACCATTACCTCAGAGGATATAGAAAAGAGGAACGGAGAGAGCTTTAACCCATTTTTCAGTGTTTCCATCAAAAATAAGGAAAAATTGTTATTTCGGGGTTTTTAAGTAAAATGTTGCATTTTTGTAAAAAAGATGATTATGACTACAATTGAGATGAAAAATCAGGTAATTGGGAAAATAAAACAATTGACTGATAACGAATTATTAATGGATGTTTATAAACTTCTTGATGATAGTCTTATGGATTCAGAGATTTATAGGCTGTCTGATAATCAAAAGGTTGCAATAGATACAGCAATAGACCAAATAAACAATGGGGATTTCTTGACAAGTGAACAAGCCAATAAAGAAATCAACGAATGGTTAAACAAATAATTTGGTCAAGACTTGCCCATTTAAATAGATATCAAATACTTGATTATTGGATTAATCGAAACAAATCAATTGTTTATAGCAAAAAACTTAATCAAATATTTGAAGATACCGCAGACTTCCTTAGTAAGCACCCCAAGATTGGTAAGGAAACTGATGTGCTGAATGTTAGGGAGTGAATTTTGATTCGATAGTGTTATACAGGGAAGGTTTGTTTTGGCGTGCTTACGAACGGTCGGCATATAACTTTGTCAAGCATATTAAAGCTTTCCCGCTCCCCCTCGTTTGCAACGAGGGGGCCGTAGTTGGTCGTCTGAGACGATTTCATGCACATGGGTTTACAGACAAAGGCGTTATTATTTAATCCGGAATTGATTATATCGTTTCAAACGAGGGGGAGCCGGAGCTTGTCGAAGGGTTGTTACTTAATCCTCTTACCGGGGTTTAATAGCCAATTATCGAACTCTTTCCACTTGCAAAAAGA
>DATCHD010000109.1:0-23116 GCA_036508555.1 Prolixibacteraceae bacterium
GGTAAAAGCAGATGCGGCCATGCGCTACCTTACCGCTTCGGAAATTCGGGTAAAAGGACCTCAGAAATTATCGCAGAAGCTGGAAAAGCCAATTGCTATTTTTCAGGATGTCAAGGTTATTGCCTATCCGGCTCCAAAAGATGACCGGTTAGTCCTGAATACTAAAAATGGGAAAGTAACTTCATCTCCTCATGTTACCGATTTGGATAAACTTGTGGATGGTGACAATAAAACAGGAATCAACTTTCCTGCAAGTGGCGAATTTGTGGTTGATATACAAGCCAATGCCCCATTTACCGCGCGCAGTCTTTCTGTTCGTTCTACCGAACAACCGATGAATGTTACTGCTGCGATCCAGGTTCAGGAAGCCAGTGGCGAATATCGCACCCTTTCCGAATTTCAGATCAATCGATCCAACCCGGCACTGAATGTTGGTTTTGATCCTTATGCCCCGGTTGTCGTGTCATTTCCGGCAACCACAGCCACCAACTTCCGGTTGGTCATTAAAAATGCGAATCCCAAAAGTGGTTTGTCGGAAGTAGTACTGGCAGCATCACCCCGGGTTGAACGTTATGCCGAAAAGACTTTGGCCAAAATGCACCCTACCCCGCTGCCATACTGGAAAGACTATCAATGGGCGCAACAACCGGAACCACACGATCAGTCAACTGTGATTGATGGGTCCAAAGTGATTGATATTACGAAGAACCTATCTGCCGATGGAACCCTTACCTGGGATGTTCCTGAAGGTGAATGGGTAATTCTCCGCACCGGAATGACCCCAACCGGAACGACGAATGCCCCGGCATCGCCCGAAGCTACGGGTTACGAAGTGGACAAGATGAGCAGGAAACATGTAGCCATGCATTTTGATGGACACATGGGCGAAGTATTGAAACGCATTCCCGAAGCCGACCGAAAATGTTTCAAAGTGGTGGTACAGGATAGCTACGAGACTGGTGGACAAAATTTCACCGATGATTTTCTTACTGAATTTAAACAGCGATACGGGTACGATGCGGTTCCATTTCTTCCGGTATACAAAGGATTGGTTGTGAACAGCGAATTGGCATCGGATCGGTTTTTATGGGACATGCGCCGAATGATAGCTGACAAAGTAGCTTACGATTATGTGGGCGGACTGAGAGATGTGAGCCACAAATACGGATTACATACCTGGCTTGAATGCTATGGACACTGGGGCTTCCCGAGTGAGTTCCTGATGTACGGAGGTCAGTCGGACGAAATTGGCGGCGAGTTTTGGAGTGAAGGAGAGCTTGGTGATATCGAAAACCGGGCAGCTACTTCGTGTGGCCACATCTATGGGAAGACAAAAATCTCAGCCGAATCGAACACCTGTGCAGGTAGTCCATTCAGTCGGTATCCGGGGACAATCAAACAAAGGGGCGACCGTTTTTTTGCTGAAGGGATCAACAATACCTTGCTTCACGTATATATTACCCAGCCTTACGAAGATAAGAATCCAGGAATGAATGCCTGGTTTGGCAATGAGTTCAACCGAAAAAATACCTGGTTTTCGCAAATGGATGTTTATACACAATACCTGAAAAGGACGAACTTCATGCTTCAGCAGGGATTGAACGTGGCCGATGTGGCCTATTTCATTGGCGAGGATGCCCCGAAAATGACCGGGGTCACTGATCCGGCACTCCCGGTAGGTTACCAGTTTGATTATATGAATGCGGAAGTGATCGAAAAACAGATGACCGTAAAAAATGGCCTGATCACTTTGCCTCACGGAACTCAATACCGTATTCTGGTGTTGCCAAAACTGGAATCTATGCGACCTGAACTTCTGGCAAAAATCAAACAGCTGGTCAGGGATGGCGCGGTTGTATTGGGCCCTGCTCCCAGGCTTTCACCCAGTTTGCAGAACCAGCCCAACGCCGATCTACAGGTTAAAACACTGGCTTCCGAATTGTGGGGCGAAGTGGATGGCATGAAGGTTAAATCCAGAAAATTTGGACAAGGTACCATCTTGAGCGGAATGACCATGGAAGAGGCTTTTGCGCTGATCAATTGTGTGCCCGACTGTAAATTACCTGGAGATAAGACAATACATTACGGACACCGTATACTTGGAAACAGCGAAATCTATTTTGTATCGAACCAGACCAAGGATACGAAATTCGTCACCCCGGAATTCAGGGTAAAAGGGATGCAGCCCGAACTCTGGGAAGCAACTACCGGTTCGATTCGTAAACTTCCGGCTTACGGGCAGAAAGAAAACAGTACTACTGTTCCCTTAAAATTAGCGCCTTACGAAAGTGTATTCATAGTTTTTCGCCAAAAGGCAGGCAAAGCATCGGCAATTGATGTGGAAGCCAATTATCCTGAACCATCTATTTTAGCTGACCTTAAAGGCCCTTGGACAGTTGCCTTCGATGCTTCGCAGCGTGGCCCGGAACAACCTGTGGTTTTCGAAACCCTTCAGGATTGGACCACTTCGGCTGATGAGCGGATTAAATACTATTCAGGGACAGCCTTCTACAACTGCAAATTCAAGCTGGATCAGCTTCCCAAAGGCAAGAAAGTGATCATCAATCTGGGCAGTTTTACTGCAATGGCAAAAGTTATAGTAAACGGAACGTACGCCGGTGGATTATGGACGGCGCCGTATCAGCTCGATATCAGTAAATTGGTCAAACAAGGTGAAAATGAGCTGAAGATCGAAGTGGTGAATACCTGGGTGAACCGACTGATTGGGGACAGTAAACTACCACTCGAAAAAAGGTTGACCTGGTGTCCAGTTACCCCATATACTCCTACAAGTCCGTTGCAACCATCCGGACTTTTTGGACCTGTTTCTATTCAATCGTACCAGTAAATTTAATTTTTGATTCTAACAGCTACCTGATTAGGACGGCTCGTTGCTCACAAACATCAGCTACTGGAACTAATGGACTCAGAGAAGTTATCTGGAACCGGACTTCAAAAATATATTTGAGTATCTCAAAGCCGCAAAGAACAGTTTTAAATAAATAAAAAATGAATAGATTAGGATTATTTGGAATTGAGGTTGTATAGATTAGCTTAAAATTCAATAACAAAAGTAAAAACAATGGAACGTGTAGCCTTTAAAATGAAATTAAAAGCCGGTTTTGAAGATGTGTACAAAAAGCGGCACGATCAAATATGGCCTGAACTGACCGGGGAGTTAAACAAAGTGGGCGTATTTGATTATTCCATCTATTGGGATAAAGAGACCAATATTCTTTTTGCTACCCAAAAACTTATTGACAGTAATACCTCCGATAAGTTGCCACAAACTGAAATTGTACGCAAGTGGTGGAATTTTATGTCCGACATTATGGAAGTGAACCCGGATAACTCACCGGTTGTAATTGAATTAAAAGAAGTTTTTCATCAGGATTAAAGAAAATGCAGTCAGGTTATGAACTCAAGAGAACGTGTATTAAAAGCATTTAAACGGTTACCCGGATTGCCAGACCGGGTACCTGTCCAGTTTGACCTTTGTAAACAACTGTCCGATCATTTCGACAAAGCAATGGGAATTCCGGTACATTATACCGAGAATTTGTACGAAGATGTGACCTACCGCATTAGCGCCAATGAAATACGGGTTGCCTTGGGCAGTGATGTTGTGGTTACCGGTGCATCCGTTTCGGATGATTACCGTATATTGAAAGATGACAAAGGCACCTGGCTCAATGAATACCAGATGCGGATGCGTCAGGGTGATGTTTATGTGGAAGTGCTTGAATATCCATTGGCCCATGTTGAGACGAAGGCCGATATTGAAGCATACCGGTTTCCCGATCCTGATGCACCCGGCCGTTTTCGGGACGCTGAAGCATTGGTAAAAAAGTACAAAAACGACTACCTGATTATTGGTGATATAGAAGTGACGATTTTCTCATTGGCGCAGCAGTTGGTGGGCATGGAGAAACTACTGGTCGACATGATGATGGAAACTGAATATGTGATTCCATTGTTTGAAGCCTGTGCAGAGTTTCAGACCCGAATCGGCTTACGTTTGATCGAAATAGGGGTAGATGCCATCTGGGTTGGGGATGATTTTGGCACACAGGCCAGCCTGATTATGTCACCGGAAACTTTTCGTGAACAGCTAAAACCTTTCTACAAAAAAATGATCGACCGTTTCAAAGAAGCCAAGCCAGATATCATACCCATCCTTCATTGTGACGGGGCTGTGGCCGAACTCCTTGAAGACATCCGCGAAATCGGGTTTGAGGTATTTAACCCTGTTCAGCCAGGTGTCCCGGGACATTTGCCACAAGACATGAAAGAGAGATTTGGCAATAAATTTGCTTTCTGGGGCGCTATCGATCAGCAAGATCTGTTACCGAATGGCAGTGACGAAGAACTGGAACGCGACATCATTGAAAAAATCAGCATTCTTGGCAAAGGTGGAGGTTACATGATTGCCCCAGCGCATATTATCCAACATGACATATCACCGGAAAGGGTACTTAAGTTCATCGAATTGTGTAAAAAGCACGGGAATTACAATTCTTTAGCATAACAATAGTTTGATGCTCGAACATTTTATGTCCTGTTTGCTATCAACCCAAACTCGCCAAAAAATCAAAAAATATTCAAAGAACTTTTGATTTACGGCAGAATTGCCTCTAATTTTTATCAAACTATTGAAGATTGGACTTTAACAAAAGTCTATATTCAGAAGGGGTTTTTCCAGTCTTGCTTTTAAAGATGCGACTGAAATAATCAATTGAATTGAATTCTAGTTGGTAAGATATTTCTTTGATACTCAAATCACTGTTGCAGAGTAACTCTTTTGCATGCTGTATCCTTAACGAAATGTGGTATTGTACCGGAGATAATCCGGTGTATTTCTTAAACTTCTGACGGAAATTGGAATATCCTGTATTTAGATCGCTTGCAAGTGATGCCATATTCAAGTTTCGCCCAATTCATGCTTATGTGCGAAAATAATCTATGTTCGATTTTATTCCCATTTACTGGTGCCTGGCGGATAATGGTGAACAGCAATATCCATTCCCAATTCGTTTGCCAACTTTTGTATTTCAAATTTCCATAGTCTGTTTCTTGATCCGTTACTACCTCCGCCATCAGCAGTAATCAGCAAACGGTTAGCGTTTGGGTATCTGTCCTGTCCCATGTTATTCCACCAAATTCTTATGCTTTCCACTGCAAATTGTGCAGTGTCACAGCTTATTCCAACATTAACCCAAGCTTCGTTATTTTTTAAATCATACACACCATATGGTGCTCCCTTTCCCTTTTCTTTATCCACAAAATCATATACTTCTACTTTTTGTGGTTCACCGACTGGTTCCCATTCTTGACCATTATTTTTAAAGTTCCCAATGTTTTCTTTTTTCTTGCAGTCAACAGAAATTACAGGCTGGTTGTTGCCAATATATTCTTTCGCTGTTTCATTGATATGATTAAACTGTTCGTCTCTATCAGGGTGGTCTCCACCCTCTTCCGTTTTTCTATTCGCTGTAAACACGTAATTCACTGATAACCAATACCCCCTTGTGTACTACAAATGAAATACGAAAAATATAATCCGTGAATATCAGATACTTGCAAAAGTACAACCCAAAAAACACCCGCTTTCAGAGTGAAAATATTCGTATTTAGGCTGATTTTTCTTTATTTTTGATGCAAACGCTGCAAAATGGGTTAAAAGTTAATTATTATTTTGGCGTTTAAAAGGCAGTTTGTGAATTTCATTTTCTGACCTTTTAAACACCAGGTTTGACTGAGGGGAAGACACATCTGCACAGTACATAGAAGTAATTTATCTTAGAAAATATTTAACTTCTTGAAAAAGACAAGTTAATCAAATGCAAAAAAAAATCATATGAAATCGAATAAGCTTTTTGTAATCCTGGTATTATTGTTTTTATCCACAGGAATTTTAAGTGCACAAAAGAAAGGTCACAACAATCCATATTTTTTCATACAAATTACTGACCCTCAGTTCGGCATGTTTGAAAACAATAATGGATTTGAAAAGGAAACTGCTTTATACAAAAAAGCTGTTAAGGAAGTTAACAGATTGAACCCAGATTTTGTAGTGATTACCGGTGACCTTGTAAATAATCTAAAAGATACATTACAAATTGCCGAATTTAAACGGATCACTAAAGAAATTAACTCCAGGATTCCTGTTTACTTAATTCCGGGGAACCATGATATTGGGAATGTCCCAGATAGCCAAAGCATTAATTCATATATCAAGAACTATGGCTATGACAGTTTTTCCTTTAAACATAAAGGTGCCCGATTTATTGGCTTCAACTCCAGTATTATTAAGAACAATACCCCTTACTTCAATCAAAGACAATATGAATGGATAAAGAAAACACTCGAAAAAAACAAAAAAGCCGCTCATATCATCATTTTTTGTCATTATTCATTTTTCAACAAGGCGTTTGATGAGCCGGAAACCTATTCGAACATTGGCTATGAAGACCGAAAAAAATACCTTAACCTTTTTGCCGCCAATGAAGTAGATGCTGTTTTTTCAGGACACTTGCATAACAATGCAAGTACAAGTTTCGGAAAAATACAACTGGTTGTTTCAAGTGCAGTTGGGAAACCTCTGGGTAATGCTCCATCAGGTTTAAGGATTGTTAGAGTCTACAATGATAGAATTGAATCAGACTATTACGGACTTGATGAAATTCCAGATTCAATAACATTTAATAAAAAATGAAATAAAATTTACGAACAAACCCTTTCGGGTTCCAGTACAGGAATCAAAACCTTAAACAAGGGCACCTCTAAAAACCAATAGTTAGTATAAGCATCAGGTTGTTAATATCTAACTATTTTTGGGGAATACTGATTAGTTACAAAATAATATAACAATACCAGCATGAAAAAAATTGCATGTCTGTGCGTTTTTGCTATCGTATGTTCGAGTAGCGTAATGGCACAGGGAAAAATAGCGTCGGACAAGCAACTTCCTATTATGGCCTGGGCCGGTATTCCTGCCGGGGAAACCAATGTTGAAAGATTCAAAGAGCTAAAGGAAATGGGGATTAATGTAAATCTCTCCAACTATCCGAATGCCGATGCCATGCAAAAAGCGCTGGACCTGGCTCAGCAGGTAGGAATCAAGATGGTTACATCCTGCCCGGAGTTGAAGACAGACGTAGAAAAGACGGTAAAGAGATTTATGAATCATCCGGCACTTGCAGGCTATTTTTTACGGGATGAACCGATTCGCAAAGACTTTGCTGAGCTTGGTCTCTGGGCTAAAAAGATTGAAGCTATTGATAGCGAACATTTTTGTTTTGTGAATTTGATAGCAAGTATACATACAACCAACACTGAAGTTCTGGGAACAGCTTCATATGCAGACTATGTAAGTACCTTTGCCAAGGAGGTTCCGACACAGCTGTTATCCTTCGATTTTTATCCTGTCCTTGTTGATGGTGTCCATGAAAGATGGTATGAGGGTTTAGAGGTATTTTCGGCAGAGGCAAGAAAACTGGGTAAACCATTTTGGGCTTTTGCCCTTGCCAGCTCGTACAATGAGCTGCATCCCATACCCACTATTCCTGCACTCAGGCTTCAGCTTTACAGCAATTTGGCTTATGGTGCGCAAGGATTGGAGTATTGGGCTTACTGGATGTCGCAGGGGCTTCGCAGCGCACCTATAGGATTAGATGGCAAGCGAACAGTCGTTTACGATAGGATCAAAGAGGTGAACAAAGAGATTCAGAACTTAGCAGGTGTTTTTGTGGGGGCAAAAGTGGTGTCTGTAAAGCATACAGGAGTAGTGATACCAAGGGGGACCTCACAACTAAGCACTTTGCCCTGGGCAGTGAAGGTTTTTGAAACAGAGGGTTCCGGATCATTAGTATCTACCATGGAGAATGGAGATAATACCTTTTTTATTGTGGTAAATTGCGATCTGAAAAAGAGCATGGCCATAACTATTTTCGGTGATGAGTCACTGAAAATAGTGCTTAAAGATGGCTCCATCGTAAAGGCAAGTATATACGCGAATACGACTGAAATAGAGCCAGGAGATATTGTTGTTTACATGTTCCCCACTAAAAAGTAAAATTGCAATGAAAAACATAATAATACTCGGCATTTTTGTGATTACATGCATGGGACAAGCTAAATCGCAGGAGAAGTTAAAATCTGTAGGAGTGATGCCGGTTATGTCCTGGGGTGGTATTTCTCAGTCAGAGGTGTCAGTAAATAGCTACAAAAAGCTGAAAGATGTTGGGGTGAACATAGACATAGCCTTTTTCTCAAATGCCGATGCTATTGCTGCCGCTCTTGATGCGGCGGGTAAGGCAGGTGTAAAGTTGATGATTTCTTGTCCTGAACTCAGGAGTGATCCTGAGAAAACAGCCCAACGCTTCAAAAACCATCGATCCCTTGAGGGTTACTATCTTGCAGATGAGCCAGGTAAATCACAATTTCAGGAATTGGCAGATTGGGCAAAGAGGTTGAAAGCAGTTGATGATAAGCACTACAGCTTTGTAAACCTGTATCCTGATATTAATTCTAATCAGAGCAAATTTGGTACAAAGGACTATAAGGAGTATATAGATACTTTTGATAAAATGTTTCCTGCTCCCTATATCTCTTTCGATTTTTATCCGGTAGTTGATGGGGCAGTGCATCGCAGGTGGTTCGAGAATATGGAGTTTTTTGCCAATAAGTATAAGACAGAAGGAAGACCTTTCTGGGCTTTTGCTCTCACTACTTCCTATCTTGCGTATTCGAACGATTCTGGCCAGCCCACTTTAAATGATTTTTATCAGCTTTATAAAACCTACAATCCCGAAAAAACTTTTGTACATGATATTCCTACATTGGCAGAGTTGCGGTTACAGATTTATGTGAATCTTGCTTATGGAGCTCAGGGTATTGAATACTGGAGCTTCAGAGGCTTTGGTTCTCCTCTCGATGCAGAAGGTAAGCGTACGGTGGTATTCGATAGATTGCAGAAGGTAAGCAATGAAATTCAGAATCTTTCAGGTGTATTTTTAGGTGCAAAGGTTATATCTTTGGCTCATACTGGTTTAGACATACCTGATAAAACAAAACGATTGTCGGAGCTACCGGCTCCTATTAAGCTACTTGAAACAGTAGGTGAAGGAGCAGTTGTTTCAGTACTTGAAAATGGGAAAAATTCATTTCTGGTTATTGTCAACAGAGATT
The DNA here is from genome assembly GCA_036508555.1 of Prolixibacteraceae bacterium. Taxonomy (GTDB): domain Bacteria; phylum Bacteroidota; class Bacteroidia; order Bacteroidales; family Prolixibacteraceae; genus CAINVV01. Next base: position 9,190 of record DATCHD010000109.1, read on the forward strand.
TTAAGAATCCGATGAAACTAATCATTTATACCGATGACTCTGTAAAGAAGGTACTTAAAGATGGTACGTTACACCCTGCAAATGAATACGCAAGCGCAACGGAGGTGGAACCTGGAGATGTATCAATTTATATGTTTCCAACCACAAAATAAATTTGTAAATGGCCGGATGTCCCTAAGATCTGCACCAATCAGAAAGGGGAACATCCGTATCGTTTTTCTATCACCACACACAAAGGTATATTCAAAAAATATTCCCTGCTATTTCTTCAAATAATTAAACGACAATCGAGTTTGTAGTTCAAAATTTTTTCTTAAATATGCTTAATCAATTAATTAAATCTTTTAAATTTTATCAGCAAAATGAAGAGAACAATAATCTACTTAATAGTCAGCTTCCTGACAATTCTGGACGCTTCTTCACAATCTGCATTTAACGGACTTGAGATGAATATGGGTAATCTATACCGGATGTCAGACGCAAAAACGCGGTCAATCAGTCCTGAGAATTTTACCGGAACCAAAGGTAAAGGTGGAATGGCCAGGATGGAAAGTGAATCCTTTTGTTCAGATAAAGTCTGGCCAAACTTTTACCATGGCCGAGATTGAAGGCCATGGAGCCATTCAGCACATCTGGATGACCCCAACCGGAAACTGGCGCTTTTCGATCCGATGCCGCTTATTTTCATACTCAGTACCGGAGAACAAACCCGAATGTGACTTCCGATTATACCATTGTTGACAACATCAAAGGCAAAGGACAGTATGTGGGCGCTTATCTGGCCTGGGGTGTAAACAACAACGGCTGGTGGGGCGAAGGTGAAATTAAATTTTTCATCGATGGCGACAGCAAGTTCCCAACAATTTGAAGTAAATTAATATCTTTAAAGTATTTATCAGAAAAACACTGTATTAACAAAACATATTTAAATGACAAACAGATTGATAGGGCGCCTCCCCAAGGTAGGGATTCGTCCGGTTATTGACGGAAGAGAACGTGGCGTGCGCCAATCGCTCGAAGTACAAACCATGAACATGGCTTTGGCAGCTGCAAAGTTTATTGAGGAAAACCTCCGTTTCCCGAGTGGCGAAAAAGTGGAATGTATAATTGCGGATACGACCATTGGCGGTGTTGCCGATGCTGCTTTCTGTGCCGATAAATTCGAAAAAGGCGGTGTGGGTGTTTCGTTAACCGTATCACCTTGCTGGTGTTATGGAACAGAAGTGATGGATACCAATCCTCTGTTACCCAAGGCGGTGTGGGGATTTAACGGTACAGAGCGCCCTGGAGCTGTTTACCTCGCTGCTGCCCTGGCCGGCTATAACCAGAAAGGGATTCCTGCATTCGGTATTTATGGTCACGATGTCCAGGATTCAGGCGATACCAGCATACCCGAAGATGTTCAGGAAAAAATTCTGCGATTCGTAAAAGGTGGACTGGCTGTGGCACAAATGAAAGGAAAATCTTATCTCTCAATTGGAAGCACCTCAATGGGTATAGCCGGTTCGGTGGTTAATCCTGATTTTTTTCAGGATTACCTTGGAATGCGCAATGAATCGGTTGATATGACCGAAATTCTTCGCCGTATCGAAGAGAAAATCTATGATCAGGAAGAATACAAAAAGGCAATGGCGTGGACCAAAGCAAACTGCCCTGAAGGTGATGATCTGAATGATGCTAAAGAACAATCAACGCGCGAACGTAAAGATTGGGAATGGGAATTTGTCGTTAAGATGACCCTTATTTGCCGCGATTTAATGATAGGCAATCCTGTCCTGAAGAAACTTGGTTTCGGCGAAGAAGCCAGGGGCCGCAACGCTTTACTGGCCGGTTTCCAGGGACAGCGCCATTGGAGTGACCATTTTCCGAATGCAGACTTCACTGAAGCTCTGCTCAATTCGTCATTCGACTGGAACGGAACCCGCCAGGCTTTTGTATTTGCAACCGAAAACGATAGTTTAAATGGTGCTTCAATGTTATTCGGTCATTTGTTGACCAATACTGCACAAATTTTCTCTGATGTTCGTACTTACTGGAGTCCTGATGCCGTGAAACGTGTAACAGGTAAAGCATTAACCGGAATAGCGGAAAACGGTATCATTCACCTGATTAATTCGGGTTCTACCACGCTGGATGCCACTGCTATGCAGCGTGATAAAAACGGAATGCCTGCCATGAAACCATTTTGGGAAGTTACCGGAGAGGAAGTTGCCAAGTGTTTGAAAACCACTAATTGGTGCCCTGCCAGTAAAGGATATTTCCGTGGCGGAGGTTATTCTTCTCATTTTAAAACACATGGTACCATGCCGGTAACCATGTCGCGCTTAAATCTGGTAAAAGGATTGGGGCCAGTATTGCAGATTGCCGAAGGCTGGACCGTTGAATTGCCTGAAGAAATCCACACAGTTCTGGATAAACGTACTGACCCTACATGGCCAACTACCTGGTTTGTACCGCGTTTAAATAACAGCGATTCATTTAAAGATGTATACAGCGTAATGGCCAATTGGGGCGCCAATCACGGGGCAATTTCGTACGGACACATTGGTGCCGACCTGATTACGCTGGCTTCGATGTTGCGCATTCCGGTTTGTATGCACAATGTTGCTCCTGAAAAAATATTCAGGCCAAATGCCTGGGCATCAATGGGAAGCGAAAAAGAAGCTGCCGATTACAAGGCCTGCGAGATATATGGACCATTATATTCGTAATTTTAATTCCAAAAACAAATGAAAAATATTTTTTTTAATAATTGTTGCCGGGGTATATACATAGTACCGATTGTTTTACTGGTTGCCTGCACCTCTCCGACCCCCAAAAAATCAAATACGGTGAACCAGAAAACTAATTTCCTAAAGGGATCATACGGTTATGATATAGCATTTTTTGAAAGTAAAAAGATTCAAACTATTGAATTAAAAGACGATCAGTCGAAAGCCAGTCTTCTGCTTTTGCCAGGTTACCAGGGGCGTGTAATGACAAGCTCTGCCAAGGGAAATGAAGGCACAAGCTTTGGCTGGATCAACTACAAACTGATTGAATCGGGTGAAGTAAGTAACAAGTTTAATCCATACGGAGGTGAAGAGCGCTTGTGGATAGGCCCCGAGGGAGGACCATTTTCAATCTACTTTCCAAAAGGTAAAGAACAGATTTATGCCAATTGGATGGTCCCCAAAGAAATTGATACAAAACCCTTTGACGTGGTTGCCCAAACTCCAGGTAGTGTGAGTTTCAGGAAAGAGTTTGCATTACCCAACGCATCAGGTACAAACATGGAAATTGGCTTAGAGCGTTCTGTAAAACTGCTTACTTGCGCAGAAGCCGAAAAGGCGTTGCAACTTTCGTTAGATACATCACTGAATTATGTTGCCTACGAATCGGAAAACATACTGACCAATAAAGGCAAATCAGCATGGACTGAAAAAACCGGGTTCTTGTCAATTTGGCTGTTGGCGATGTTTAATCCCTCTGAAGAAGGAGTCGTTTTTATTCCGTTCAAAGAAGGAAGTGAAGCAGAATTGGGAAAAATCGTAACTGACGATTATTTCGGGAAAGTGCCTTCTGATCGGTTGGTGATAAAGAATGGAGTAGTGTTTTTCAAAACAGACGGAAAATCCAGGAGTAAAATAGGCATCTCTCCAAAACGAGCTTTACCATATTGTGGTAGTTATGATCCTATTAAAAGAATACTTACATTACTTTGGTATTCAAAACCGGAAATGCCGGCAAAATATGTAAACTCGAAATGGGGCAATAAGGACAATCTGCTGAGCGGGGATGTCGTTAATTCTTATAATGATGGCCCCGTGGAAGATGGATCGGTTATGGGGCCGTTTTATGAAATTGAAAGTTCCTCACCGGCAGCAATACTTGCACCCGGTGAAAAGATTACCCACAAACAACGGATTTTTCATATCTCCGGTGATGAAACTAAGTTAAGTTTAATTACTGAAAAGTTGTTCAACTTGCCAATTTCAGCGATTAAACAAGCCTTCAAATAAAGAATTAATACTAACGCCAGATATAGAGTTGTGTTTTTTGAGTAGAAACAGTCGATCAACTAAACATTCAATGAGAACTTTATCCTCTAAAATTGGATTAATAATCTTTTTTATCGGCCAGTCATTTATTTGTTCTGCCGAAGGATATAAAGAACAGATTTTAAAACTTGCCAGGATCGATTTATTGCCCCAGTTTCAGTATTGTCCGCAATCCTTTTAACGAATACGAATGTGGTCACTGGTATGCACGAGCCATGTCAAGTTATGGGTTATTACAAGGATTAACAGGTGTCCGTTATGACGCGGTCGACCGCACTTTGTATATTGATTCCAAGATCGGTGATTTTAGAAGTTTCATTTCGACTGAAACAGGATTTGGGAATGTGGGCTTAAAAAACGGAAAATCTTTTGTAAACATTGTCTATGGCAATCTTGATATTAAAAGAGTAATAGTTTCTGGGGTTGAAGAAAAATAGTTATCTTAGTTGGTAAATCCGAAACATACTCAAATATGTCAATTCGTAAAAAAATTTATGCATGGCTGATTCTTTCCGTTTTAGTCATTGTTTTTGTCCTGACTCAATGGAATAATTGGTTTTTTAATCCGCCGGAACCACACTACTTCCCGTCCCATTCCCCTGCACAAATTTTGCTAACCTGGTCGGGCAATGCAGCCTCAACGCGCGATGTAACCTGGCAGGGAGATACATTTACCAGGAAAGGCCATCTTGAATTAATCGAAAAAGCTAATCCCGCCGATACGACCCGATATGCTTCCATACCAAAGATCATAAAGACCTCCGGGGGTGCCGCTTCCTATCTTAAAATTACCATGAAGAATCTGAAATCAGGCATTACCTACCGATACAGGGTCGCCAACGATAATCAGTACTCAGATTGGTTTGACTTCAATATGGGTAATCGTTCAGACAGTACCTATTCCTTCTGCTTTTTCGGAGATGTGCAGGATTCCATTAACGGCAAGACCGGCGAGATTTTTCATCGGGCTGCAGAAAGTCTGAAGAACCCGGCTTTCATGGTATTTATCGGAGACATCGTAGAGCGCCCGCATGATGCCTATTGGGCCGAATGGTTCAGGGCCGGGGGAAAACTACTTCAAACCATTCCGGTGATCGCTGCTCCTGGGAATCACGAATTTTACAAAGGAGTATTCCCGAGGCTCGACGAGAGATGGGACGCCCATTTTTCAATTCCGCAAAATGGTCCGGCGAATTTTCTGAGAAGCGTCTGCTACCGGGACTATCAGAATACCAGGTTCATAAGTCTGGACAGTAATGGGATAGAGGGAATTCCTTCTGCACTGGAGCAACGAAATTGGCTGAAGACAATTTTGGAAAATACACACCAAAGGTGGATCGTTGTGCTGATGCATCACTCACTCTATTCGACCACCAGCGGGCACAATTATTTTTACCTGCGCAGTTTGTTTAAACCGTTATTCGACCGGTACCATGTCGATTTGGTACTGTCCGGTCATGACCACGTTTACGGAAGAGCGGCACACATCCCAAGTGAGGTATCCGGAGATAAGCAGGGACCGGTTTACGTGGTTTCTCATACGAGTCCCAAATTTTATGACATCAGTTTTTCAAAAGTCATGGATAAGATGGCCGCTAACACAGCCATGTACCAGTTGTTCACCGTATCCGCAGACTCCATCAACTTCAAGGCCTTTACTTACGACGGCGTGTATTTTGATGGGTTGTCGATCATCAAAGATGCAGCTGGTAATCGGGTTGTAAAAGAAATGCAGGAGTGGAAGAAAAACAGGTAGAAAAAAAACCCCCCGGACAATGGGCATCGTCCGAAGGGTTATTAACCAAACCTTACCTTAACATTCGTTTTGACTGAGAAAACGAAACAAGGTTTAATGTGAACTCAACAATTAATTAGGAATATTATCCGTCAGTTGAAGAATAACCTTTCATCAAATACAAGACACCTGATAAACGGTTGCCGATTCTGCAGGATAATACTTATTATCAACCTTTACTGCCTTCCCTTCTTCCTGTAATTTTCTGGTTATATACCCCAAAATCAACCGGCTTTGCTTGAGAGACTCTTCCATCTCAGACAATTTAATTCCGTTGGGTTTAGAGTTAATTAAATTTTGAACTAACTGTTTCATGTTATTGCTTTTTTCCATGGATCAGCCCGGTAAAATATATTTGCCGTTAATTAATATGCATTGATTCCGAATCTTAATCCAATAATAGACGAAAAGGTTACCCCCGATAAGGGTTAAATAATGTTAAATAAACATGCTTTTCCAGTTATGGATATGGTGTAGTCAAATCACCTACAATAGAATCAGACAGTCTGAAGATCATAACACCCTTTCCCTGATAGTCGGCATTGAGATGATTAAATATTTTCGTGTGTACCAAAAATTATCCTGTTCAAGGTCATGACTGCTATTTCAAGAAACTTTATCATTCTGGTTATGACTCCTTCAAGAGAGTATGAAGCTTGGGAAGACCTCAAAAAATGCTGCCTCGCTCATGGATGGTCCTATAACACCATCGCAAAGAAATCATTGCCCGTCCAGACGAACGATGGATGCGTCATCCATCGGGTATTCAATTAATTCGGTTAATTTTTCCTGCTGATTTTAGGATAGGGCACATCATATCCTTTCGCTGCAAACCAGACAATTCTGTTCAGGTCATCCTCGTCGGCCTCATCTGCTTCATCCAAAGGCATCTCCATGGATTTTTTGGCCCAATACAATTGTTTCCCGTTCAGTGAAGTAAGTTTGGGATTCATTTGGTCGAGCGGAATATTATTAGGCAATACCTGATAGGGGGTGAAATCAGGTTTATCGGTAAAACAATCGGTCATTGGTTCTGCGGTCAGATCGAACTGACTCATCGGAGGCAATCCCAGTATCAGCTCAATGGTACGCAAAATGCTGTTTTGATTGTATTGTGTACTGATTACTGCACCTCTTTTGGCATAAGGACTAATGCAAAGTGCCACAGTTCGCTTCCCGTCCACATGATCCAGGCCCGACTGGGGATCGTCCTCCACCACAAATATCGCGGTCTCTTTCCAGAACTTTGTCTTGCTGACTGCCTCAACGATCTGCCCAAGCGCCAGGTCATTATCAGCCACCGCAGCTTTCGGAGTGGGGTAATTTTCATTCACACCGACCGTATGATCATCCGGCAAAAGCATCATCATCAGATCCGGAAGCGTTCCCTTTGCTTCATAATCCTTCAGTTCTTTCATAAATTCCCTCGCCCTTAATACATCAGGAATCTTGCCGTTAAATCCGGGATATGTCGGACAATTGTACGGTTCAAGCGTATGCAGCTTTGATTTTCCTGTAATTGCAATAGTTTGAGTACCTTCAAGGTATTCTTTATAGATCTGGCTCCAGGAGGCATTTGGGTTATTTAATCCGGCATCACAAAATTCACCGTAATTGCGGAAGGAAAGGCCCTTTTTGATGACCTGGTCCCAGATGAAACCTGAAGAAGCGAAAGCCAATGGATCATCACCCCGGTAAGGATAGCTGCGGACAAATTCACCGAAGCTTTTTTCGAGATAATCTGTCACATAACCTTCATCCGTCCACTGATGTCCATCCGCGCTCAAAACTCCATTACAATAGGTATTATCCAGCAGCACAAAGTTTTCTGCTAACGCATGATGGTTAGGCGTTACATATCTTCCCAAATGGCATAAAGTACTATCGCCATTGCCCTGTTTCAGGTCGCCGAAAACCTGATCATAAGTCTTGTTCTCCTTGATGATATAGAGTACATGCTTGATCACTGATTTCTCCCCGGGTTTCACCGGAACTGGCACCATTCTCTCCTTCACTTGTTTGAAATTCAAGGCCTTGGTTATTTCAGGCAAACGCATATTGGCAGCGGCTCTTATGGAAAACTCCTCAAGTACTTTACCGGCAGGTACCGGGATAAAAGAGACTGAGCCAAGGTGATCGTTTGATTTATAGCCCTTTGCATTTTTGCTTAGCTGACGGGTTCCCACGCCTTTTGTATTGGCAACAAATAATTGATTCCCTTCCTTGTTTAGAATCACTGCTCCTGGATACCAGCCAGTCGGGATCAGGCCTTTCACCTTATTTGTCGTCAGATCGATCACTGCCAGTAGATTATTTCCACCGTTGGCGACATAAAGAGTTTTGTTATCTGCAGATACTGCCAGTGAATTTGGAGCACAGCCGAATGGTAATTCAGCCATTGGCTTAGGGCTGATCTCTCTGACCACCTTGTCAGTCCGGGTATCAATAACTGAAATCAGATCACTGTTCGCGTTAGCCACATACAGCAGCGAACCATCCTTCTGAAGTGCCATTCCGGATGGATGTAACTGCACCTTAATTTCATTTGTGACCGTCCGGGTATGGAGATCTACGACAGAGACGGTCCCGGAAGAGGCGATGCCCGTTAACGGATCCACGACAACGGGCGTTCCGGCAGACAGGGCGGTTTTGTCCCCTTTTACTGACAACCTTCCTCCCCAGTTGGTGACATAAGCTTTCAAACCGTTCAAAACTACCGTATATGGGGCAATTCCTACCGGGATGTAAGCTTCGAATTTATTCGTCTTAATATTAACAATACCGAGCGCGTTATTCCTGTTAAGCGTTACATAAATATAGCCAGCCTGTTCATCGATGGCAAAACCTCCCGGGTATTCCAGTCCGTTGACAGCCTTGGAAGATTTATCCAGAACCTCGCCCTCCCAGGCAAACTTTCCATCAGACAAAATCATGGTAGGCAGGAGAATCTCATCGTTCCAGGCAAACTGTCCGTTCTCCAATAGTTTGGCTGAACGCAGGAAACCTCGTGAATCGGTCGTCCAAACCTTCCTTCCGTTATCACTCCAGCCGATTCCAGTAAAAGTGTTTCCACCTTTGGGAAGTTTGAGTGTTTGTTTGATGGTCTGATTGGAAGTATCGAAGAAAACAAGGTCACTAAGATTCTTGACTGCTAATATCGATTCATCGGGATTAAGCGAGAGATCTACCGGTCTTCCGGGGAAAGTGATGGTTGTACCTGCAGGATCAATGATCTGAGAGGTCGGGACAACAAAGCTTTTGTTGTTCAGAGGACCAACAAACGACTTCTCATTGAAAATTACCTTCCGGGATTTTTGAGCAAACGATTGTACTAATCCGATTATTGATATTAATACAATAAGAATGAGATATTTACGCATAGTATGTTAATTTTTTAGGCATCGAACTGAAAAACCGCTTTCCTTGTTGCCGTAATATTTGTAGGCAGTACCGTCTTTGCTGAAAAGAACACAATACCAGGCATTGGAAGCGTTTTCGGAAGAACTCCAAAAGTAAGCGCTGAGAGCCTGAGAGCTGAAGTTCCCTCTGGAACTTCTGTATCCATATGGAAGAGCTGAAAAACCGCTGGAATTGGTTCCGTTACCCTTGCTGCTCCAGCCGGATTCATATTTCATGTTAATACCTGCAACAATTTCACCTCCCAGGAAATCCGTCAGAACTCTCCATTCCTTGTCGGATGGAACGTGCCAGCCTGCAGGACACAGCTTTCCGGTGTTAACCGAATACCAGTTATAATAAGCTCCGTAAGTGGATTTATTGGCAGCATCGTTTTTAAACCAGCAATAAGCTTCTGTGGTCAGGCCTTTCCAGTATTCCTCCTCCTTCACGTTCGAAATTGGAGTACCGTCATTGTATTTTGTAGTTATTAGATTCTCGGTCATCCAAACCTGTTTTCCAAGTGTAACGGTAGGATAAGAGTTTCCGTCTATATCGTTTACTGTTCCAGTTTTGTGAGATTTTGTACCGGTCCCACAACTAATTACGAGGAGGAATCCAGGCAGGACTATGAAAAGTATTTTAAGGGTCTTCACGATTGGCGGATAATTAAGTTGAGATTTTTCGCAAATCTATCAACAATCTGCTTTAAAAGGTTAGTCAATCTTAGTTATTTTCAAACGGTATTTACACACCATCTTTGCAGTCGTCACAGACGACTTGTTGTAAACCCCTCGTTACCGCTGCGCTCAAACGAGGGGGAGCACTGAAAGCCCCCGCTGGCGCGGATTTGCACAAATAAGATTTTCAATTTGGTTATGTCCGTAATATTCTGTATCTTATATAGATGGAATATCCTTCAAGTTTTTCTTAATGGCAATTAAATTGGGTGTCGCAAATTGCGATACCCAATTTAATAACCCCCACAATTACAGGCCAATGATATGACAAAGGTTGAGAATCAAATCATGCTACCGGAAGCAACGATCATTTCAAAAATATTTTTTATTCGTGGGAAAAAAATCATGCTTGACAGAGATCTGGCTAATTTCTACGGAATTGAGACCAGACGATTAAAAGAACAAGTCCGACGTAATCCTGAAAGATTTCCGGATGATTTTATGATTGAGTTTACAAAGGAAGAATTAGAAAATTTCAGAAAACAATTCGGCAACTCAAATAAGGAGATCATGGGACTTCGAATACCCCCATTCGCATTTACCGAACATGGAATTTTAATGTTAGCCAGTGTTTTGAATACAGAACGTGCAATAAAGGTCAATATTCAACTGGTTCGCATATTCAATAAAATGAGGGAAATGCTCCAGTCAAACAAAGAGTTAATAATAGCGCTGGAGCAACTGAGAGACAAAATAAACGACCATGACGATAAATTTATTTTGATTTTCGACTACTTGAAAAAGTTTGATCAAAACCGGAAGCAACAACTAACCCAGGCAAACCGAAAAAGAATAGGATATTAGGATCTAGAAATTTTGATAATATCAATCCCCCGATATCAATTGACGTTCACCAGAAGCGCTTTGAACATGACAGGATGTCCGATTTCAGTAACCGGAAGCCCTTTGAACATCGCCAGATGTGAAATGGTAGCAACCGAAAGTGCAATGGAGGTCAATTAAAGTCAATTGGCGGAGCCGCCCGGCCGGGTGGCTCTTATTGCAAGCGAAGCCTTTTGTTCCCCACAAAAAACTTGCAAAATATTAAAAGCCCTTTTGATGATCTATCTTAAATAATATGTTTACATTTGATAAGTAGATGATTACCAAATGGCATGGATATGTAATTCATTTTCAATATGATAAAGCACAATGAGTGATGTTGGAAAGGCGTTGTACCCAATGCTATGTGGCCATATTGCAAGTTTCGTGAGATTGATTAAATTTGAGAAAATTTTAGATTATGTATCTGGATAAATACAAAAATGAGATAAATAGTTTGTGCCTTCAGAATAAGGTCAAATCATTGTATGTTTTTGGTTCTGTATTAACAGATAGATTTAATGAGAAAAGCGATATCGATTTGGTTGTAGATATTGATTCCAATGACCCTTTCGATTATGCGGATAGCTATTTTAATCTAAAATTTGCACTGCAAGACCTTTTTCGACGTCCGATAGATTTACTGGAAAACAAAGCGATAAAGAATCCATACGTAAGACGAAACATAGATCATTCAAAATCATTGATTTATGCAAAATGACAAGCAATATGGTTGATAGTGAATCGCTACTTACCTATTCTTGAGAAAGAAGTTAAAGAATTACTGAAATAGCGCTGGCGGTAATAACCAAGGCTTCATGTTGTCGGGAGCGGCTCTTATCGCCAGCGATGGCCTTTTGTTCCCCACAAAAAATTTGCAAAATATTAAAAGCCCTTTTGATGATCTATCTTAAATAATATGTTTACATTTGATAAGTAGATGATTACCAAAGGTATGGATATTAAAATCATTTTCAATGGGATAAAGCATCTTTGGTAATATTAGAAAGGAGTTATGTGGGATTATAAAAAATGCAAAGCACCTTGATTATTATACCAATATTTGGTAACTTTGGAAAAATTTGATGAATTATGAGTAGAAACACTTCAATATCAATAGGAGACTATTTTGATAGGTTTATTCAAAATAGAATATCTGCTGGAAGATTCAAAAATACAAGTGAAGTTGTCCGAGCAGGATTAAGGCTTTTGGAAGAAGAAGAAAACAGAATTATTGCTTTAAGAGCAGCTATTCAAGAAGGGATAGAAAGCGGAATTGCTTATGATTTCAATTCTGAGTCACATTTAGAAAAATTAAAAGCTAAAAAGAACGTGGATGGCTAGGTATAAATTAACAAATAAAGCAGTTGAAGATTTAACTCATATTTGGAATTATACCTTTGATAAATGGTCTGAAAATCAAGCAGACAAATATTATCTTATGCTTTTGGAAAACTGTAACGAAGTTGCATTTAACCCTGAGTTAGGTAAAAAATATTCAGTAATAGCAGAAAACTTATTGGGATTTAAAGAATAGAATAATAGAATAGTACCCCTCCCTGGCGCGATGGCCTTTTGTTCCCCGCAAAAAATTTGCAAAATATTAAAACCCCTTTTGATGATCTGTCTTAAATAATATGTTTACATTTGATAAGTAGATGATTACCAAAGATGTGGATATAAAGATCATTTTCAATGGGATAAGGTACCTTTGGTAATATTAGAAAGCGGCTATTTAAAACGATAGAAAATAATGACAGAAAATGATAAAAAATACGGAAGGACGTTTTTCGACATTATCGCAGAACACCCTAGATTAACATTCATTGCATTCATATTGCTCTTACTTGTTTTAATTGGTGTGCTAATTTTTAAAATTCCTTTAAAAGTTGGCAATGTGGAAATAGGTAAGAGTAATCCTATTGTACATGACACTATAGTAATTTTAAAAACAGACACTCAATATATAGACAGACCCATTAGAGCAAAATCTTTATCTACATTAAAATCTAATAATGACAATTCAAAAAAAATATCTGTAAAATCTGGCGATACGATCGTTAACATTCAAAACCAACCTGCAAATATTAATACAGGAATAAATAATGGTATTATTGGCGATAATGGAACAATTAACAACAATGGAATACAACCAAGAAAAATCACGCAGCAATATATTGAATTAGTAAAAGCAAATTTTCCTGACAAAACAATTCAAATCAATTTCAGAACTTATGGAATGGCGGACGCAGAGATATATAATGTAAAAAAGCAATTAATTAATTTCCTTAAGCTAAACGGATACAATAATATTCAAGAGGAGTTCCTTGTTATTATTGGAGTAGAACCTCCGAGTAGAATCACCATTAATAAGACAGGATCAAATGGGATAATTTTTGAAATTCCACCTGCGACAATTAGATAAAATTGAAAACTGCCACAAATAAAAACAAAATGTAATTGGGGTTTCCGTGGTACGCAAGAAGCGGAGTTCCGCATTAGCTTTTGTGGTACGCGGACAGGACAACGCCCGCAACTCCGCTACCACATATAGTTCCGAAAGTTACCAGCCATTTTAGGACAGACATAGTGAGAAAAATTTTAGGACTTATAGCTAAACGACTTTACAAAAAGAAATACTCTCAACTTCGAGACAGACTTCTTTACGAATATGCTTTAGTAAAATGTAATCAGTCAATAAATTTTGACACTCTGTCAAAACTCTTAATTTCTGGAGAAGACCACAGATTTTTTTACCACATAGGCTTTGACATTATTGCTATTTTTAGAGCGATTAGGAATAGATTATTTTACAATAAAATTGAAGGTGCAAGCACAATAGAACAACAGTTAGTAAGAGTTTTAACCAATGACTTTGAAAAGACGTTTCAAAGAAAAATTCAAGAAATATTACTTTCTACGACTTTAACTTCAATAGTTCCCAAAAAGATAGTTCCAGAAATATATTTGAACGTGGCTTATTATGGGACAGGAATGAATGGACTAAAACAAGCAATTGATAAATTGGGCATATTAGATGAAGAAAAAATGCCACTGGAAAATGCTGCAGAACTTATTTCAAGAATTAAATATCCTCAACCAACTTATCCGAACGAAAAGCGACTTAAACAAAT
>DATCHD010000110.1:0-2915 GCA_036508555.1 Prolixibacteraceae bacterium
ATTAGTTTTCTAATTGCATTAACAAGAAATAGGTGAATTATAGAAATTCACCGAAAGAAGGTTAATTGTGAATATTTAAAGGTGGCGCTCTTAATAAAAATGAATATTTTGACCAATCCGAATAAAAGAATTTGTAACATGGGGCAATATAGATGCCTATAAGTTCATCTGTTGTATGGAAAAATTCAATTTTACTAACTGAAAAAACAGAGAATTCGAAGTTGCAAATCTGGCATTTCTCGTGGTGTTCTTGGAAATGTTTTTCGTTTTTGGCGTGGCAAACAAAATGATCGTGATGGTGCTCAAGCTTCACAATTGATGGCAGGAGCAATAACCCTACCATAAGAATTGCAATACTATTTCGGAATTTTACAACCATCAGAATTTAACTTTCTTTCTTTGTTATGCTATAAACAACGCCAGTATGTGCCCAATATTCTTCTTTAAAAATCATTTAAAAAAGTTCGCTTGTCATTTTTGCTTTCGGAACAAACGATTTTAATCTGCTTCCATTGATCTGACCATTCTAAGCCAGCAAAGGTAGAAAAAGTCAAACTTCATTCATCCTTTTTAATATATTTTTCCATCCAACTTTCAAAAATAGTCCGGTGGATAACCCGGTAGTGTGGTTGATAGGCTCTTTCGTAATGTTTGCTGTGGTGCATTACCACTGTTCCTTTCGACAATGTTTCATCAATGGCCTTTTCATCGCTGGCAAAATTGGGCAAACCGGGATGAGTCGCTTTAATCACTTCGCCCCACTCCCTCTTCCAGCTTTCGATATCAGGTTTGCGGGCAAGCGGCACACTTTTGCTCATCCCTTCTAAAAGCACATTGCGGGGAACCGTTCCTTCTTTAACCATTGACAGATTGACCCGAAAATAATCGTGGTTAATTCCCAAAGGTTGCCAACGCAGGGTATCTTTCCATTCTGCATTTTTCAACTCCTCATCAAGAAAAGCACCTGCCCATATAGTATCGGGAATCAAATGCCCCGGCCCATACGCATCCTGAAAATAGTTCTTGTACAAATCAACCACCCAGCCCGATCTGTTTTGGGCTGAAGCAACTCAATGCCCAAGGCTTCGGCTTGCCGAGCCACCAAATCCTGACTAATTCCATGCGAACGTGAAAAATCTGTGTCGGCATCGCACATGTTCAGAATAACTTTTACCTGATGAGTTCTTGATTTCTGGATACGATAAAGTGCCAACATACAGTCTTTACCGCCACTCCACGACGAAAATAGTTGCATCATACAAAAATGTTATTCCGGAAGAAATGAAATGGAAACAGCAGTTGCCCTTCACCAATCTTTTTTCCCGAAGATTCGACTAAAATGATTTTGAAATGGCAGGTCTTCTGGCTCACCTCACTCTTTGTGGCCTTCCCGTTGCGATGAATCGTAACAGTGGCAGGGATTACAAAAAGTTTTTACCGAGGTTTACAGCTGCGGGTACAGCTCCGGTATCGCACCGGATTCCCTTTTCATCGAAGTTTCGCGAAGGCAAAACACTCGAACCAGCAATCATGCTACAATTATAGCTAATTCTAATTAATAATGAAGAATTTAAAGATCAACAAATCGACATTAAACAAATGATTTAATTTGTTGGTTAAAATAACTATTTAGAAATCTATAAGTTGTAATAATGGGTCATACATATAGGGAGTTTTCCATAATAATAGATTTTGCCGCCTGAATAATAACACACCATTCATATTTTGATGCCACAAGCTGTCAGGTTAGTGCCTTAAATAGCCAACGTCTTGAAATCCTATAAATTACCTTTTCGTTATTCCTATTTTCATCTCTGCATTAATAGTGATGCAAGAATCCTTAAAACATTTGAAATATGGATGAAAAGTTAAGCGACAGCAAAAAACAAGTGCTGCTTATGACCGATGCCGCCAATCCACAGGCATTAAAAGCCGTTACCGGACTGGATCAAAACGGCAACCCACGGACGGTCAACCCTGACGGAGCAAACATGGCCGATTTTCTGGCCATTGACAAAAATGGCAATGCACTTGAAAACTTTTTCAAAAAGTTCCTTGAACAGACTAAAAACCCTGCGCACACGGGATTTTTCCTGATGACGCAAGACGTACTGGGTAAGATCATTGAGATGCAACCCGTTAATGCAAAAACGTTGGAACCTTACCGTATCGACCCGCAACAGTTCCTTGACCAGCGGCAAGAGCAAAAACAAGGACAGGCACAGGAACCTGGAGGTGCAGCGTCCGGACAGAAGAACGATTTTCAGCCCATCGATGAAAACAAAATCAACTGGTCTCAGGCTGCAACCATGGGTATCAACAGGCAGTTATTGGAAGATACAGGTCAGCTTAAAGCCATGCTCTATGGACACAAGTCCCCGGCGTTGAACCACCTTGTTTTTACCCTTGAGGGAATTACCTTTGATACACAGGCGCGGCTATCCCTTAAAGAAATGCCCGATGGAACGTACAACATCCAACCCCACAGTTACCTCAAAGTGCTTGACTTGGACAGGCCTTTCCTCGGGGCTATGCTTTCAGACAAGGATAAAGAAAACCTGTTAACTTCCGGGAATGCCGGACGGGTAATTGATCTTGAGCCGACACCAGGGCAAAAAATCCCGGCACTCGTTTCGCTCGACAAAATGACCAACCGCCTCGAAGCTGTTCCGGTCGAAAAGCTCAACATTCCGCAATCGCTCAAAGGGGTAGAGTTTACTCCCGAACAGGTGAAAGACCTTAAAGAAGGCATGATGGTACTGGTTGAAGGGATGATCACTAAAAAGAGCCAAGACACGGATAATCCTAAAAAGTTCGATGCCTACATCCAGTTTAACGCGGCTAAAGGCAGCTTCGATTTCAGTTACGGAGGATTAGACCAAAACCGCAACCTTCAGGAGAACAAACAGCAGCAG
>DATCHD010000111.1:0-17808 GCA_036508555.1 Prolixibacteraceae bacterium
CACTAGTGTCTCGTTAAATTTTAAAAATGTTCTTTGAAATTTTTGATAATCAGTTATTTATAGGTCATTTTCTTGCGTGACGACTTCAGAAATATTTCATTTGGTGCAAATTCTACTGAAAATGTACCAAGGGAAATATGTATTTGCTCAGATCACTGAGTTTTTACCGCGTAGGGTATTCGACGGTATTGTCAAGAAATACAATGGAAACAAGCGTACTCGAACATTTACCTGTTGGAATCAGATGCTCTGCATGGTTTTCGGTCAGCTCACTAATCGGGATAGTCTGCGGGATCTGATTGTTGCACTCGATGCTCACAAAGCCAAATCGTATCATCTTGGACTTGGGCCCGGTGTAAACTTACCAACACTTGCCAGAGCTAACATTCGCAGAAACTACCGGATTTGTGAAGAGTTTGCATATCACCTCATTGACTATGCCCGCAGAGCTTGCGCTTGCAACGATTTTGAGATCAAAGTTGATGGTAACATATATGCTTTCGATTCAACAACAATTGACCTTTGTTTGAACCTTTTCTGGTGGGCCGAGTTCCGTAAAGCAAAGGGAGGTGTTAAAATGCACACACTCTTTGATGTTAAAACGCAGATCCCAAGTTTCGTTTACATTACTACGGCTTCCGTCAATGATGTAAATGCGATGGACTTTATTCCCTATGAAAGAGGTAGTTACTACATATTCGATCGAGGATATAATGACTTTGAACGGCTTTACAAAATCCAAAAGCTTGAAGCCTTTTTTGTTCTTAGAGCAAGGGATAACCTCCAGTTCAACAGGATGTACTCCAATAAAGTTGATAAAGAAGCAGGTGTAAAATGTGACCAGATAGGGACGTTTACCAACCAAAAGTCATACGACAGATATCCTGAGAAGCTTCGCCGAATAAAGTACTACGATAGCGAAACGAATGTTGAGTTTGTTTTTCTTACCAACAACTTCGAACTATCGGCCTTTGAAATTGCAATTCTTTATAAAAATCGTTGGCAGGTGGAATTATTTTTCAAATGGATAAAGCAGCACTTGAAGGTTAAAAGTTTCTGGGGTCACACTCCCAATGCGGTCAAGACTCAGCTTTATTGTGCAATTATCACCTATTGCCTGGTAGCAATCGTAGGGAAAGAGCTGAAAGTTGATAGGTCAACCTACGAAATATTACAAATTCTAGGCATCTCTCTACTGGACAAAACGCCTGTAAAAGAGCTACTTACAAATGCTGATTACAAAAATGTCAATGAACCAAATTGTAAACAACTGTCACTCAGTCTCTTTTAACGAGACAGTAGTGGGATGCTGAAATAAATTCAGCATGACACATGACGCTGGATGTTCAAAGCTTAACACAACACCAGTACCGACTGTATAACTTATTTTAAATCGATCCGCTCCTCCCCGACATTCCAACCCTTGACCAGAATTTGCTGCCTTTCCCCCTTCAACTTGTCCTTATTAGCACTGACTTTTAAGGTTATTGACTCGCCGGGAGCCAGCGTAAAATAGTTGGCAGACCAATAGGCCGGCAATACTTCCTCCTCGTCATTCATCAATCGTGGATTGACAAAAAATGCCAGTTGTTTTGAACTGTTGGTGAACTTCAGTGTCCATCTGGTATCGGCTTTCAGCTGCTCTTTCCTTATGATGGTCATTTGGATTTTGGTCTGTGGCATAGAATTTAAGGCCGAAAAATTGTCGTCCGCTGCCAACCAGTAGGTATTATGAGATACAACTTTCCCGGCAGCATCCTTCAGATTCAGGACCACGAAATTTACCCCTTTATTCTCCTCCAACACTTTCGATACCGAGAAGGCCTCCTTAACATCAGATGCTGAAAGACTTACGCTGGCAGTCTGATGAAACAGCTGTTTCGAGTCCAGCCCGAAAACAGCTGCTTCGATGGTCAAACCCGAAACTGGTTGCCAGGTTCTGTTGATCACCGTCACCACATGATCCAGCGGATTTAATTGAATATGAATAGGTTCACAAGCGCTTTGCATAAAATAATAACCTGCATTTGGTTCCAGGTACCAGTCATAGACCTGCCAGACCACACTCGGGAAGGCTGCATTCAGTTTCCATAGCATGATGCCGCCGATGTCGTTCAACCGGTGACCAGCTGCTTCAAAAGTACCCTGATAGCCGGTGGCATTCATGAGCTGCATTTTATCAGAAAACTCCTCCATCGAAGCTGGTGGTCCATATCTTTTGACCATCGACTCGTAATATTTGTTGTATTTTCCGTTTCCGGTGGCAGCATCGTGGTAACCCCAGGTGTTATTCAGCGGAAAGGGGAGTTTCTTGTCCCAGACCAGATTCGGAATTATTTTGATCAGCGAGTGGTAGGTTGGCTGCGATGGCAGTCCGGTCTCGTCTTTAAAGACCCAATCTTTGGCTTTGTCGGCGAGGTTATAATAGACTTTGGAGTCCTGCCAGGTATATGGTCCGCTGCTGTAAACGCCTGATGGCAGGTTATCCGGCCATGATCCGCTGAAACCGGCAGGCAGTTTGGCATAACCGGAAGAACTCGGGATGAATGGCCTGGTGCCATCCAGATCAATCACGCTTTGCCTCATTCGTTCATAGACATCTTTCCTGATATGGCCCTCGTTACCGCCTGTCCAGAGTAACAAACTTGCGTGATTGCGGATCCGATAGATGGTGTTGATCGCATTCTTGACGAAAACTTCAGGTTCCAGCGGCCAGTCAGTGGATCCCTTGAATTCACCATGCGTATCTCCGGTAACCCAGAAATCAGACCACACCAGTAATCCGTACCGATCAGCCAAATCGAAGAAAATATCAGGTGGCGTAACACCTCCACCCCAGATTCTGACCAGGTTGATATTCGAATTCCGGCAAAGATGAAGCTCTGCGTCGTAGCGGGTGGAATCGCGGTTCAACATCATATCCGGCACCCAGGCACCTCCTGTAAGTTGGATCCTCTGGCCGTTGACGTAGAAATCTCTTCGCAGAAATTTGTTGGGTACCTCAACAGCTTTTGAGCTGACTGTCCGGATACCAAAAACAAAGGAGGTATCATCCAGAACTTCTCCTTTGGCCTGAAATTGAAGCTGTATGCGATAAAGATTGGGGGTACCATAGCCGTTTGGCCACCATAGGCGAGGCTGCCTGACGGTCATTTGCGGCGTGTTTTCAGCATTAAAGGCTACTTTTACCTGTGATTCGGCTGATAGATTCACCTGCCTGGAAAACACAAATGGCGTACCCGGAAAATTCTCAGGAGAGATCGTCACCTTCAATGATCCGGTTGAATTGGTCTGGCTATGATTGGATAAAGTCAGATCCAGGGAAAGTTTCGCCAATGAAGTATCCGGCAAATTGGGCAAATCAGTTACCAGGTGGGGCTGAACGATGGTGACATTGCCGGATGTCCGCAGGATCACCGGCTGCCAGATTCCGATATTCCGGTCGCGGACGGGCGGCATCCAGTCCCATCCAACCGAACAGACCATCGTGACATTCTTACCGATATCTCCGGTAGGGCCTCCGTTTTCGAAGAAATCGTCCATCGCCCTGAGCTGCTCTTTTGCAGGCAATCCGGGATAATCCAGTGGATAGATTTTGACGGCCAGCACATTTTCCTCTCCTGCCACTACCAGTTTGCTGACATCGAAGCTATATTCCGAGAACATTCCGACCATTTGGGTGGAATCTGCTACCTGTAAACCGTTCACCCACAGTGCGGCTCTGTAGTTTATCCCTTTGAAAATCAACTGGAAATGACGGCCTTTGTCGGAGGCAGGAACTTTAAAAGTCGTTCTGTACCAGTATGGTTTCTTCCATGGATTAGGAACATTGGGGATATGACTGAACTGCTCCAGGTTGTAAGTTTTGTTGAATTCGTCAGATGCATCGGGAATCAACATGTTGTTCATTCCGGAGTAGGGATCCGGGTAAACCCTGTTGGCAACCAATCCTGTCAGAATCGTAGACGGCACCTTCACGGGAAACCAGTAAACATTTGAATGATAGGCTGATGTAGATATTTGTTCGCCGGTTTCCTGGATTAATTCGGTTGACTGAAGCTGAAATCTGGTTAATTTTTCCTGCTTGATCATTGTGCCCTGCGCAAAAAAATTTTGTGACAGCGCTAAGAGTAATACAATAAAGAAAGATGTAATTTTCATCGTTGATTGGATTTATTTTTGTGTGTGGTTTGATTACCTGCTACGTTCCTCAAACTTTCTGATGTTTTTTATGATTATACGCTCAACTATTTGTGGGACAATATGTTGCAGAAGATAATTGAGCTTTCCGACGAAAGTCAGAACACTTATAAATTTCCTTTTAGTGATATTCTTCAATACTGCGACAGCTACGGATTCTTTTGACTGAACTCCGCTTCCGCTTCTAGGTTCCAGCAATTTCCTGGAGCCATCAGACCCCAGGGTCTCTTTACCTGCATCGTTGACGGTGATTCCAACGAATACCAGCCCTACGTGGATTCCGTGATCTGCCTCTTCTATCCGGATGGACTCTGCCAATGCCCGAAGCGCCATTTTGGATGAGCTATAAGCTGAGATAAAAGGGAGTCCGCGGATGCCCGCCAGGCTCGAGATAAAGACCAGACTACCCTTGGAAAGCCGCAGCTGATCCAGCGCCGGGATGGTTGGACATACCGCGCTCATGTAATTACTTTCGAAAGTTGCCCTGAAGACATCCGGGTTCATTTCGCAAACATTGCCCCTCATCGACACGCCTACATTGTTGATCAGGAAATCAATCCGGCCGAAAGCCTTAACCGCCTCACTTATCAGAAGCCTTCCACCTTCATTGGTGGAGACATCACAGCAAACGCTGATGACGCCCGTTTGATAGCTTTTAATCTCACTTTCTGTATTGTTCAGTCTGTCGAAATCCCTGCCATTTAAGACAATGAAGGCACCTCTTTTTGCGAGCTCGAGGGCAATGGCTTTACCAATTCCACGGCTCGAACCCGTAATTACGGCAACTTTTCCGTTGAATTTTTGAGCACTCATTTGGGAGCTCTTTTATAATGGATTTCGGGATGAAACTTCAGGGCAGTGAAACTATTTGTCCAGGCCATGGCTACATGCGCGACAAAGGCGATCCAGATGGTTCCGGAAGCCAATGTCAGGAGGCAGAATACCGTTCCGAGCGGAAGTGCACCGATGGTCTCCTCAAGCCCTTTCGGGATATGCGTCGCTGAATAAAGTGCAATATTGATGGCTATGGCATTCCATACACCTAAATGTTCTGCCAGTGGAAAAAGGAGTATCCCCCGGAAAAGAAATTCGTAACCAAAAAGATACAAAGCCCAACCTAATGCGTTCAGAATAAATATTTTATTATCCCAAACTCTGGCACGGATCATTGGATAAGTAACCAGATTTTTAGGCTTTTGAGCACTGATAAATGCCAAAGGAATTACCAATAATGAGAGAACGAACGACCAGAAGATCGTAAATTGTATGGTTTCAGGTTTATAGGTAAGTCCATAATCTGCCAAGGAGTATTCAGGCAGATAAATCAAACAGATGATCCCCGGCAGGATACACATCGACAGGAAACCGATTACCCTTCCGAAAGTAATATGCCATAAGGATGCCTGATCGGTATCGTACTTGTTATAAAACCAGGTTTTGATCTTCGGCGATTTACTGGTGAACCAGAATATCACGAAAAAAACGATGGTGAGAAGGATGGGAAGAAATGTAACGAGCTCATCCTCGTGCCACGAAAAATCTGTCAAAACCATGTGTGTGTTCATCCTAAATCATTTTATGTATTTATTTTCTACAAACCAATCGTAACATTCCCGGATGGCAATATCTATGTTGGTCTGTGGCATATAAAGCTCTGCAACGCATTTTTCGTCCGAAATATATTGCTTATCGCAGGATATCCGTGCCATCGGATAAGTCAGCAGCGGTTCTTTTTTCAGGACAGCCCCGGACAAGCTTCCCAATAGGCCTACCGTCTTGACCAGCCAGTCCGCGATTAAGATCTTCGGTGCTGGTTTTGAGACGATCCCGGCTACTTTGGCAAAGAATTCCTGGTAAGTCAGGTTTTCATTTCCGGCGATATAATACGAGCCTATCTCCCCCATTTTCAAACTGTTGACGATCGCGGTTGCAACATCTCTGACATGGATAAAATTTCGTCCTCCCCTGGTATAGAATTTCAGTTTCCCCTTTGCCAGTGCGAGAATCATCTTTCCGGAACCGGGTAACGAATCGTAAGGTCCGATCATAAAAGTCGGCAGGACAGCCAAAGCAGGCAAGCCCCGATTTCTGGCGGCATCCAGGACAAAATTTAACGCCTCATATTTTGAATCGATGTAATCCAGTCCGTATTTGGCCCCCGGAAATTTATATCTGGAGTCGGGTGCTCCCGGAGCATTCACAGAACTACCGGATCCTATGTAAATCATTCGGCCAACCTTGTGCCGGAGGACTGCCTCCACCACGTTGCGGGTGCCTTCCATGTTAATCTTTCTGACCATCTCCGACCTGGATGGCCATACTGCGGTGGAAGCCGCAGCGTGAACAACTGCCTCCTGATTTTGAAAAGCTTCGTCCAATGATTCCGAAATCAGGATATTGCCAGCATATTTCGTGATTTTCAATCCGTCGAGCGTCCATGACTTTGAAGCGGGATGGATCAGCACGCTCACCTCATGCACTGCTTCGAGAAGCAATCTTACCAGATTATTTCCAAGCATGCCATCGGCGCCGGTGATTAAAATTCTCATAAGTAGAAGATACTTGTTAAGGAATCATTGATTAAAGCAGGAACTCTATTCCCCCTATTGTCATTGACTAAATTTCCACGAAGTCAAAGTCTTTTTTTGAAAGCTTAACTTTTTGTTTGTTTAATGTCTCAAGCGTAGATCGGACATGTCGGGCAACATCTTCCTTAACAAATGGAGAAATCAATGAGTCAAGTTTAATTTTTAATAGCCTGTGAATTACTACTATATCATCTTTTGAAAATGGACGTACACCATTTATCAATTCAGACATATAATTATCCCGATGTCCTAAAATTTTAGCCAAATCAGATTGAATTAATCCATAGGCCTTTAATTTTGATTTTATTATTTCTCTACGTTCCGAAATAAATTTATTTTCGGCTGAAACAAACCGCTCAGCCTTGAAATTGATATCAGTTTGTTCATCAGTAATCAAATCAATATTTGACCAGTGCTTTTTTTCGTAGTCACGTACCAAAAAACGAAGATGTTCCCTGATTGGGCTTAAAGATTCGTCTTCTTTTTGCATCCACCTCAATTTAAGTTGCAAGGCATTCGCCTTTTCAAATTCCAATTCGTTTGAAAGTTCAACTATCTGCAAAACATTATCAATATCAAACTTATCCATTGTTCAATTATTTTATTAATCCTTGTTTTCTTAACCAATTTTCAATCGTTTTTTTGTTCCCTTTAAAAGTCAGATCATAATCGTCATGAGAACCTGTCCAAATAATCGTAGCTTCATTGTCCTCAAAAACAATTAAAATCATTGTCCTGTGAATGTTTATATTAAAGAAATAGAATCCTTCACTATGAACACAATCAGCATCAGGTCTTTCCGCAACAATTTCATTTTTTGTTCTCCAATTGGCTTTCTCTAAGTCAACAATCAAAGAATCAATGGCTTTAATTAACCTGGAATTACCTTTGTTCTTAATTTTATGTCTAAGTAATCTGTCTTTGCGCAGTATATCCAAAACTTTATATTTTATTGACTTCGATGCAAATATAGAATAATTGTTCCACAATATATGGAATATTATCGCTTTAATTTTTTTCTGTAAATACCGGTTGAAAACAGCACAGTATTTCGTTTGAAAACTGCACAGCTAATCAAAGAGTTTTAACTTGCCTTGTACACGAACAAGAGTCCCATCACTATATAGTCATAAGTGAAACTTTCCAAATTGGGAAGTAAAATGTCGCCAAATTAGGAAGTATAATGTCGCCAAACCAGGAAGTCGAAATTGGAATGCAAGGAACTTTTTCTATATTTGTATAGAATTAGTACCACATAGATTATGAGTGAAAAGTCTTATTTATTACGCTTGTGCGATCAAGAATTACAAATAGCTTTACAATCTTCGGGAGCAGTTTTGATTGAGGTAATAACCGGAGGTCAATATGCTTATCGTCGTAATGATGGCGTTTTGGTAGTTCCTATCGGATGCCTGAAGAATTAGAAAGGTTACCGTATAAATGTTTCAAGTTTCAGCGGTATTAGGTGTTTTTTTACTCAGGTGTGTCCAGACGAAGTCTAAACTTCTACATATAAGCTTACTTTTTCGTGATCCTTAAATTTTTAAAATAATTGCAGTAGTCTGTATTCCCTCAAAATACTTCAACTATTGGAGCACCTGCCAGCAGTGAACTGATCTGGGAAAGGAACTGTTTTAAATGCTCCGATTTATTGTGGTAATCTAGTGCAGCCTGATCTTTATATTCTTCATAAAATATAAATTGGGCTTCCTGGCCAAAACTATTCTTGTACAAACAATAGGAGATACATCCAGCTTCTTTGCGAGTTTCTTCCACTATTTTCTGAGCAAATTGTACAAAGTTATCAACTACTTCTTTTTTGATTGCAAGCCGGGCAATTACAGTTTTTTTCATTGGTTCTGATTTTTTCTCTGAGGAATGTTGTTGAGCGTACGAAAGGCTTGTTATGCTTATAATAGCTAACAATAGAACTAATCTTTTCATGTCTGTTATTTTTAATATTATTACTTCTTGTCAAAATCTTCTGGCCCCTTTTATCGAGACAAAGATGAAGGAGATGTTTCTGGTGTTCTTCCCCACTCCACATTGGGTCTTGGCCCCATTTGCAAAACCAGAGTCCCGCCTTTTGAAAGATCAGAATGATTAAACCATGGAGAGTTAAGAGGTTCTCCGTTCAGGTGTGCAGATTGAATATATTTGTTCTTTGATGACACATCCCTGGCTTCAATATTAAATGTCTTACCGTTGCCAACGTCAATGGCAACCTTCTCAAAGATCGGACTGCCGATATCATATACAGCCCGTCCCGGACAAACAGGGTAGAAACCCATTGCGCTGAACACATACCAAGAGGATAACTCACCTTCATCTTCGTCTCCGCATATTCCCAATGGTCCGTCATTATACCATATTTTCATGATATCACGTACCCTGCGCTGGGTCTTCCATGGTTCACCGGCGTAATTGTAAAGGTATGAAATATGGAAGCCAGGCTGATTTCCATGATTATACTGACCTATCAAACCAGTACCGTCAGGGAACTGTTTCAAAAAATCAACCTTTGAACCACGTCTTCCGAACTGCTCCTGAAAGAGAGCATCCAGTTTGGCGATAAACTTATCCCTTCCGCCCATGAGGTCAATAAGGCCGGCTACATCATGCTGAACGTGGAAGGTGTATGTCCATGCATTCGTTTCGGTATAGTAATCTCGTCCGCCCTGGCCTCCGCTCCAGATAGGATCCAGCTTCTCTTCGTTAAATACCCATTTACCATCTGCTGTCTTGGGTGCCATGAAGCCAATCCGAGTATCAAAGAGATTTTTAAAGTTGTACGAACGTTTCATGAAAAAATCATAATCTGCCTGCTTGTTTAAGGATTTCGCCATCTGAGCCAGACACCAATCATCATAAGAATGCTCCAGAGTAACTGACACCGCTTGCCTTTTCTCAAAATTGTCAACCTGGGGCACCCATTCCTTCTGTCCTAATGCCAGTGCGGGGAAAAATCCCTTCTCAAAGTAAACAGTGTCCAGTTCTGTGGCCGGACCATTACGCCAGGGTATCATGGTTGCTTTCATCGCATTCTTTTTCATACCCTCATAGACCTTTCCAACATCGAAATCCCGAAATCCTTTCATATAGGCCTCAGTTATTGTTGCTGTTTCATGCCGTCCGATCATAACACGCCGGTCTAAAGCCGCATCACCAAGCCACCCGCGTTGTTCGTACATACGTAAATAAGATCTTACGATATCATTTTGCCTTTCAGGCTCCAATATGAGGCCCAGAGGAAACAGAGATCTGAATGATCCCCAGCTTTCTCCAAGCTGATAAAAATCATGTCCGTCCGTCAAATGAACCTTGTTATCAAAGCTGCTATAATATTTCCCATATTCTGTTATGTTCGTTGTTTTCCTTCCCAACACACGATACAATCCGGTATAAAATATGGCTCGCTGGCTCTCGGTTCCTCCCTCAATCCGGATCTTACTTAATGCCTTGTTCCATATTTCCCTGCCACTATTCTTTACCCGATCAAAATCCCAATCCGAAATCTCATTTTCTAAATTCTGCCGGGCCTGATCTATACTTATAAATGAGAAACCAACCTTTACCTGCACCTGCTCACCTTTTGAAGTCGACCAGGTAGTAAATATTCCAATATTGTTTCCGGTTTTCTCTTTTTCACCAGGTACAACTTCTTTACCTGTCCAACTTCCATAAGATTTGAATGGTTTACTGAACTCGGAATGAAAATAGAGTTTTCTTTCTGAGTTACGATCTCCGGAATATGTCTGATAACCTTCTATGATACTGTTATTCACAATCTTCATTTCAGCGTTTTGGAGTAACCTTAGCAATATATTTGAATTCACTTCTTCAGGAAAAGTGAATCGGTAGTATGCAGAATGTTCAGTTACCGTATATTCAACATCTATATCATAGTCCTCCAATAGGACAGTATAACAATAAGGTGTTGCTTTCTCCAGATCGTGATCGAACCCTGAAGCATTCTCTCCCTCATTAACCTTAATATTACCGGTTACAGGCATCAGAGAGAAAATTCCAAGTCCTCCGGAAAAATCATTTGATAATGATGTTACTGAGAATGAATATATCTTGTCGGCGAGGTATACATCTCTAATTCCCGGAGTTGTGTGCGGAAACAACCTGATCATTCCCCGGGGCAATTGGACATCCGGAATAGTTGCCTTAAGAAGGTGCCCGATTGTCCCAATATTCGGATTTACATAATCCACAGGATCCTGGCCATAAACTACACCAGTAAGGTTACTTAATAAAAGTTCGCCAATAATTATTAAAAGTGCTATCCGATTAAAATTAGTTTTCATCATAATATAATTCGGATTTCCTCCAGTATTGAAATTGCATTCAAATATTTTAGTGGTTCTATCATATGTTTGGTTCAGTTCAAACAAAGATCATCAAAATTCTGTTCAGTTTTAAGGCGCGAAGCAAAATTCACAAGACAAGGATTTGTGTGTTATAGTCAGGTAAATATAGTAAAATAGTATCAGATTTCGGCAAGTAAAATATGAAAAGGGGGCAGAGCTTAGAGGGGAAGGAATGTCAGGGCGATTTTGACACCTATGAATATCAGAATGATGCCCAGGAAACTATTGATAATGTACTCGTATTTGAAAAAGGCCTTTTGAACTTTCTTCTGCGTAAAAAAAGTGGAAACGATGCTAAACCATATTAAGGCGGTTAATAGGATAATGACCGAAATGATCAGGATAACATAAAGCGGTGTATCCTTTCCTATGACGAAAGTAAAAATGCTGAGCATAAAAAGAGTTACCTTGGGATTTAAAATATTGGTCAGAAAACCAATCTTGAAAGCCTGAAAAGGCTCAAGATCCGTCCCGGTGACCATTTCTTTCAGATTCAGTCTGGAGCTTTTTGACAGGATAGAACCTGTTCCCAAGTAGATCAAATAACCGGCGCCAAGAATCTTGATGATGGAAAACAAAACGACAGACTTCGAGATTATCAGGCCTATACCAGCAAGACAATAAAAGAGATGAATCAATAGTCCTGTACTGATTCCCAGACTGGTATAGACACCCGCCCTTCGCGAATAGCAGAGTGAATTCCGTACCACCATAACAAAATCAGGTCCCGGACTCATGACTGCCAACAGGTTCAGCAGGGTGACCGTTCCAATTAGTGAGAGATATTCCATGCCGCAAAAATAGGATAGAATTGATAAAGAGAAGGTTCCTTTAATGATTAATTTATTTGTACTTTTGGATATAAAATCATCATATTCTAAAACCTACTGATATGAAAAGGCGAATATTCCTCAGAAATACAGGTATTGGCAGTCTGGCTTTGACACTCCCCTCCCTTAAAAGTCCGGGCGAAAAATTATCTGATAAGCCTGTTCCCCGTCGAAAACTTGGCCGGATGGATGATCACTTGTCCATTCTTGGATTTGGCGGGATCATGCTGAATAAGAACCCTCAGGAATTTGCCAACGAAAATATCGCAAAGGCTTTTGACCACGGAATCAACTATTACGACGTCGCTCCATCGTACGGGGATGCCCAGGACCGGATGGGCCCTGCCTTAAAA
This sequence comes from Prolixibacteraceae bacterium, assembly GCA_036508555.1. Lineage (GTDB taxonomy): Bacteria > Bacteroidota > Bacteroidia > Bacteroidales > Prolixibacteraceae > CAINVV01. Next base: position 12,348 of record DATCHD010000111.1, read on the forward strand.
CCCTACCGGGATAAATGCTTCCTGGCCTGTAAAACCACTAAACGGGATAAAGCCGGGGCCGAAGGCGAACTCAATAATTCTCTGGAAAAACTGATAACTGATCATTTTGATCTCTATCAGCTGCATGCCCTTACTACGGTGAATGAGGTCAATAGGGTATTCGCCAAAGACGGAGCGATGGAGGCAGTCCTCCAGGCCAAACGTGACGGGAAGATTCGTCACATCGGTTTTTCCGCACATTCTGTTGAGGCCGCCCTGCACGCGATGGAATTATTCGACTTCGATACTGTTCTGTTCCCGCTGAACTTTGTCTGCTGGAACACAGGCAATTTCGGTCCACAGGTTTTCGAAAAGGCCAAACAGCGGAACATGGGCATTCTGGCATTAAAATCCATGGCCCTGACGAAATTAAAAAATGGAGAAGAGAACGTATACCCCAATTGCTGGTATCGTCCGGTCATGGACGATGCGATTCTAAATATGGCCTTCAGATATACACTTTCACTTGATATTACAGCTGCTGTTTCCCCCGGAGCAGCCGAACTGTTCTGGAAAGGAGTTGAAATCGCAAAAAATTTCACCCCACTAAAAAATGTGGAAAGGGAGAAATTACTTGCCCTGGCGAAAGATACTGAACCGGTTTTCAAAGTATAACCAGGAGAGTATAATATATTTGGGGATTGGCATTGTCCCAGCAGCCACCCGCATTGGCCATAAATATCGCCTGAATAGAAGCCCCTGTAACAACACGTCCAATTCCCTGAGGGATCAGGGTTTACTAACAATGTATTTATCTCACATTCATTTATTTATACCGTAGACAATTCTGAAATGGTAACCATAAACGGCATACTGTATAGCTTCCTTGAATAGATTTGGCTTTTTGAAAAGTGTCCAGACAAAGAGTTTCCAGAATTCTCCTCTTCCCTTGCTCCTGATTCCAATAATATAGACAGATTTAAAGAAGCTTTTAATAAGGGAGAACCTGTTCCTCGTCTTCACCGTATCAATTGGCTGATAAGTCATTAAAAACTGCCGGACTCTCTTGTAATAAGGTTTAATCGAATAAATTCCATGGATGATTTTTCGATACCCTTCCAGTAAATCCTGAGCATTCATCTTAGGAATAAAATTCATAGATGCATCTGTGTTGTTTCCGGTCGACTCTTTCATCAGTCTGTTTTCACCTGCCAGGCGTTTGTAGAGAACAGTGTTTTTGGGTGCGTGCAGAATGCCGACCATGGCTGAAACAATTCCGCTTTCCTGAATAAAATCAATTTGACGTTGAAAAATAGATGAAATATCACTGTCAAAACCAACGATAAAGCCACCTGAAACAGACATTCCGGCCTTTTGAATCTTTCTGACACAGTGCAAAAGATCCCGGTTTTGATTTTGTCCTTTGTGACATTCACCCAGCGAAACCAGGTCGGGGGTTTCGATTCCGATAAATGCCGATTTAAAGCCAGTATTCACCATCAGGGAAAGCAATTCCGGATCATCTGCGAGATTGATTGAGCATTGCGTCTCAAAAGTAAATGGAAACTCATGTTCCCGCATCCACTTATTCATCGCCGGCAGAAGGCTCTTCTTGACGACACTTTTATTCCCGATGAAATTATCATCCACAATCAGAATGGGTCCCCGCCAGTTCAAACGGTACAGCGCCTCCAGTTCATCGATGACCTGACTGCTATTCTTCATGCGAACCTTATGGCCCAACAGGGTCGTTATTTCACAAAAATCGCATGCGAAAGGGCAACCCCTGTTAACCTGGAGATTCATGACAACATAATCCTTCCTTGATAATAGGCTATAATCCGGGACAGGTGTCCTGGTAAGATCTGCGTATTCACAAGTGTTATAGACTCTTTGCAGCTGCCGTTCCTTGACCAGATCATCCAGAAAAGGTTGCAAAGTTAATTCTGCCTCATTGAGGACGAAATGATCAATCTGGGGAAAATTCTCATAGTCTTGCGTGAAAAGTGGTCCGCCGGCAACGATTTTCCTCCCAAGCTTCACGCACTCATCAATCACATGAACGGCAGACTCCCGCTGGATAGACATGGCACTGATAAAAACGTAATCGGCCCAGAGAATATCATTGGCCTTTAATTTGGTGACATTGAGATCGATCAATTTCTTTTGCCAATTTTCAGGAAGCATAGCCGCAACGGTAATCAGTCCAAGCGGTGGAACAGTGGCTTTCTTGGCAATAAAAGGCATCGCGTGCTTGAAGCTCCAGAAGGAATCCGGATATTGAGGATAGACCAGAAGTATTTTCATGACTTGCAGAGAGATGAGTGAATATCAATAATATAAAGATACTCACAAATCATCCCTTTTGTTATCCCGATTGATAAAAATATTTAGCAACCCAAAATTTTAACTCAAAAATTGCCAAGGTTGTCATTGAATCGGGCACAAATCTCAGTTTCCTTATTAAGAAAGAAAAGATTAAATTTGTGTGAAAACATAAGTTTTTGGATAAAAATATGGATGATAATAAAGCATTGCGTTCGCTCGGGCAAACCGGGTTTCAAATAACACCTGTCGGACTTGGTTGCTGGCAGTTCAGCAAACAAAAAAACCTGGCAGGAAAATTTTGGCCTACGCTTGAAGATGACCTGATCGGGAAGGTAGTATCACTCTCCCTTGAAGGAGGAATCAACTGGTTTGATACCGCCGAAATATATGGCAATGGAGCCTCAGAAAGAGCACTTTCCAAGGCACTGCAGGTGGCTGGGGAAAAGCCTGGGAAGGTGTTCATCGCCTCCAAATGGTGGCCAATGTTTCGATTTGCTTCCAATATCCCAAAAACTATCGAAGAACGGATCAAAGCATTGTCGCCTTATCCTATAGATCTTTACCAGGTTCACCAACCATGGGGATTCTCCAACGAAAAAGCCGAAGTGAGCGCCATGGCTGACCTGCTCGACAGAAAACTGATCAAATGTATCGGGGTAAGCAATTTTTCCGCCAAACAGATGAGAAACAGCTGGGAAACACTCGACATGCGGAGGATCCCGCTGGCATCCAACCAGGTTTTGTACAACCTGCTCGACCGCCGCATCGAATCGAATGGCGTGATGGATCTGGCAAAAAAACTAGGTATTACCATCATTGCCTATTCACCGCTCGCCCAGGGGTTGGTGACAGGCAAGTTTCATGATAATCCCGACCTTCTCAAAAATATTGGGTTCAGAAAATATAGTTCACAATTCAAACCTGCCGGGTTAGAAAAGAGCCTTCCGGTAGTTAAGCTGGTGAAGGAGCTGGCCATAAAGTACAACGCCACACCCGCACAGGTAGCCCTCAACTGGCTGATCCATTTTCACGGCCAAACTGTTGTCGCTATTCCTGGGGCCACCAAAGAAATTCATGTGAAGGAGAATACCGGTGCGTTGTCGTTCAGGCTCTCTGAAGAGGATATGGATCGGCTGGACAGGGAGAGTGCAGTATATAAATATTAATTTGGAACCCGAAATCGATTCTCATGCCAATTATAGATTTAAACAGGTGCACAAGATGCTTGAAGTGCGTCAAAGATTGTCCATCCAATGCAATAACTATCGCAACAGGAGCAATAGCGAATACCTGCATTCACTGTGGGCACTGTATCGCAATTTGTCCGGAGATGACCGTATTCCCGGATAAAGGTGAAATTGTACCGTTGCGTCCTCATTCAATTACTGCTGAGGATCTTAGTGCGTTTACGGCAGGAATTCGCAGTTGCAGGCATTATCAATCAAAGGAGGTTCCGGAAGATGTCCTGATGCAATTGGTTGACAATCTAAAGCATTGTCCTTCAGCTAGTAACGCCAGACCACTTCAGCTAACCATTGTTCGTTCATCCGAAAAAATTCAACTGTTGAATAAGTTGACGGAAGATTCGCTGATCAAGCTATTCTCCTTTATTACTTCATCGTTCATCAGCCTGCTGATCAAACTATTCGTGCCAAAGATGAACATTCAGAAGCTCAAACGTTACAAAGAATTTTTTATAGAGCAGCAGAAGGTTAGTGACTCTTTTATTTGTCATCATGCCCCGGCTGTCATACTTTTTCACGGGCCTGTTACCAAGACTGGAATGCTTGAAGCGGATGCAAATATCTGGGCTACTTACACCTCGCTTCATGCCAATGCAAAAGGTTTAGCAACCTGTTTTAACGGTTTTATTGTCAAAGCGCTTGGCAAAAACGGCAAGCACAACCACCATTTTGGTATTCCGGTAACAAACAGAATCTATGCCTCCTTATTGCTGGGTTACCCAAAAGTAAAGTACAAACAGGAATGTTCACGGGAGAGCCCCGAGGTAACATTGGTATAGTGGCCAATTGTTCCTTCCGGAATTCTAAATATAAAGGTATCTTTTGATGCTTCGCTTGGGCGTTTTCTCAAATTCTTTATCCACCAAGATAATTGAACTGAGCTGGGCAAATTTGGGAAGTTCCTTGTTGACCTGCTTGCAATTTCCAGCCATAATTTCCTTCAATTGTCGTTCACCCAGCTTCTCTGCCTCAATTTTTTCGGGATCAGGATACACAAATGCAATCATTTTACCGTCCCGTTCGGTAATCACACACTCAAGTACGTAAGGATAATTGTTAAGCTTGGCTTCTATCTCTTCCGAATAAATATTCTGACCGGATGGTCCCAGCAACATATTTTTACTCCGCCCACGGATATAGATAAAATTCTCAGAATCGATAACCCCCAGATCGCCGGTATGCAGCCAACCCTCGCTATCCATTGTCTCAGAGGTTGCCTTTTCATTTTTGTAGTATCCCATCATCACGTTATCCCCCCTTACCAGGATTTCCCCAGCTACTTTGAAGGGATCATTGGAATCGATTCGTACTTCCATCCGATCAACGAGTCTGCCTGCGGATGAAGGCCTGAAACTGTTCCAGGGTTCATAAGAGATCAGCGGGCCGCATTCTGTCATTCCATAACCAATGGTGAAAGGGAACCTGATTTTCCTGAAGAAGGTTTCCACCTCATGATTCAGAGGGGCTCCGCCTATCACAATTTCATGGAAATTACCCCCGAAGGTTTCAACAAGGGAGGCCCTGACCTTTTTGAACAGAATCTGTTGAATACCTGGGACTTTTAGCAGGAATTTAACCACTGGTTTTTCAATCGCCGGCAGAATATTTTTTTTATATACTTTTTCGATGACCAATGGAACCGATAGAATCAGCTTTGGTTTTATCTCTTTGAAAGCTTTTATTATTAGCTGAGGAGTAGGAACTTTCGAGAGAAATGTAACATGACAGCCAACAGATACAGGGAAAAGAAATTCGAACAATAATCCGAAAACATGTGCCATTGGCAGGAAAGAAACGATACAATCCCCTGATTTTAAAGGCATGTGCTCCTGAGCGTATATAATATTTGAAAGCAAACTACGGGCAGGAATCATGACTCCTTTGGAATATCCTGATGTGCCACTTGTGTA
>DATCHD010000112.1:0-32497 GCA_036508555.1 Prolixibacteraceae bacterium
ATAACTACCGGTAGCCGGTTTAGGAGGTGCCGAAAACATTGCTCCCTGAACTGTTGATGGTACCCATGATTGAGTTACTCCGTTGCCTAAATCGACATTTGCACTCAATTTGTATTTCAATCCTTTAATAATTTTCATTTCTGCAAAAGCATTAGTTACCATACTTGTTTGAATGGAAGGGTCCTCTCTTCGCATCAGCACCAAATAGTAGTTTGGGTTTTCAAACATTCCTGGTGCAGTAAAAGAAATCGGATAAGTGCCGTCCTCATTTTTATACTTTAGCGCAGGATCCATTAAATACGATGAGGCGATTATATTTCGTCCACTACCTATACTAGGTGCAATCTGGCTCTTGCGATAAGATCCTGCCAGGTTCAATCCGAAAGTTAGCTTATCAGATGCTTCAAACAAATTATTAGCTCTTGCGGTGAATCTTTCGGCATAAGTGTTCAACACTACGCCTTCTTGTTTGTTGTAATTAACGTTGACTGACGATTTTAGTCTGGTTGCTCCAGTTGAAATTGACAAATTGTAATTCTGCGTTGCCGCATTTCTTAACAAAACATCAGTCCAATTGGTTCCTTCTTTCACTTGCTCGGGATGTTGATACTGTGCCGGTACCCCACCTGTATAGCCTTCGTAGATGGCCTTATCTTCGTAATATTCTTTTTTAAACTGGGCAAATTCCTGGGCATTCATTACATCCGGTTTACCCCGGTCCGATACCTTTTCAATGCCATAGTAGGAGCTGAGTTCAATATTTGTTACTCCGGATTTTCCGGATTTAGTGGTGATAAGAACAACTCCGTTAGCGGCGCGGGAACCATATAGGGATGCTGCTGATGCATCTTTTAAAATAGAAATAGATTCAATTTCATCAGGGCTTAATGTCTCCATCCCGCTCATAGTAGGGAATCCGTCAATTACAACCAAGGGGTAGTTCCCGGCATTTATTGAAGCTTGTCCTCGTATGCGGTATGATAGTCCTCCGTTAGGTTCACCCGATGTTTGGAGAATTTGTACACCGGCAAACTTGCCTTGCATTTTCTGGCCGATATTTGAAACAGGTATATCCACCAATTCCTTTGTATTAAGTTGGCTCATAGCACCCGTTACGTTTCGTATTTTTTGCGTACCATAACCAACAACAACAACCTCTTCCAGGCCAACTGCCGACTCAGCCATAGTTACGTTAATCTGGGTTAATGTCCCAATAGTGATTTCCTGCGGTTGCATCCCGATAAACGAGAATTGCAAAATTGCATTTTCAGGGATATTGGAAAGTGAATAGACCCCATCCATATCGGTGATAATCCCGATAGTGGATCCTTTGACAACAACAGATACACCCGGGAGAGTTGCACCGGATGAGTCAGTTACTTTTCCGGAAATCTTACGGCTTTGTTGCGATGCAGATTCCCCTGCGGCAGTAAGAACGATGTGCCGGTCGCGAACCAATATATCTACATTGCCGTCGCTGAAAACTTTGTTCAGTATCTCATCAATTCTTTCATTGTTAACAGATATATCAATTTTTCGCTGAACATCAATTAGCTCACTGTTGTATAAAAAATAAAATTCACTTTGTTGTTCTATCTGTTGAAGTATCACTTTCACAGACGAATTTTTCATATTCAGCGTGAGTCGTGTATTTTGAGCATACCCGGTTACTGCAAGCGATTGTATCGCACTGATCAGAATAATAAACAGGGAATTTCTCATAACCAAGAACATTTTTTTGTGCTCTGAATAAAATGAACACAAATGATTCACAATTTTTTTCATAAATTTGAATGATTTAATTTGTAACAAGAATTAATCTGCCCTTAATTGGGTAATTGGGAAGGAGGTGTTGGAGCACTTCCTTTCTTTTATTTGTTTGGATAGCTATTTTATCATAGGCATATTAGTTTTTTTTCGTGAATATTATTTTGGGGTTTGTTAGCGTTTTATTGGTTTTATCTACAGTTGCAGCGATATATTTAATGCCGATCGGCGAGGATAGCCTGAGCAATTCCAGTACCTGATGCAATGATTCATTCTCAAAGGTCGTAGTAATCCTATACTTGTTAATTCTCGGATCTTCAATAATGACTTCAATGCCATACCAGCGTTCAAGCTGAGTAGCCACTTCAGGCATCGGCGTTTCATCAAAAATCATTTTTCCGTTGTGCCAGGCTATGTATTTGTCAATTTTTCCGTTGGTGATTTTTGTCTGATTGGCAGTTTTGTCAAAAACAGCCCTGTCACCAGGGTTCATTATCTTTTCATTCCCCTTCGCACATCCTTCTGTGTTAAGACTTACTTTACCCTCAGCAAGAACAACCTCAATATTGTTCTCCTTTGCAAAAGCCTTGTAATTAAATTTGGTACCCAGAACCTTTACCTGAACTTTACCCGATTTAACAACAAAAGGTACATCCTGGTTCTTCTTCACCTCAAAATACGCTTCACCGCACAACGAAACATCACGTGTTGATTTGTCAAAGGGAACTTTAAATTTTATCGTACTCTCTGCATTTAACCAAACGTTGGACCCATCAGGTAATACAACCTGTGAACGGACGCCCGGAGGACTGGTGATCTCCTGCATGGCAAATTGTAAAGGAGCAATTGTTTCCTTTGGTTGACGGTAAAAAAGCCAGACAGAGGCAACCAGTAACGGAATAAAAAGAATAGCTGCAATACGGGTGAGTGCATTCAGGAACCGGATGGATGTATTTTGTTTTTGAATTCGTCTTTCTACCTGTTCAAATGCTTTCCGGCTATCAATGGTTTCAATTTCTGAAACAATCATACCCGCTTCTGCTATTTGTGCTTCAAAATCCTGATTTTTCCTCACTGAGAGAAGATCCCGGAGTCGTTGATGAGTGCTTTGGTCTGTCATTATTCTGTGAGGGAGTTATTTTCCTTAATCTGCATTAAATACAATTAAGTAAGATAACACACGTACGCAAAATCAAAAAAAATCAAAAAACAAATAGTATCAGCAAGAATTCTGAAAGTTAAGTTACATTAAATAAGATTATTGATTAAAGAAATCCGGTTTTCTTCCTATGTCAGATACCAAGCAACAAAAGCAACGCAACATAATCCTTCAATTCAATCCGGAGAACTTTTAAGGCTTTACTAATCTGAGTTTCGACAGTACGCTTGGAAATTGCAAGCTCTGCAGCAATCTCTTCATTCTTCATACCCTGAATTCTGTTCATGATAAAAATCTTACGGCATTGTTCCGGGAGACGATCAATCCCATTTTTAATTTTCTCCTGAAGTTCAGAGATAATGTACAAATCGGGTTCGTAAACCAGATGATGACGGGATAGGTCAACCAACTCCTTCAGATATTTCTCCTCAATTTTCTTGTGTTTTAAAAAATTCAGGCTACTGTTTCTTATGGACGAAAAAAAATAATTTTTCAGGGAGTCACAGACATTCAGCTGCTGGTGTTTCTGCCAGAAACGCACAAAAAATTCTTGTACAATCTCTTCAGCTTCATCCTGATCTGCAATAAATTGAGAAGAATACACAACCAATCCCGGATAGTAATAATGGAACAACAGCTCAAAAGCGGTCTGATCACCACGCTTGAGACGGACAATTAAATCCTTTTCTGATATTCCATGAATTATTTGCATTCAAACAAAAGTAAGAATAATTATATTATGAAAAATATTTCCTTTTACGATGATTTTCTAAACAGGTTGATCTACAACAACCCTTTAAACCGTTTCCGATATTCCGTTGGGGTTACGCCGGTATTTTTTCTGAATTGCTTGTTAAAATGGCTCAGGTTGTTGAACCCACTGTCGTAGCAGACATCCATGATGGCCATGTCCGGATCCATCAGCAATTTACAGGCAAAATCAACCTTAATCCCGTTCAGATATTCGAAAATGGAGGTACCCATATTCATTCTGAAAAACCGGCATAGGGATCCCTCCGCCATGCTGACCAGATCCGCCAACTTCTTTAAATCGATCTCTTCACGGTAGTGGTTCATTAGGTAATCATGCAGCATTGCGATGCGTCTGTTCCCCGTGGTGAACCGCTTTCTCATGTACTCCTCGCTTGCCAGGCTGATGTTTGAACCGCTCTTCCCGATGATATCCATTAGCCGAAAGAAATTATTCATGCGGTCGAAACCCTTCAGGTACGGGAGCTGCAGCATAATTTCGCTTACTTCATTCAGGGTCTGACCGACGATCTGAATCCCCCTTTCCGAAAACTCAAGCGCCCTCCGTACATTCTTGAATTCAGGAAGCGCCAGCATATGGGGAAAGAAAATATTAGCCGAAAACTGTAGAAAAACCATTTCAAGGGTCCTCTCCGACAAAAGACTATGCTCTTTTTCAGCAATCCACACATGCGGCAGGTTGCTTCCAATGAAGACCAGGTCGCCTGGCTGAAATTCCTCGATCGAATCGGCCACAATCCGCTTGCCGGTTCCCTCGGTGATAAAGCTAATTTCGTAATTGTTGTGATAGTGCCAGGTACTCTTCTCCAGGTTATCCTGGAAAATCCCGATGAAAAAAGATTCATCTTCCCGTAAGACTATTTGTTCATATTTGGCCGACATAGTGGTAATTATTGCACACAATAGATGAAATATGTGAATATCGCATCAAAATTAGTAAATATTGAAGTAGAATAAAGTTTGAAAGAAATCTTATATTTGCTATTATCTTTATATCAAACGACTAAACAATAATAGTATGAGCGAGATTATCGAAAAACTACTCGAAGCCGTCGAATTTGGAAAAATTGATCTGAAATCACCTTATCCTCCTCAACTGAGAGGGATGGATGGAGCACATGAGCTGACGCAAAAGGCGATCGAATCGGGTATCCATCCGCAGCGGATTCTGGAGGATGCACTCATTCCTGCCATGGGAAACGTTGGCAAGAAGTTCTCGGAAAATAAAATTTTTGTTCCGCAGATGCTGATGTCGGCCAAGGCAATGGGCGCTTCCATGGTTCAGCTGAAACCATTCTTCGCATCCGGCCAGATGAAATCCAAAGGGACATTCATCATCGGTACCGTTAAGGGTGACCTTCACGATATTGGCAAAAACCTGGTAGCCATGATGGTAGAAGGTGGTGGTTGGACGATTGTCGACCTTGGTGTGGACGTCGGTTCTGAACGTTTCCTCGAAGCGTTGAAGAATAATCCGGGTGCTGTCGTCGGACTTTCAGCCTTGCTTACCACTACGATGGTGAACATGGGTGATATCGTTGCCGGTATCAGGGGACAGGTACCCGAGACGAAGATTCTGATCGGTGGCGCTCCCCTCAATGCGGATTTCTGCCGCAGCATCGGAGCTGATTTCTATGCACCGGATCCGCAGAAAGCCGTCGAATACCTCAACAAGCTGGCTTCTTAATCAGCAGATTCTTTTAGCCATTTTACTGAAGAACATAAACCCTTTTTGCGGGTATTGGAAATGGAGTGTCCTGTCACGGAATAAGAAGAGTGATGTTAATTTGCTGTTAATCAAAATAATAAAACATGGAGTATAAAAATCTGGTCATAAACAATGCACAAGATCTGACGTTCGGTCTGGCCCCAAACCCGGTAAAAACACCCCGCGGACTGGTCATCGGCGGTGGACAAGTTTACGCCGAGTTGAATTTCACCCTTCCGATGATGAGCATCAACAGCAATACCTTAAACGAGGTCTATGCCCACTACCGTGAAATCGCCGAAGGAGCACTCGAACGCGCCGTCCACCTGAACTCGAAAGGTGTGGTACTCGAATTCGAAACCCTGCTGGAGATGACCAAGACACCGGATATCGGGGTGGAGATCGTGAAAATCATGAATGAAATTTGCGAAAAATACTATCAAAAATTTGGCTTGGTCTCAGAGATCCGGCTAACGCCAAACGACCTGCGCGAATTTGAAAGACCAGCCAAACAGCGCACATCCGCCTGGCTGGAGCCGATGATGGAACTGTTTGAACGGGGCATGATTGCCGGCGGGGATCTGCTCTCGATCGAGAGTACGGGGGGCAAGGAAGTTTCGGACGAGGCACTGATGATGTGTGATCTGAAGGGCGTTATGTTTGCCCTCTCTGTTCTGGGCGTCAGGGATATGCGGTTCTTGTGGCACAAGATTGTCACGCTGGCCAACCAACACGGCAAGATCGCTGCAGGTGATTCGGCTTGCGGATTCGCCAACACAGCCATGGTGCTGGCAGAGAAGAAGTATATCCCAAAAGTATTTGCCGCATTGGTACGTGTCATCTCGGTCGTCCGTTCCATCGTCGCGATGGAAGAGGGTGCCGTCGGACCGGACAAGGATTGCGGTTACGAAGGACCGTTCCTGAAAGCCATTACCGGTATCCCCATTTCCATGGAAGGAAAGACAGCGGCCTGCGCCCATCTGAGCCCGATCGGAAACATCGCTTCAGCCTGCGCTGACCTCTGGAGCAACGAATCAGTTCAAAACATCAAACTGCTTTCCGGAATGGCTCCAACCGCCTATTTCGAACAGCTCGAATATGATGCACGACTGATGAACGAGGCCCTCCGCCTGGGAAAAACGCATTGCCACATGTTTCAACAGCTAATGGTCAATTCCGATATTTATACCGATCCTCAGGCTTTGGTGCTCGCCCCCGAAAACGTCATCCGCATCTCGAAAGAGCTGGTCAGGGGAGACTCTTATGTGGCCAATGCACGAAACGGCGCCCTGACAGCCCTCGATATCATCGAGGAGGCTTTTCAATCCGGTCAGCTTCAGCTTTCCGATCTGGAAACCGGCTATCTGCCTATGTTTCGCGATGATTTAAACAGCATCCCGGATAGCGAAAGCGATTTTGTGGCAATGATGTTGCCGGTGCTGGATGCGGGGAAATTTATTCTTGCAGAATACGGGCTTTAAAAAATGAAAAATGTACGCTCCAGCAGTACGCTCCAGCAGTACGCTCCAGCAGATTTGTAATCTGCTGGCAATCATTTTACCAACGGATTGCAAATCCGTTGGAGCGAAGTTAAGGTAAAAGGGTATATTTAGAGCATGAAGCATACCATCCGACTGCATCCGCTGGGGAAAGAACTGACAGTCAACGACCAGACTCCGCTCATAGATCTGCTGCACGAATACGGCGTGGAATTCCCATGTAGTGGAAAAGGGACCTGTGGTAAATGTCAGGTCCAATTACTCGAAGGGGAGATAAATGTTTCTGATCTGCACAGGCAGAAGCTGGAACATTTCGGCCTTGCATCTGATCGACGGCTTGCCTGTATGAGCAATTGCACCGGACCGATCACCCTTCATATCGAACAGTTTGACCACCTGATATTAGCCGACGAAACTGACTTCGAGTTTGTCCCGCAGGAGGGAACCGGCGTGGCTGTCGACCTGGGAACCACTACGATAGTCACCCAACTGGTAGATCTGAAGACTGCACAAATACTGGCAGTCGAGACGATCGTTAACCCTCAGGTGCGGTTCGGCGCGGACCTGATTTCCAGAATTCAGGCAGGTCTGGACGGACATTCCGCCGAAATGACGACTATTATAAGGACTGCCATCGGGAACATGATCGGGATGATGCTGAAGAGTCGCAACCTGGTTCCGGACAAGGTCATCCTGGTAGGTAACACGGTCATGCAAAGAATCTTCTCCGATCTGGACCTGAAACCCCTCTCCTGTTATCCTTTTCAGGTCGAAAATCTGGGATCCCAAACTTTCTCGGCGGAGGAACTGGAATGGACTTTCCGGGTTGCCGGAAAAATAGAATTTTTCCCATCTATAGGTAGTTTTGTGGGAAGCGATATCCTGGCAGGCATTGCAGCTACTGGATTGTACAAGAAAGATCATTTTACGGCCCTTATAGATTTAGGCACCAATGGAGAGATTGCAATAGGCAACAAGGATCGTATCATCTGCGCCTCCACTGCAGCTGGACCTGCCTTCGAGGGTGCCAATCTATCGATGGGCATGCGGGCGGTTACCGGAGCGATTTCCTCACTCAGACTGGAGGATTCGAAGATCGTGGCCACAACTATCGGCAACACGCAGCCGAAAGGTATTTGTGGCAGCGCGCTGATCGATGCGGTGGCGATTCTGCTGAAACTGGAGTTGATTGGTATGTTTGGAGAAATTGTCTCAGGAGAGGATCGTATTCAGGTGGAGGGTGAAATCTGGCTGACGCAGAAAGATTTGTATGAATTCCTGCTTGCAAAATCCGCGATTGCCGCAGGTATCGAAATTTTAACAAAACAGCTGGGCATCAATCCGGCAGACATATCTGAGATTTATATTGCCGGCGGCTTTGGAAATTACATTCATTTGGAGCATCTGTTGGCGACTGGCATGATCGAGTCGACCGAAGAGAAGATTCATAAAATGGGGAACACTGCGCTCATCGGAGCCAAGATGTTCCTATTTGACAATCAAGGTATTGCTTCGGAAATTTTAGGTAAGACGCAGCATGTAAATCTCGAGGCCTTCCCTGAATTTCAGGATATTTACATCAGCAAGATGAATCTGATTGGCTCTTGAGGTTAATACCTTAAAAGACCTTTATTAGTTGATTTCCCTCCCCTGAAAATTCAAAAGGCCCCGGGAACGGATTTTTTTCGTTTCTTTTCTTTCCAAAATAATCTGTATTCAGGTGGATTGCTGAACCATCCCGGTTCTCAAAAGGGAGGTTGGGAACAGTGGCCTTACCCAGGAGCTCTGTTGTTACCAGCCTGCGGTTTTGCTGCAACCATGCTTTATCCATTTTAATTTCCAGGTACCAGCCGTCCTCTCTTTCCAGCAGCTTTATCTGAGGATCATAGTCCGGCAATACCAGTGGCAAGCGATCGTTTTTAGAAGGTTTTGCCCCCTTGAGATAGACATTCCCTTCCAACCAAACAGGCAACGTCGCGTTATCGAGTACACCCAGATTTGCGGGGCCAGTCAATAGGTTATTGTAAAAACGCACATCCCCTTTTTCGGCGCGGATAAGTCCGCCCAGGGTCGTAGAATGAGCTTTATGAAAAGGTGTTAAACGGCTGTTTTCTGGCCTGGCTACGACATCTCCAGCAATAAGGTTATGGGCGAATGCCCCACCATCCGACTGAATATCAAATTTTCCGGTAGAAAGAAAGAGATTGTTGTCTACCAGGTACGGGCCGTGGTTAACTTCAAGAAAGAGATCCCTTTCATTATCATTGAAAAGATTTCCCGTCACATGAGTTCCCTGAGCCATCCAATCCAGCCAAAGACCCAATGAGCAATGATAAATGTGATTTCCACTTAACACGACATCGATGGCGCCATGCAATTTGATTCCGGCCATTTCGGCGCCCGTAAACAGCTTTTGAACATGGATATCGTGAATCGTATTCCCGGTGATTGTGCTAAAGACGGCACCCATGCTGCCTACTATACCTGTCTGTTCACAATGGGAGATGGTATTGTTGCGAACGATATGGTGACCAATATTTTTCTTGCTCCAGCCCTGTTTTAATGCCCGTTCAATAGTTTTAACATAACCTTCCGCTGAATTAGCCGAAGTATTGTCAAATTCATCGCCATGTTTCCCGAGCGCTATTCCTGAGCACCTTGAGTGGCTGATCACATTGTTTTCAATGATCCATCCTTTGCTCCAGTTGGTACCTATCAACCCGATCTGTTCGGCAGTGGGAGGAGCCCATGGGGTAGCTGCCTGTTTTAAGGTAAAACCACGAACGGTAATGAAGTTAATTCCCTGTTTCGCCGGGTAGAAGACTGTCTGCCGAACATTAATCTCAACCAGATTTTCATTGGGATCGACACCCTTAAACTGAGCCCAGATCGTGGTATTCTCTTGATCTGCCTTTCCAAACCATAAGGCATTTTTGCCGACAGGTTTCAAGACTTCTTCCATCTGGGCGGCTTCGGGCAGCCAATCTCCATTGAGATAGACAGCCCCCGTATGATGTTCGCGTTTCAAGGCATTGAACCAGTCGCCATGGATCAGATCGATGTACGGATTGAAAACACCAAAGAAACTGTTCGGCAGGATCACCTTCCAGGTATCGCCCTGAACTTTCACCCAACTTTTGACAATTTCCGATCCTTTAATCTCGACTTTTTCTCCCGGAGCAGCCTGGTAAATAATCCGCTTCTGATCTGAGCTTCCTCCTCTTATCGGATTAACGCGTTCGCGGTAGATACCTTCATGAACAGTAATAATATCGCCGGCTTTAGCCAGCTCTGCCCCCCGCTGGATGGTGAGCAGGGGGGAAGAACCCGATCCGGAATTCGTGTCGTTGCCGGACTTTGCCACATGCCATTCCCTGGCTTGAAGTGTTGTTGCCAGTGCAAAAGCAACCAGCAATTGAAAAAGTACTTTTGTCATGATATGCAAATTTTAACGCTCATCAAATTTATATAAAAATGATGTACCCTGAAGGCACTTTTATTATCAAAAGTGGATGATCAAGTGGATATTACCCTCTATAATTTCCGATTCCATCCTACCATGAAACTAATTATCGCATTTCAAAATCCTGACACATTCGGATATTATTGCTAATTTTAAAGTTCAATATTTCCACAACAACAAATCCACCGTTATGAAAACAGTAACCAGGGTAGTCCTTCTGATTGTAGTGACGCTAGTAGTCCTTTACACCCAAATGCCTGTTATAGCTTATGGCTTCACAGGATTCCCAATCATGATCGCGGCGCTTACGGTGCTTTGGATCCTGATGAATCTCCAGGTCGTGCCGCAGATAACCAACGAGATGCAGGCACTTAAGCTGCTGACAAAAATGACTGTTCCCAAGTGGATCCTGATTGCCGTACTAATTTATACAACAGCTCTTCCAGTGGCCACTTCCTGGTCTCTTTTCAGATGGAACGACTACCGCGGACTGATTGGCAACGTTGAAATAGGCGAAAACCTGTCTAACCACATGGCGCCAATTTCCATTGATAAGATTAGGGTGGTTGATGAATCACTCGCCAACCTGCTCGGGGATAAAGTTCTGGGCGCGCAACCCGCACTGGGAAGCCAGGTCCGACTTGGAACTTTTGTAATTCAAAAAGTGAGAAATGATCTTTACTGGGTTGCTCCCCTCCTCCACTCCGGATTTTTCAAATGGAACAAAAATAAGGAGGGCACCAATGGCTATGTGATGGTGAATGCCTGCAACGAAAGGGATGTAAAACTGGTACAGGAGGTAAACGGCCACAAGGTGCTGATCAAGTACCAGGCAGAAGCTTATTTTGGCGATTTCCTGGAAAGACATTTGTACTTGAGTGGTTATTATAATACCGGATTGACCGACTACAGCTTCGAGATTGACGACGATGGAGTTCCGTACTGGGTGGTGACCAAATACAAAAAAACCATTGGTTTTTACGGGGATAATGCAGTCGGTGTGGTAGTAGTTAACACTGAGACCGGAAAATGTACCGAATACTCGATGGACCAAGCACCTGCCTGGATCGACCGGATTCAACCCGACAAATTTGTGGAAGAGCAGCTCAATGACTGGGGCAATTTTGTAAAGGGTTTCTGGAATTTCTCCAACGAGAACAAACTGCAGATCACCCAGGGACTTTCGCTGGTATATGGCGAAGACAACAAATCTTACTGGTACACCGGACTTACCTCGGTGGGAGCGGATGAGGCTACTGTTGGTTTTGTGCTGGTTGATACAAGGTCCAAGAAGGCTGTCTGGTACAAACAAAGTGGCGCAACCGAACGTGCAGCACAAAACTCCGCTATCGGGAAAGTGCAGGAAAAACGATTTAGCTCATCACTGCCAATTCCATACAATATCAACAATATCCCCACTTACATGATGACCCTGAAAGACAATGGCGGACTGGTCAAGATGTTCGCGATGGTGGCCATTGAGGATTATACCATTGTTGGAGTAGGCAATACCCTGGTCGAAACGCTGATGGCCTACAAAAATGCCTACAACATGGCCGGGAATAAAATCAATCCGAAAAATGTTACCAAAAAGATGGTCTTAAAAACGGTCGTCAACCGCATCCAGTCTGACATCAAAAACGGAAACAGTTTCTACTATTTCACGGTAGGTGGGATGAACAACATCTTTATCGGCTCTTCCCAGATCTCGAACGAAATGCCGGTAACAATGTCCGGCGATAGCATTCAGATTAGTTTTGACAACGACACCAGCGGGCTGATTGATATTTCAGCCTTCAAGAACACAAGTTTAGAGAAGAAGTAAAAGATTATTCAAAATCAATCATCGCCTTCATGACACCATCGCGGTAGTCTGTTACTAAGTCGAAAGCCTCCTTTGTGCTGGCCATTGGGAAGCGGTGGGTAGTCATCTCACTGACATCGATGCTTCCATTAGCCATCAACTCGAGGGTCTCATCCAGTGTACCGTTCTGCCTCCTGACATTCTGGATACACACCTCTTTGTGACGCATCTCGTCAACGCTGAAGCTCCAGCGCTCGAATTCCGGAATGCCGATCTGCATCAGTTTTCCGCCAGGCTTAAGCATCGCAATGGCCTGATCTGTAGCCTCCTGTTTTCCGCAACATTCAAAAATAACATCCAGCAAAAGCGGTTCTTTGCCCTTAACTCTCGCTACAACATCCTCCTTACCAGGATTGCCCGTCCAGATAGCGCCGCTCTCTCTGGCAATTTTCAGCCGTTCATCCACCAGGTCGGTCACGTAGATTTTGCCGGCCCCTTTGGCTTTAGCCGACAGGAGTACGCTCATCCCGATAGGTCCAAAACCGAGGATGCCGATAGTAGCTCCCTTCATCGGGATGGACTGGTTCACGGCATAGAGGCCGATGGCCAGCGGCTCGCTGATAGCTCCATGGGTATAGCTGAGGTTGCGGGCCAGCGGGAAGCAACTGTGTTCGGGCATGACGATGTATTCTGCAAGACACCCGTCGGCCTGATCGGGGCAACCCAAAAACCGGAGTTTCCGGCAGGTATGCGGACGGCCTGCGCGGCACTGATCGCAATCGCCGCAAGGCATGGCCGGCTCTACGGCAATCCGGTCGCCCGGCTTGACATGGGTAACTGCCCGTCCTACTGCCACCACCTCACCTGCACCTTCGTGCCCAACCGGGAAAGGATATTTCACCACCTGACTGCCAATTTTCCCCTTGGTGTAATAATGGACGTCCGATCCACAGACCCCAACGACCTTCATTTTTATCAATACATCCTTATCATCTCTGATTTCCGGCATGGGAACGTCGATGATCTCCATTTGTTTGATGCCAGTTAATGCTATGGTTTTCATTCGTATATAATTTTAATTTTTTTCTTAGATTACCACCACAACCTCATGGTTTAATATTGAATTGATTGTGAAATGACACCAACCATATTTGACAACAGAATGAATGTTTTTACCCGACACCAGTAAATTCAGGTCACTACCTTTGACATCTTTGTTGAGTTTAATTTTTATGGATAGTGGCCCGATATGGGCTATTGACACAGGTGATATAAAGGTCCGCAGCCCTGTAAGGTTTGCTGTTTTCATCGATGGCAAACCAATCAGGATGCGCCTTGTATAACTCTTCATGCGCACGATTGGAATCCATTCGGGCAAATACCACTAATCCATCTTCATGGGCAGCCTTACAAAGATCTCCAAAAAGGTCACGCCCCTGCAAATATTGAGCCTTGTAATGAAAAGGTATATTGGTGGGGTAATAAGCCACTATCCCTCCTGCATTGACAATAACACCTTGTGTCTGGGTTTTTTTCCAGTGATTTCGCCACCATTGGATGTCGTAGGTAAGCGGATCTTTTTCTGTAATATTGGTCTGGCCCCAGCGGATCACGCGCTTGTACCACGGAATTTCCGCGGCTCCCAGGTTCATGATTGAACCTTGGGCTGCTTCTGAAATCAGATTTGAAGAAGCAATTGTAATAGCTCCTGCTGTTGCCGTCTTAAAGAATGTTCGCCGACCATTTTCTTTTAAAGATCCCTGACTTTCTATTTTTGATTTAGACATTCCTTATGATTATTGATTATTTTGATTTCAATAAAGCAATCTGGCTATTTCCATCACTTTTTGTTATTCTGGCCAATTTCAGCGCCCTGTTTGACGAGTTGCGCCCTAAGCATTTCGACATCAACCTCCTTGGGCGATTTTTTCGTTTTTACGCACAATGCGGCTGAAGTGCCTGCTGCTTCGCCCAAACACATGACTGGAGCCATCGCTCTCCACGATTCATACGCCTGTTGGTCGCTAGACATACATCTGCCTGTCACCAGTAATCCTTCCACTTTCTGGGGCAACATACATCGATACGGGATCTCGTATCCAGTATGCTCCAGAAAACGTCTGTACCCATAATAACTTATGATCGGCTGGGCAGACATCGCTATTGAATCATCAAATCTCTTGCCTTCAAGCACATCGTCATTACTTATTTGATATAGACCTTTTATGAACCTTGTTTGCCTGATTCCCAGCATAGAAGCTGTTTCGGTAATGTAGGCATCATCCAGATATGGAGCGGATCTATCCTGGTTTTTTTTAAAATTGTCAAATACTTCCAGCCTGGTCGTGATTTCAGCTTTAGTCAATTCGTCGGCATTGATGCAATTCGAATCTGAAACCGGTCCCCAGAAAAGTTTATCATTGTTGGCAATAACCCCTTTCAGGTTGTCAGCATTCTTAGGATCTATCCGAACCTTATACATCAGGCAGTTTTTTAAATATTTGTCTTTGCCAATTGCTGTCTGCCAGTAGGGTACTCCTGCCCTGTGAGCCACGTCAGCATCCCCGCTGGCATCTATAATTACTTTCCCAAAAATAGCCTGTCTGCCCGATTTGTTCTCAACTATGATTCCGGTAATGTTATTCCCCTCCAAAATGGAATCGACAAATATCGTATGAAAGAGGATATTTACACCTTCATCATAAAGCATTTTGAGAAGGATGTATTTTGTCTTTTCGCCATCCAGCGGATAGCTGTAATTCATGTTGCCTTTCGTTGTTGGATATTTTTCTGCGGACTCATAACTGGTAGAAATTCCAAGTCCGCCGATTTCTTTCAGTCGGAGGATCAACTCTTCAGAAATGCCCTTACTGGTTTGCAAATTATCCGGTTTCACCTGATTTCGGTAACCGACAATATTTAACATCAGTGAAGCGGTTGCAGTACCGCCAAAAAATGGAAACCGCTCGACAATAAGCGTTTTCGCTCCATTTCTTTTACTCGCAAGTGCGGCTGCCCATCCGGCAGGCCCTCCTCCCACAACAATTACATCAAATCTGCCATAAACAGGTAAAGTTTTTTTCGGCTCCTGATATACATTTTTCTCCGGGGAGAACGGAGCAATACTATGTCCAAAAGCATTTCCTCCTACCAATGAAACTGCACCTATCGCTACTGTATTGTTCAGGAACTTTCTGCGATCGAATTTTGATTGTGTCATAATAAAAATTTTATTTTACAACTACTTCAGCTCCTCAGTAAGCTTTTTTGCTTGTGCCGGGCTCTTCCAGGGTACCGCGCCCGACAGACCAATATGACCGGAAAGCTGCCTGATAATTTGCTGGTATTCCTTGTTACCATTTTTCTGCAAAGGATTTTTCTCGAATGGATCATTGTCTAAATTGAAGAGCTGTCTCTCCTCCACAGGAGTATTCTGAACCATTTTGTAAGGACCGGAACGTGCGGAATAGTAGATCTGACCTGCATACTGAGTACCGCCTTCCCGGCGCATAAAAAAGACAGTCCTGGAATCCTGTGCCGGTGTCTCACCCTTCAATACCGGAAGCAGAGAAATTCCATCGACAGGATGCTGTATCCTGATTCCTGCGATATCACAGATAGTAGGGTAAAGATCCATCAGCAGCATCAAATGATCCGAAACCCGGCCAGGAGCAATCACATTTTTCCACATCATGCCTCCGGGTATCCTGATCCCGCCATCGTAAAGATCGCCCTTGCCTCCCCGGTAGGGTCCGTTGTTGGCTCCGAAATTAAGGTTTCCACCATTGTCGGAAACGAAGATGATAAGCGTATTCTTTATCTGGCCGGAACCCTCCATTTGTTTGAGGACACGGCCGACATTTTCGTCGAGGTGCTCGATCAGGGCTACCAGTCGGGCACGCTTTTCAGATATTCCTTTTTCCCGTGCCTTTACTTTTTCAAGCCATTCCGTGGGTGGTTGAATCGGATCGTGTGGTGCATTGTAAGCGAGATACAGGAAAAAAGGTTCTTTCTTCTTTTCTGCTCTTTCCAAAAACTCCAGTGCCCAGTTGGTAAATATTTCTGTTGCGTGTCCTTCCGGGGAAACCACTTTGTCATTGATTCGCATGTAATTGTTGCCCTCGCGGATATGCGTGTAGTAGTCTTCCATCATATCGCCCAGAAATCCGTAAAATTCATCGAATCCCTTCATATTCGGCAGACTGGGAGCCTCCAGTCCAAGGTGCCATTTGCCCACGATGGCTGTATGGTAGTTGGCTTTCTTCAATTCCTTGGGTAAAAGAATCGCGTCCGGGGAGAGGAATCCCCACGAATTATCTTCATGGGTACGAATGACTCCGGGCACCCCCACCAGGTCGGGATAACGGCCCGTCATCAAAGCAGCCCTACTCGGGGAGCAGACAGTGCTGTTCGCATAGCAGTTGCTGAATCTGATTCCTTCGCTAAAAATCCGGTCTATGTTGGGTGTCTTTAAATCAGTTGCCCCCTGGCAGGAGAGATCTCCGTAACCAAGATCGTCCGCCAGTATTAATAGGATATTTGGCTTTTGCTGAGCCATCGCCCCAGGAGCAATAAAAACGGTCGACAGTAGAGCCAATCCGAAGGTGTTTTTGCAGTCTTTCATCATCTAAAAAAACTCGGTTAAGAATTTCCTCAATGGGAGGTGAATAATACCTTCATAACTTGTCCCGGAATAATCATCCAACGTGATTACATATTTGGGATAATTATCTTTTATTACCATCAGATTTCCAAACTCTCTTTCCATAGTTTGTTTCTCTGTAATTCTTAATGCAACCTGAATATAAATCTTTTCAGTTTGACGTTCCCCAATGAAATCGATTTCTTTATCATTCTGTTTTCCAATCAGGACAGAATAGCCAATAGATTTTAAATGAAGAAAGACTGCGTTTTCAATAATCTGACCCAAATTAAAGGGAGAAAATCCCGCAATCGAATTCCTTAATCCAAGATCATTAAAGTAATATTTCTCGCCAACTTCAAAAACCCTTTTTCCTTGAATATCAGATCGCTGTACTTTTGATATCAACATTGCAGTTGTAAGATAATTCAGATAGTTAAGGATTGCAGTAATCGAAATGGAGATATTTTGCGATTTCAAGAAATTGCCTATTCCCCTGGCAGAAATCAGGTTACCGGTTTCATCTGCCAAATATCTTATCAGCCTCACCAAAAAATCAACATTGCGTACTTCAAACCTGGAAACAACATCCCGAAAAAGGATGGACTGGCTTATATTTTTGAGATAATCAAAAACGGTTTCATCAGTAAGGTCCAAATGAATTAAGTAAGGAAGTCCACCATACTTCAGATACTTGTCCAGGCTACCTGAAGTATTTTCCAGCTTATGAAACAGTAAAAACTCGGGATAGCTCAACGCATGAACTGGAATCTCTATGTATCTGCCACCCAAGTAGGTCCCAAGTTCTCCTGAAAGAATATTTGCATTACTTCCGGTGCAATAAATATCATATCCTCCCTCGGCCAGAAGACTTCTTAATGTCTTTTCAAATTCGGTAACATTTTGAATTTCGTCAATCATTAAGAAATTCAGTTCTCCGGCTTTTGATACCGTTTTTATGTAATTGTAAAGCGAATCTGAAGTAGTAAGGTTTTCAAATTCGTTAGTTTCCAAATTGATGTAGATAATATTAGGATCAGGAAATTGCGCTTTGATACTATCCATTACCTGAAACAAGAGGTAGCTTTTACCAACTCTTCTCTGTCCGGTCAAGACCTTGATTATCTCCTTACCAAGATAACGGTCAATGCTTATTTTATAAATTTCTCTGGTAATGTACCGTTTCATGCATTATTTATAAATGACACGGATGCAAATATAATTATATTTGTCATTTATAGCAAACAGATTATAATATTTCAAGATAATCCTCTTTTCCATTCTTATGTACTTTAATCGAAAGGACAATTATTTGGTTTCTCTACCGAAAAATTAATCGCCCCGTTAGTTCTTAGCTGTTCCGGGTTCTCTCCGGTTTTTCCCTGGATTGTTGGTCAGATCGTCGCCCAAATCCTCCCGGGCTTCGTCAGCAATCTTCTTCAGTTCGGCCACCACTTGCGGATAAAATTCCTTCACATCATATTGCTCGCCCGGATCGCGACGAAGGTCGTACAACCCTTCTTCAAAATTGAAATTCTCATTCGTCTTACCAGGAAAGCCGTCCTTGCCAGGTTCAAAACCATGGTACGTCCGTCCGGGGTGTGCCAGGACCAGCTTCCAGTTTCCTTTCCGGACTCCCTCCAGATTGTTCTTGCGGTAGTAATAAAGGAAACTCTCCCGTGGATTAGCATTGGCATCACCCTGCATCAGCGGCAAAATATTGACCCCGTCAATCTTCTTTTTTGGCAGTTCCGAATTGGTGATAGCCGCAAAAGTCGGGAGCAGATCGATGGTAGAGGCCAGCTTGTTACAGATGGTTCCTTCTGGAATGTGACCCGGCCACTTCATGATGCAAGGCTCCCGCTGTCCACCTTCAAAGCTGGCGCCTTTCCCTTCGCGCAATCCTCCGGTGGAGCCTGCATGATTCCCGAAATTCAACCACGGTCCGTTGTCGGCAGTAAAGACGATTAGCGTATTCCTGGTAAGTCCGTTCTTCTCCAATGCCTTCATGATCTCACCTACCGACCAGTCGATTTCCATGATCACATCGCCAAACAACCCCTGCTGACTCTTGCCCTTAAACTTCGCTGAAACGGCCAGCGGCACATGACACATGCTATGCGCCAGGTAAATAAAGAATGGATTCTTCTTGTTCGCATCAATAAATTTGATCGCCCGCTCGGTATAAAGAGTAGTTAACTCAGACTGGTCTTCCAGCGTTTTAAGCTCACGGATTTTTTCATTTCCTTCGATCAACGGCAGGGGAGGGTAGTTCGATTTTCTGGCGTTAGAAGCAGTATTCATTGGCGTACCGTCATAATAAACGGGCCACATATCGTTCGAATAAGGCAGTCCGAAGTATTCGTCGAAACCCTGCTGCAAAGGAAGGAATTCCTTCTGGTAACCCAGATGCCATTTCCCGATGGCGGCAGTCTTGTAATTCTGCTTTTTCAATACTTCCGCGATCGTCTCCTCCTCTGGATTTAATCCAATTTTACTGAAAGGCATCAGGGCCCCAGAGATTCCGACTCTGTTCGGATAACAACCAGTCAGGATTCCTGCCCGTGAAGCACTGCAGACGGCCTGAGCCGAGACGAAGTTGGTAAAACGCATCCCCTGGGAGGCCATTTTATCCAGATTGGGAGTCGCGTATCCGGTGGCTCCGTAACATCCCAGATCGCCGTAACCCATGTCGTCAATGAAAACGACAATGATATTGACTGGCTTGGGTTTAGGGGCGCTGAAGGCCGGGAAACAGACTGCGGCGGCTGCCAGTGATGCCGAATAGCGGATAATCGGATTCATAAAGTTTGGATTTTGGTTGTTTTCGTAAAGTTATAAAAAAAGGATGACCGACAGTCTTGGATTAGTTCAATCGCAACAGCAATAATGGGAAAACCACTCGATCTGTTTTCTGATGAAGATGAACAAGGATTTCCGATCTATTTCCCAAAGGCGAGTCTACGAATTGGAAAATTTAACCGATATCAGCAAAAAAGATATTGACGAAGCCAAAGATGAGGTTTTAACCTTGAATTAACTTCATTTGTAAAAGAGATTCAACGAAACCTGATTCGTTTGCCGAAAGAGAAATTTTTTAAAACATTTTATGTGCAAAAACCGCAAAAACTTATGTTCTAAACAAATAAGGCTATCTATCGATTGCATTTCATAGATAGAAATCACAAATACAACCATGAGGAATGAAGTCTTTGCAAATATCAGTAAAATTATAGAAAGAGATAGTAAGACAACTACTTACAAGTTTGCTCTCTTGCGTGGTGTTATAGATATCATTCAAGACAATTCTCCTTACATCTTTTTTTCAAATGACAGAGTTAATTTTCCAATTGGGTTGTTGGTTAAAAAATGGATGTTGTATTTCTATCCAATCTTCGAATCGTCAGTATACATTCCTCAAATCAACGGTGAGACAAATCTCGCTTTTGTAGTTCAATTTAATAAAATTATTTCAGAATATAGTAGCATTGGTGGTTTCTCTGCTTTTTACAATGACCTGAAGAAC
Source organism: Prolixibacteraceae bacterium (assembly GCA_036508555.1). Taxonomy (GTDB): domain Bacteria; phylum Bacteroidota; class Bacteroidia; order Bacteroidales; family Prolixibacteraceae; genus CAINVV01. Next base: position 20,340 of record DATCHD010000112.1, read on the forward strand.
AAAGGAATTCCCAAAAATCTGCATTCAGATTTTGTCTCTCTGGCAAAAAAAATAAAAGACACCATTACCCGAATGCCGATGAAATATATTGGGCGTTCGATTAGCAACGACTACTATTCAATTTTTCAATATGAATTTGGAACAAAAAGTAAAACTTCAAACGGTATTGATGCTAAGTTTTTGATAAATAATTTTGGGACATTTTCAATTCCAATTGATTACTACGAAGCATTTCAAGTATTGGGAAGTTTTATTAACGGACAAGATTCAATACTTTTTAAATGCGCTGAATTTTCTGTTAGTGCATCTGGTAAAAACCTTTCCATAGAAAAAGTTGTCAGTGAAGTTTTGAAAAGTCCAATAACTGAAAGAGATGTTGCGGAATCAAAGCAGATTTTCAAATCCATTTTGAAGAAAGAAGGAAAAGTATTTTGTGTTTGGACCGGCAAACCCATAATTAGCTATGATGTGGACCACCTGATTCCGTTTTCTATTTGGAAGAATAATGATCTGTGGAACCTACTACCATCTGAAGCAAAAACGAATAATCAGAAACGAGATAAGATACCTTCCATTGAGTTGATTGAAAGGAGAAAGGATTTAATTTTTCACTATTGGGATTTGCTAAATGAGAATCAACCACTGAGATTTCAGAAGGAAATTCAAATTGCACTCTTGGGTAATAATACCTTTTCTGCATGGCAGGAAACTGCATTCGAACACCTGCAAAGCAGTTGCAATTACTTAATATCTAATCGAGGATATGCAGAATGGAAAATCTGACATCAAATTTATTCAACCATCTGGGACCTCCCTAATTCAGTCAATCCCGCTATGTTTATATGTTTCGTATTTCGTTAAACCTGCCATAGCGGTTCTTTTTGCCATTGTAATTGGTTGCCTATGCCGTCGGAGGGGATGCCCAGGTATTGAATAGGTACACCGGGGAATTTTGCAAACGAAGCTTCGAGTTTTATTTTCAGATTATTGCCCGGGTTGGCCCGCAGCAGCATATACCCGAGTATGCAAAGGAAGTAAAACACCCGCCTGTTGTTTTCGAAGGGTTTGCCAATCCAATTGCCTGAGGGGTTAAAAAGCAGGTCAGGTTTAATGGCCAGCTCCTTGTTCCACAACCGAGAGTGGTGGGCGCAAATATTCCGCACATAGGTAAGCGCATGCAACCAACTGGTAAATACCGTAGGATGAAGGTCGAAAAATGTAGCGATCCGTTTCTTGTCGGCCTTGTTGGCCAATCCCCTGTAAATATTCGACAATTCACCAACGGTCAATAATTCGAAACACATCCAGCTGGGCGGATTGGCTGGACTGCTATAGTTATCCACATAATGCCTGATAAAAACTTCAGGCGATCTCGCCGATTTGGCTTTCAAAATGATCGATTGAAAATCAGAATAGGGATCTATCAGATTTCCAATGGTGTTGTAATAGGGTTTGGTAAAGTAAGCCTTGTTGTCCTGCCAGTGCGAATCCTTGTAATGCAGGGCCATCTGGTAAATCATCTGGGTTCGGATGGCCACCTCTATGCGCTCAATGCAATCGAAAACCAAGAGCCTTAATTCACGGTCGAAGGAGTAGGTGTCTATGATTTGTTTAAAGGTTGTACCATGGTTGAATTGGTCTTTGACGGACTGAAAGGGTAAAAAATAGGCGCTTAACCGGTAGTAACTGATCTCCTTCAGCAGTGATTCAGCTTTTGGCCTATCCGGGACTGCAAGGCCTCGGCTTTCGAGCAGGGTTATCTGGTCGGTAAAAGACAATGGCGTTTTGTTGTAGATTTTCTTACTCATACCCATCAAAAAGAAAAACTCCCCAAGTGTGCATCGTTGAGAGGCATGAGGAGTGTATTATCTTTGGTAATAAAACTGTCTGCGGCGAAAGACCCGCCCCGGTAAGCTGTGCCAAAGTGTAGCGTGGTGAGTTCTGTTGCTGCAAATGTATTGTAAAATTTCATAGCTTGTTATTATCTTCACAAAATAATTCCTAATTCGTTCATTAATAACCTGTTTTATTCCTCTGTCGCCCGCATTAATTTATATGCCATAAATGCTGCTCGAAAAATTGTACTTCCTAACCGCTCCTTTTCAAACTTCGCCAATAAAAAAGCCATCCGGATTACCCGAATGGCCTATTATAAACCTGTTACTGACAGTTACCTGATTTTTGAACCCTTCTGTGCGAAGAATACCAGGTAAGTATAGTAGATGAACATGGTGCTGACGGCGATTACCACCGATCCAGTTGCGGATTTGATTGCACCCATCATTGGGGTCAGGATTGCGGCGCCGATAACAGACGTTGCGATAACACCTGATGCCACCTTGGCCAGTGGACCCAGATCCTCGAGGGCCAGGTTATAGATGACCGGCCACATGATGGAGTGGAATAATCCCGTACCCAGAAAGAGCCACATGGCTGCTACCGGTGCTCCGGTTCCAAGGATAAAGGAGGATGCCAGCAGGGCAGCTCCGCCGAAGGCACAGATCGTGAGAATCTGACGTGCCTTGTATTTCTGAAGAACGAAGATTCCGACGATACGGCCAACCATCAGTCCACCCCAGTAAAATTTCAGCATGTCGATGGCAGAAATATCTTTCAGCTGCAGATGCGCGGCATAATCCGGGAAAAAGCTGGAGATGCCGATCTCAATTCCCATGTAAAAGAAGATTGCCAATGAACCCAGCCAGACGTGGGTGTATTTGAAAGCGCTCGACTTATATTTCTTTGCGTCGGCAGTTGAACCACTTTCATCTTCCTTGATTTCAGGAAGTTTAAGGAAAAACATGATGCCAAGAATAACCAACGTCACGACACCTATCATTAAAAACGGACCCTTAACGATCTTAAGAATTTCAGAGTTTGCCATGCTGGCTCCGGCTTCAATTTTGGGTGTCACCAGCAAAATGGAAACGAAGATTGGCGCAATCACGGTAGCTACAGAATTCAGTGCATTCGTCAGCGTTAGGCGACTCGCGGCAGTCTCGGGGCTTCCCATGGCATTGACATATGGACCCGCGACTACCTGCAGAATCACCACGCCGATTGCGAAGATGGATACTGCACTTAGAAAGCCGTAATATCCCATACCTACTCCAGGGATGCAAAGGAAGAAACCCAGGGCGATCATGGCCAGACCCAGCAAGACGCCGTTCTTATAACCAATCCGCATCAGCATCAGGCCGACAGGAATGGAAAGAATGTAGGCGCCGTAGAAAAATGTGTTGGGAAGCTGCTTCTGAATATCATTTAATCCGAAAGCATTTTTTAGGAAATCGATGGTCGAATTGTTCATCGTGGTGATGAATCCGAAAAGGAAAAAGAGGGATGCCATCACGATCAATGGGAACAAATACTTGTTACCGGTAGCTGATTTTGTCATTGTTTAGGATTTAATTGATAGTTTGATTTAAAAAAGTTTCTTGCCTCCATCGCCAATTTCGGCCACATAGAAAACAGGTTTCAAACCCGTTTTCGCCTCATAGTTCTTGCCAACCTGTTCGATAAAAATATCAACGGCCTCATTCTTTACCAGGCTCACCGTGCATCCGCCGAAACCGCCACCGGTCATGCGCGTACCGATCACACCTTTAATCTTACGGGCCTCTTCGACCATGGTATCCAGCTCAAATCCAGTCACTTCGTAATCATCACGTAAAGAATCATGAGATCCGTTCATCAGTTCACCGAACTTGACCAGGTTGCCGGCTTTCAGTTCTTTAACGGCGTCTTCGGTTCTTTTTATCTCGCTCACCACGTGGCGGGCTCTCCTGCGAACGGTATCATTCTCAATCTTATCTTCAACTTTTAGGAATTCTTCCCAGGAAAGTTCTCCCAGGGCTTTGATATTTTTATAAGGTTGAATAGACTTAACCGCAGCCTGGCATTCGGCCACCCGTTCGTTGTATTTTCCTGAATCGAGTTTATGCGGACTGTTGGTATTGCTGATGACGATTTTTACACCGTCCAGTTTAACAGGAACCAACTCATAAGAGAGTGTATCGCAATTGAGGAAGACAGCATAGTCCTTTTTCCCCATTGCGGAAACAAATTGATCCATGATGCCGCAATTGACGAGGGCAAATTCATGCTCTGCCTTTTGGCCCATCAAGGCAAGTTCGACTTTGTCTATTCCAAAACCAAACTGATCGTTAATGACCACGGCTGTACATACTTCGAGTGCTGCTGAAGAGGAGAGTCCGGCACCAGTTGGGACATCGCCGTAGAAGAGCAGGTCTGCACCCTGGCCGAAGGTCAAACCTTTTTTCATAAACTGGGCGAATACTCCGATGGGATAGTTGACCCATTCCCTGCCGATAGCTTTATTCAGATCTTCAACTTTTACTTCGGCTTCGAAAGGCATATCCAGGGAAGCGAACCTCACTGTTTTGCGTGCGGTCTTCCTGATAAGGCAATAAATTCCGAAGCTAAGGGCGCACGGGAAAACGAAACCGCCGTTATAATCGGTATGTTCACCGATCAGGTTAACGCGACCGGGAGAGAAATAGCCGCTGATTTCACCTGCACCGTACTTTTCAATAAATTTCGATTTGAGCTGTTCGATTGTCATATTATCATCTTTTAAATTGTTAACTGGTAGGTACTGGTTGGCAAATGTATAGTATTTTGGTTTCAATAAATGGGTTCAAAATATGTTTTATGGCATCGTATCATTGAAAGAGACCAAACCAACATCTACAACAGGATAATCAACCAGATCAGGTTTCAACCGATCAAGAATTTATACTTTTTCGGAAGGAAGTTCAAAAAATAACATACCTTTGGTCCAAACTTTAGGGGTGCCTATACTGGCTGAGATCACACCCTCAAAACCTGATGCAGGTAATGCTGCCGAAGGAAAAAGAATCTTCTCAATCCACTGGATATCATCCCTGAAGTTCAACAATAATAATTCAGGAATGGAAATAAAACTCAACAACCAGATTAAAACTTTTCCGGAGCAATGCACGGTCCAGCAACTGCTCGATGAAGTTGTTCCCGAAAAACAGAAAGGCATCGCTGTTGCCGTAAATTCTTCTGTAATCCCGAAAACGAACTGGAGCCTTCATTTTCTGAAAAACAAGGATGAAGTACTGATAATCAAGGCAACCCAAGGTGGCTAGTGTCAAGGTAAAAGCGATGCACTGAGCAACGCCGAAGTGGATAAAGTAAAAAACATAAAATAATCTCATGGATACCAAGCATTCACTGAACCAAAACGTAATCACAAGTGGTCCCTTCAGGGCTTCAAAAAAAATATATGTGCCCGGCCAACTTCATGATATAAAAGTGGCAATGCGCGAAATTTCTCTTTCTCCCACAATACTTACAAATGGTAAAACAGAGGAAAATGTGCCTTTCACGGTCTACGATACAAGCGGTCCGTTTACCGATCCGGATGTTGTTATCGATTTAAAAAAAGGATTGTCCCGCTTACGCGAAAAATGGATCATGCAACGGGGGGATGTAGAACAACTCCCTGATTTTACATCTGAATATTGCCGCCAACGCCTCATCGATCCCCTGCTCGGAGAACTGCAGTTTCAACATAAACAAAAACCCTTAAAGGCTTTACCCGGAAGAAATGTATCGCAAATGTATTATGCCAAACAAGGCATCATTACGCCCGAAATGGAATACGTTGCCATCCGCGAAAACCAGCGGATTGATATTCCGGGACAGCAACTCAGCCGGCAATTAAAACAACAGCACGAAGGAAACAGCTTCGGGGCAAATACCCCTAAAGGATATATTACCCCCGAATTTGTACGCGATGAAATAGCGGCCGGCCGCGCCATCCTTCCGGCCAACATCAACCATCCTGAAAGCGAGCCAATGATTATCGGTCGTAACTTTCTGGTCAAAATTAACACCAACATTGGTAACTCAGCGTTGTCGTCTGGTATCGAAGAGGAGGTTGAAAAAGCCGTTTGGAGCTGCCGTTTGGGTGGCGATACCCTGATGGATTTGTCAACAGGGGAAAATATTCATGAAACACGGGAATGGATTATCCGGAACTGCCCTGTTCCTGTGGGCACGGTTCCAATTTATCAGGCATTGGAAAAAGTTAACGGCAAAGCTGAGAATTTAACCTGGGAGATTTTCCGCGATACCTTAATAGAGCAGGCTGAACAAGGAGTTGATTACTTCACCATTCATGCGGGAGTATTGCTGCGTTACATTCCGTTAACGGCAAAACGGGTTACCGGAATTGTTTCTCGTGGTGGAAGCATTTTGGCCAAATGGTGCCTGGCCCATCACCAGGAAAATTTCTTATATACCCACTTCGAAGACATTTGTGAGATTATGAAAGCTTACGACGTGGCCTTCTCGCTGGGCGACGGACTGCGTCCGGGTTGTATCGCCGATGCCAATGATGCTGCACAATTCAGCGAACTCGAAACCCTGGGCGAATTGACCAGAATCGCATGGAAGCACAATGTGCAAACCATTATTGAAGGCCCGGGCCACGTGCCTATGCACATGATAAAAGAGAACATGGACAAGCAACTCAAGGAATGCCATGAGGCTCCGTTTTACACCCTCGGCCCGTTAACAACCGACATTGCACCGGGGTACGACCACATTACTTCGGCCATTGGCGCTGCCATGATCGGATGGTACGGTACCGCCATGCTTTGTTATGTTACCCCCAAAGAGCATTTGGGCTTACCCAATAAAAAAGATGTAAAAGACGGGGTCATCGCCTATAAAATTGCCGCCCATGCGGCCGATCTTGCCAAAGGGCATCCGGGAGCGCAATACCGCGACAATGCCTTGAGCAAAGCCCGTTTTGAATTTCGCTGGGAAGACCAGTTTAATTTATCGCTCGATCCGGATACGGCACGGGAATTTCATGACGAAACCCTGCCTGTTGAAGGAGCAAAAGTGGCCCATTTCTGCTCCATGTGCGGTCCTAATTTTTGTGCCATGAAAATTACACAGGAGGTCCGTGAATTTGCTGAACAAGGTATGAAAGAAAAATCAGAAGAGTTTAAATCGGTAGGAGCCGAAATTTACCTGTAAGATGATCATCCTGATTTCCAATCCGGTACCGGTAAAAGATGAACACGAAATCATCCATCAGTTATTCGATGATGGAATGGAGATCTTTCATCTCCGGAAAAAGGAATACCCGGAACCAGAGTTGAGGAGGTTTATTGAATACATTCCGGAAGAATATTTGAAGAAAACGGTTCTTCACTCGCATTATCATCTGGCTACAGAATATGGACTGAAGGGAATTCATGTTTCGCCAGCCTTCAGCGGAAAAATACCGTACGGAACTTTAAGTGTATCATTTCACACAGTGGATGAAATACGAAAAATTGGGATACCGTTTGACTACGGTTTTCTGAGTCCCGTATTCGACAGCATTTCTAAAGAAGGATACCAAAGCCGGTTCAGTTTAGATGAAGTGAAACAGTTTTTGGAACACAGAAAAGAGAAAATAATTGCCCTTGGCGGAATCGACGAAGACAAAATTGAAACCGTCAAAAACCTGGGATTTTCGGGAATTGCTTTGCTCGGGGCAATATGGCAAAGTGAACATCCTGCGGATAAGTTCAACCGAATAAAAGAGAGATGGCTGGAATAAACAATTGTGTAGTAAGTATCGCCGGATTTGATCCGTCTGGTGGGGCCGGTATCCTCGCCGACATAAAAACCTTTGAAGCAAACCGCGTTCTAGGAATGGGCGTGCTAAGTGCACTTACTTTTCAGAACGATATCCTGTTCGAAGGTCTGACATGGATTGAAGCTGACGAAATTTTGAAACAAATCTCCGTATTAAAAAAAAGATTTGAGTTTTCAGTGGCCAAAATAGGTCTTATTAAAAATATCGAGGTTTTGGAAACAGTCATCTCAGATTTAAAGCAATCACTGCCCGGATGTCAGATTATCTGGGACCCGATCGTGAAGGCAAGCGCAGGTTTTCAGTTTCACAAGCATTTTGAAAGGGAACAATTGTTTGCGGTGCTTGAAAACTGTTTCCTGATTACGCCAAACACTGAAGAGGTAACCTTCCTGGCAGGGATTGACAATCCTGTGGAAGCTGCACAACTACTGGCAAAACATTGTTCTGTTCTGCTGAAAGGAGGACATAGCAAAGAAGAACCCGGTGTTGATTATCTAGTCAGGCAGAATCAGATTGAAAAGATATTTCCGACAGGAAAAGTAGTATTCCCCAAGCACGGCTCCGGTTGCGTTTTGTCAGCGGCCATTGCTTCGAACCTGGCGAAAGGGAATGATTTAATCACAGCTTGCCTCAATGCCAAGATATACGTTGAACAATTTTTATCCAGTAACAAAACTTTATTAGGAACACATGATGCACAAGCTGCAATACATATCACAAGGTAAAACTGTTAACGAACAAACCGAAAATATTCAAAGCGCACTCGATGCCGGGTGCCGGTGGATTCAGTTGCGCTTTAAAAATGCCGAAAAAAATGAACTGCAAGCGTTAGCCACACAGGTAAAAGAACTGTGTGCGGTCTATCGTGCCACTTTCATCCTAAACGACCATGTTGACATCGCAAAGATGGTTGGTGCGGATGGCGTACACCTGGGATTGTCAGATACCTCCATCGCGGAGGCCCGAAGCATATTGGGCGAAAATAAAATTATCGGAGGCACTGCTAACACCATAAAAGATGTGATGATGCGCATCAACGAAAAGTGTGATTACATTGGCTTAGGTCCGTTTCGGTTTACATCGACCAAAGAAAAACTTAGTCCTGTGCTTGGTTTGGATGGAATAGCTCAAATTATGAAAGAAGTCCTTTCCGGAGAGAAGCAAATTCCAATTTACGCCGTTGGTGGAATAATCCAGGATGATGTGGCTGCAATTAGGAGAACCGGTGTTTATGGAATTGCGGTTTCGGGCGCCATCACCAATCATTCAAACAAAAAAGAATTGATTCAAAAAATTAATTTATTGCTACATGAAGAATTTGATCATTGCCGGTAAAGAATTTCGCTCGCGTTTGTTTCTGGGAACAGGAAAATTCGGTTCTCCAAAGCTAATGGAAGATGCGGTGTTGGCATCCGGTTCCGAATTGGTAACGGTAGCGCTAAAGCGTATTGATCTGGAAACCAATACCGATGGATTACTCTTGCATTTAAATCATTTGCATATCAACCTGTTACCAAATACTTCAGGAGCCAGAAATGCCAAAGAAGCCATTTTTGCGGCGCAGCTTGCACGGGAGGCACTGGAAACAAACTGGCTGAAACTCGAAATTCATCCCGATCCCCGGTATTTAATGCCAGATCCGATTGAAACGTTAATCGCTTGCGAAGAACTTGCCCGACTTGGCTTTGTGGTTTTGCCGTATATCCATGCCGATCCCGTTTTGTGCAAACGGCTTGAAAATGCCGGAACCGCGGCCGTCATGCCGCTTGGCTCAACCATTGGCAGTAACAAAGGTTTAAGAACCATTGACTTCCTCGAGATCATCATTGAGCAAAGTAATGTGCCGGTTATTGTTGATGCCGGAATAGGTTCTCCGTCCGACGCAGCAAGGGCAATGGAAATTGGAGCAGATGCCGTGCTGGTGAATACGGCCATTGCTGTGGCAGGAAATCCTATGGAAATGGCACGGGCGTTCCGATTGGCTGTAGAGGCCGGAAGAATTGCATACGAGGCCAGACTTGCAACAACGAAAAGAACCGCTGAAGCCAGCAGTCCACTTACGGCATTTTTAGATTAATAACCAGACACATGAGCTTTAAAGAAATATACAATCAATATAATTGGGATGAGATTAAAAAATCCATCTATGATAAATCTTCACATGACGTAGAAATGGCCCTTTCAGCCCATCACAGGACGTTGGAAGATTTTAAGGCTTTAATTTCGCCGGCTGCAGCGCCTTACCTGGAAGGAATGGCGCAACTTAGCCATCAGCTCACACAAAAGCGATTCGGAAAAACAATGCAAATGTATGTTCCGTTGTACCTGAGCAATGTATGTACCAACTTCTGCACCTATTGCGGATTTAATTTTGACAACAAGATCAAGCGAAAAACACTTACGGCTGAGGAGATTTCGCTGGAAATTGCAGAAATAAAGAAACAGGGGTACAACCATATCCTGCTGGTAACCGGCGAGGCCAAACAGGTGGTTCATGTCGATTATTTTAAAAAAGCCATCGAAATTATTAAACCACATTTTGCGAATATCTCCATCGAAGTTCAGCCCCTTAATCAGGATGAATATGAGGAATTGAAGCAGTCGGGAGTATATGCAGTATTGGTTTACCAAGAAACTTATCACAAAGAAAGATACCCCGAATATCACCCTAAAGGCAAGAAAGCAAATTTTGATTATCGCCTTGAAACACCCGACAGGGCTGGAAAGGCGGGCATACATAAAATTGGGGTAGGCGTTTTATTAGGCTTGGAAGAGTGGCGTACCGATTCCTTTTTTTGTGCGTTGCACCTAAATTATTTGCAAAAAAAATACTGGCAAACTAAATACTCGGTTTCATTTCCACGCATTCGTCCGGCAAAAGGGGTGTTAGCCCCCAATGTGCTGGTTTCGGACAGAGATTTGGTGCAACTGATATGTGCCTATCGTTTGATGTATGAAGATGTTGAATTATCTATCTCCACCCGCGAATCAGAACAATTCAGGAACAATATTATCAAGTTGGGGATAACCAGTATAAGTGCCGGTTCAAAAACGAATCCGGGCGGATATGTTGTGGAGCCGGAATCCCTGGAACAGTTTGTCATCTCCGATGAACGAAGCGCCGGGCAAATGGCCGAATACATCTCAGGTATAAATTATGAACCGGTTTGGAAAGACTGGGACAAATCATTTATTTAAATCATGGATGCATTAACTAAAGAAGAATTAAATCGTTATCACCGCCAATTAATGCTTTCAGGATTTGGCCTTGAAGGACAAATTAAACTGAAAAATGCCAAAGTTCTGGTGGTAGGCGCCGGTGGCCTGGGCTGTCCTGTACTGCAATATTTGTGCGGGGCGGGAGTTGGAACGATCGGCATCATTGATTTCGACAAAATAGAACTTCATAATTTGCACCGTCAGGTTTTGTATTCAACGTCTGATATTGGAAAACCCAAGGCAGAAACTGCAGCTGCGATTTTAAAAGCTCAGAACCCCAATGTTGAATTTCAGGTTTATAACGACATCCTGAATAAGAAAAACAGCGCGCAACTAATTTCCCAATTCGATCTGGTTGTAGATGGCTCCGATAATTTTCCCACTCGTTATCTGGTTAATGACACTTGTGTCGAGTTAAATAAACCGCTTGTATATGGCAGTATTTTTAATTTCGAAGCGCAACTGGCCGTATTTAACTACGATGGAGGCAAGAATTTAAGGGATATTTATCCTGAACCTCCAAATCCTGAAGATGTACCGGGTTGCAATGAGAATGGTGTGCTAGGCGTAGTACCCGGAATTTTAGGTGTTTATATGGCCAGTGTCTGCATTCAGGTTATACTCGGCACCTATAATAACAAATGCATCCTGCTTTTCGACTTCGATCAGTTTGGCTTGGTGAAGTTGAGAATGGATTGACCCTACCGTTCTCCCAATAAAGGAAGCCCCGGCTCAAATACATGAACCGGGGCTTGGTTTAAGACGGCGGCGACCTACTCTCCCACTTTCGCAGTACCATTGGCGCTGACGGGCTTAACTTCTCTGTTCGGAATGGGAAGAGGTGGAACCCCGTCGCTATAGCCACCTTAATAGCTTTAGCTTTTACACTACAATATCTTAACATACAAGGAAGAAACTTCAAAAATTTTAGAAAGACCCTAATCAAAACAATTCAGCTACCAGTAGAAAGTTACGGGTAATTAGTACTGCTCGGCTTTGACATTACTGCCTTTACACCTACAGCCTATCAACGTTGTCGTCTTCAACGACCCTTAATGGAGACCTAATCTTGAGGGGGGCTTCGCGCTTAGATGCTTTCAGCGCTTATCCCTGCCACACGTAGCTACCCAGCGATGCCCCTGGCGGGACAACTGGTACACCAGCGGTATGTCCAACGCGGTCCTCTCGTACTAGTGTCAGCTCCTCTCAAGTCTCCTACGCCCACAACAGATAGGGACCGAACTGTCTCACGACGTTCTGAACCCAGCTCGCGTGCCACTTTAATCGG
>DATCHD010000113.1:0-34448 GCA_036508555.1 Prolixibacteraceae bacterium
AAAGATGACAGATCCTATTGCAGATTACTTGACCCGACTAAGAAATGCTATCAAAGCAAAACATAAAGTCGTGGAAATCCCTGCGTCAAACATTAAAAAAGAGATTACCAGAATTCTGAAAGAAAAAGGGTACATACTCAATTATAAATTTGACGAAGAAGTCAACTATCAGGGAAGCATTAAAATTGCCTTGAAATACCATCCTGCTGATGGTACACCGGCAATAAAAAATCTAAAACGTATCTCTAAACCGGGACTTCGCCGCTATTGCGGAATTGAAGATGTCCCAAGGGTATTGAACGGATTAGGCATCGCTATCATTTCTACCTCCAAAGGTGTAATTACCGACAAAGAGGCTAAGGATTTGAACGTTGGTGGTGAAATATTATGTTACGTTTATTAATAAAGGAGGATTATTATGTCAAGAATTGGAAAACTTCCCATTGATTTACCCGCCGGAGTTACGATAAACGTCGACAGTGAAAATATTGTCACCGTTAAAGGAGCGCTGGGCACCCTGGTTCAGAAAGTAGACAAAGAGATCGAAATTGCGGTTGAAGGCAACAAGATTTTGGTAAAACGTCCTACTGAACAAAAACGTCACCGTGCATTGCACGGATTGTACCGTTCACTCTTGAACAACATGGTTCAGGGTGTATCAAAAGGCTATGAAGTGAAACTCGAATTGGTTGGAGTTGGTTACCGTGCAGAATCACAAGATCAGGTACTTGACCTGGTATTGGGACATTCTCACCACACTTACCTGCAATTGCCAAAAGAGGTAAGCGTTACAGCTGTTACTGACAAAAGAGCCAACCCTATCATCACGCTCAAATGTGCTGATAAACAGTTGATCGGTCATGTCGCTGCTAAAATCAGGTCTTTCAGAATGCCGGAACCTTACAAAGGTAAAGGTGTTAAATTCGTTGGCGAAGTACTACGTCGCAAAGCTGGTAAATCGGCTTCTAAAAAATAAATGATTTTTAGATATGGCTCTTACAAAAATTCAAAGAAGAGATAGAATTCGCATGAGAATCCGGAAAATTGTTTCCGGTTCCTCAGAGGTTCCCCGCATGAGCATTTTTCGTAGCAACAATCAGATTTCTGTTCAGTTTGTAGACGATGTAGCGGGAAAAACCTTGGTGGCAGTTTCTTCATTAAACAAAGAAATCGCTTCTCAAGCCGGAACCAAAACTGAAAAAGCCGCAATGGTCGGTAAATTGGCTGCTGAAAAGGCACTTGCTGCCGGAATTACAGCTGCCAGTTTCGATCGTGGAGGTAATTTATATCATGGACGAGTTAAAGCAGTTGCAGAAGCTGCACGTGAAGGGGGTTTAAAAATATAACCGTTATGTCGAAAAATATTAAAAAAGTAAAAACCAGCGATCTTGAGCTTAAGGACAGGTTAGTTGCAATCAACCGGGTCACCAAAGTTACCAAAGGAGGTAGAACTTTCAGCTTCTCTGCAATTGTCGTCGTAGGAAACGAAGACGGTATTGTGGGCTGGGGACTTGGGAAGGCCAGTGAGGTTACTGCAGCGATTGCCAAAGGCGTAGATGCAGCGAAGAAAAACCTTGTTAAGATTCCAATTATTCATGGGACAGTTCCTCACGAACAAACCGCGAAATTTGGAGGGGCGAATGTATTGTTGAAACCTGCCTCTTCAGGTACCGGTGTTAAGGCCGGAGGTGCTATGCGCGCCGTGCTTGAAAGTGTTGGTATTCATGATATTCTTGCTAAATCCAAAGGATCTTCGAACCCACACAACCTTGTTAAAGCAACCTTCGAAGCATTGATTGAACTTCGGGATGCATACACTGTTGCAGAACATAGAGGTGTGGCTCTGGACAAAGTGTTTAACGGATAAATCTAAATCATTATGAAAATTCGTATCACACAGTTTAAGAGCAAAATTGGCGCATCGAAGGCTCAAAAGAAAATTATCGATGCACTCGGACTTCACAAATTGAATCAGCCTAAGATTCATGAGTCAACACCCGAGATTCTTGGAATGGTTAGAAAGCTTCAGCATTTAGTTAAGGTTGAAGAAGTTAACGAATAATATTTCTATATAAATGGAATTACATAACTTAAAACCTGCTGCAGGTTCTGTCAAAAAAGAAAAGCGAATTGGTCGCGGTCAAGGTTCTGGACATGGTGGTACTTCCACACGTGGTCACAAAGGTGCGAAGTCAAGGTCTGGTTACTCTTCGAAGAGAAGTTTTCAGGGTGGACAGATGCCTCTACAACGACTTGTGCCGAAATTTGGCTTCACGAATATCAATCGCGTTGAATACAAGGCTATCAACCTCAGTACGCTCCAACAATTAGCAGAGGATTTAAACCTGACAACCATTGATTTCCAATCATTTTTGGAGGCCGGATTTGTCAGCAAAAATGACAAAGTAAAAATCTTGGCTAAGGGTGAGTTGAAGTCCAAATTGGAAGTTAAAGCACATGCATTTTCCAAGTCAGCCAAAGAGGCCATTGAAAAATTGGAAGGTACTACTGAATTAATCTGATTCTGATGAAAAAGTTGATTGAGACGCTCAAGAACATATATAAAATTGAGGATTTAAGATCCAGGTTGGGTGTGACCTTGTTATTCCTAACGGTATATCGCTTTGGGTCGTTTGTCATTTTACCTGGTATCGATCCAAATCCTGCTAATTTTGAAGCTTTAAGAAGTCAGTCATCGGATGGGATTCTTGGACTGCTGAACATGTTCTCAGGGGGTGCTTTTTCTAATGCATCTATCTTTGCGTTGGGGATTATGCCTTATATCAGTGCTTCGATTGTTATTCAGCTCTTAGGATTTGCAGTTCCTTATATTCAAAAGCTGCAGAAAGAGGGCGAATCCGGCAGAAGAAAAATCAACCAGATGACACGTTACCTGACCGTTGTAATTTTGATTTTCCAGGGATGGGCATATTTGGCCAATCTCAGGTATCAGCTTCCGGAACAGGCTTTCATGGTGAGTAGTTTTACTTTTAATATCAGTTCTACCATTGTTCTTGCGGCAGGTTCGATGTTTATCATGTGGCTTGGCGAAAGAATAACTGACAAGGGAATTGGAAATGGTATTTCACTTATTATCATGATTGGTATCATCGCTCGTCTGCCTCAAGCAATGGCTCAGGAATTTGTGAGCAGATTGGCTGAGCAGGGTCGTGGTTTTATCATGCTGATTGTCGAAATGGTGGTCTTCCTGATCGTTATTGCCAGTACAATTCTTCTTGTTCAGGGTACCCGGAAGGTGCCGGTACAATATGCGAAACGAATTGTTGGGAACCGACAGTACGGCGGCGTTCGTCAGTATATCCCTTTAAAAGTGAATGCTGCTGGTGTTATGCCGATCATTTTCGCCCAGGCGATTATGTTCATCCCTGCCAGTGTGGCCGGACTGTTTTCGTCTGAGACACTTGGGAAGATGTTTGCATCTTTTTCAAATTACACAGGTTTCTGGTACAATGCCGTCATGTTTTTGATGGTTATTATTTTTACCTACTTCTATACCGCTATTACCATCAATCCTAACCAAATGGCTGAGGATATGAAGAAAAACGGCGGTTTCATACCTGGGATTAAACCTGGAAAAAGAACAGCAGAGTACATCGATACGATCATGTCGAGAATTACACTTCCTGGCTCTATCTTCCTGGGTCTGATTACTATTTTGCCAGCTTTCGCAATGATTTTAGGCATTAATTCATCGTTTGCACACTTCTTTGGAGGTACATCACTTCTGATTATGGTCGGGGTAATTCTTGACACCTTACAGCAGATTGAGAGTCATCTTCTGATGCGCCATTACGACGGATTGCTGAAATCAGGAAGAATCAAGGGTCGCACCGCTGGTGCAACGATTTAGAGACCAAGTTAGCTGTGTAACAGCATCATAATAAATCAGTCCGAAACTCTCAGGAGTTATTGGCTGATGCGTTCAGATCAATTTATTTTAGTTTGCCTGTTTCCGAAAGAGAGTGTTGTATCTTTTTTTTCTTTTCAGTATCTTTGCCGACCTGAAAAAATCGATCGCCTCCATTCTTTTATGATTATTCCGGGATAAATAATTCTCTGAATAAGCGCGGCAATAAAGGAGTCATCTGAAAAGGTGTCGGAAGGGAATAGGGAAGTCCTGGCTTCATTGAACAAGGTCGGTTGATTGGATGTTTTAGGTTGCTCTCAGGAGCAGTAGAGGAAATAGAGTGAATTTTAAAGTTTAATGCAGAAGTATTAGTTTCTATGTCAAAGCAATCATTTATTGAACAAGACGGAACAATTATCGAAGCATTGTCCAATGCGATGTTCCGGGTGGAATTGCAAAATGGTCACGTGATAACAGCCCATATTTCGGGCAAAATGCGCATGCACTATATTAAAATTTTACCTGGTGACAAAGTGAAGGTTGAAATGTCACCTTATGACCTTAGTAAAGGAAGAATCTCTTTCAGATACAAAAGTTAAAAATTAGAAAAATGAAAGTAAGGGCATCCATCAAGAAACGTAGTGCGGAATGCAAGATTGTGAGTCGCAAGGGACGTCTCTACGTGATCAACAAAAAAAACCCGAAGTTCAAACAACGTCAGGGTTAAAAATGTTAAATTTATAACGATTTTTTAATCAATATAAGAGTATGGCTCGAATAGTTGGTGTAGATATACCAAATAACAAAAGAGGCGAAATCGCCCTGACTTATATTTTTGGGATTGGCCGCAGCCGTTCAAATGAAATTCTTGAAAAGGCGGGTGTGGACAAGAACATCAAAGTCAACGAATGGAATGACGATCAATTCAGTTCAATTCGTAAGGTAATTACTGATGGTTTCAAGGTTGAAGGTGAACTTCGTTCTGAAAACCAGATGAGTATCAAACGGTTAATGGATATTGGTTGTTATCGTGGCATCCGTCATCGTTTGGGATTACCGGTTCGCGGACAGAGTACAAAAAACAATGCCCGTACCCGTAAAGGTAAAAAGAAGACAGTTGCAAATAAGAAGAAAGCTACTAAATAAGAATAAGTAGAGATGGCAAAAAAGACTGGAATATCTAAGAAAAGGGTAGTTAATGTTGAGGCTGTTGGACAGGCTCACGTTACTTCTTCTTTTAACAATATTATCATTTCGATGACCAACAATAATGGGGAGGTAATCTCCTGGTCATCAGCGGGGAAAAAAGGCTTCCGTGGCTCAAAGAAAAATACTCCGTATGCGGCTCAAACAGCTTCAGAAGAGTGTGCAAAAACAGCTTTTGATCTTGGCTTGCGCAAGGTTAAAGCCTTTGTTAAGGGACCGGGAAACGGCCGCGAATCAGCTATTCGTGCGATCGCTAATGTTGGTATCCAGGTGACTGAGATTGTCGATGTTACCCCTATGCCACATAACGGTTGTCGTCCACCCAAACGTCGTCGTGTCTAATTCTTGAAAAATTTAATTTAAAAACATGGCAAGATACATAGGTCCTAAATCAAAAATTGCTAGAAAATTTGGTGAACCAATTTATGGTCCCGATAAAGCATTTGAGCATAAGAATTTCCCTCCGGGAATGCATGGAAACAGCAAACGCCGTAAGAAGGTTTCCGAATACGGTACACAGTTGAAAGAGAAGCAAAAAGCGAAATATATGTATGGCGTTTTAGAGCGTCAGTTCCGTAATTTGTTCGAAAAGGCACATTCACACAAGGGTATTACCGGTACTGTTCTTTTACAGCTTCTCGAAAGCCGTCTGGACAATGTGGTTTTCCGTCTTGGAATTGCTCCGAGCCGTGCTGCTGCTCGTCAGCTGGTTTCTCATAAGCATATTACTGTAAATGGTGAGGTAGTCAATATCCCATCCTACACTGTTCGTCCAGGTGAGGTTGTGGCAGTTCGTGAAAAATCAAAATCTTTGGTAGCTATCACAGATTCTCTTTCTTCACGCCGTCACAGCAGTTTTTCATGGCTGGAATGGAACGGAGAATCAAAGTCAGGTAAATTTTTAAATGTACCTGAACGAGAAGAGATTCCTGAAAACATCAAAGAACAGTTAATCGTCGAATTGTATTCGAAATAATTAATATAAGGTTTATGGCAATTTTAGCTTTCCAGAAGCCGGATAAGGTGATCATGATTGAGTCGGATGACAAAGTCGGTAAATTCGAATTTCGTCCGCTAGAGCCCGGTTATGGTATTACCATCGGGAATGCATTACGCAGAATCTTGTTGTCATCTTTGGAGGGGTACGCAATTACGACCATCAAAATCGAAGGCGTTGAGCACGAATTTTCAACGATTCCAGGCGTGATTGAGGACGTTACAGAGATGATACTGAATTTGAAACAGATCCGTTTCAAGAAAGTGGTTGAAGATTTTGACAGTGAGAAAGTCATTGTGACAATTTTTGGTCAGAACAAGTTCAAGGCGGGTGACATCAACAACTTCATCACCGGGTTCCGTGTTTTGAATACCGATTTGCTTATCTGCAACATGGAAACAGATGTGAAACTTCAGATTGAGATGTCAATCGAGAAGGGACGTGGTTATGTTCCGGGAGTAGAGAACAAACCAGCTGACGAGGAGTTCGGCGTGATTCCGATCGATTCAATTTTCACACCGATCAAGAATGTGAAATATTCGGTTGAGAATTATCGCGTGGAACAGAAAACTGACTATGAAAAACTGGTCATTGATATCCATACTGATGGTTCAATTCACCCGAAGGATGCATTGAAGGAAGCAGCTAAAATTCTGATTTACCATTTCATGCTTTTCTCTGACGAGAAAATCACACTCGATTCTGATGAGAAATTCGCCAATGAAGAATTTGATGAGGAAATTCTGCACATGCGTCAATTGCTGAAGAATAAACTGGTCGATCTTGATCTCTCGGTTCGCGCACTCAATTGCCTAAAAGCAGCTGATGTTGAGACCCTTGGAGAACTTGTTACTTATAATAGGAACGACCTGTTGAAATTCAGGAATTTTGGCAAAAAATCCCTCACTGAATTAGATGATTTGTTGGTTAATCTCAATTTGAGTTTCGGGATGGATATCAGTAAGTATAAATTAGACAAGGAATAATTATAATGAGACATAGAAAAGGTTTTAATCATTTAGGTAGAACCAGCTCACACCGGAAGGCAATGCTTTCTAACATGGCTAACTCTCTTTTGCTTCACAAACGTATTACTACAACATTGGCAAAAGCAAAAGAGTTAAGAGTTTTTGTTGAACCATTGATTACACGGGCCAAAGAAGATACCACCCACAACAGACGTGAAGTTTTCAGTGATCTTAGAAGCAAACAGGTCGTTACTGAGCTTTTCCGCGATATTATCGTGAAGATTGGCGAGCGCCCGGGAGGATATACCAGAATCTTGAAAACTGGTAACAGAATGGGGGATAATGCTGAAATGTGTATCATCGAATTGGTTGATTACAACGAAAATATGTTGTCAACACCCAAGATTGATACTACCAAGAAACGTCGTGTACGGAAGACAAAAAAAACCGAAACACCTGAAAAAGAGGCAAAAATGGTTGAAGCTACTACTGAGGAAGCTGCCTCCTGATAGGTCGGGTTATCCAATAAAAGCAAAAGCCATCCATACCGGATGGCTTTTGCTTTTTAGGTTTACACCTTGGTTATGAAGCTTTTCCATATTTTTACAATTTTTACCTTATTTGTTAGATAAATATATAAATTGATACATTTTTTATGTAATTTTCACCGGCTTTTTGGATTGAGCTTCAGGAATGATTTTTGGAGCCAGGGTTGTTTTAGGCTAATCACAGAACAAGTTAACTAACATAATTAACTCTTTATGGAATACATAAAAAAGAAACTTTTGAAGAAAGGTGAAGAAGAGCGCCTTGTCGTAAAACGTTTGATCAGCGAATTTGGAAATACAGTTATTGAATCAGTAAATATTGAGCAGGTAATTACCGGAATGAAAGGCATGACCGGATTGCTTACCGTGACTTCAAAACTCAATCCCAATACAGGCATCACCTATAGGGGATATACCATTCCAGAAATTCAGCAGAAGTTGCCAAAGGTCAGGTCTGAAGGAGAGCCTCTTTCTGAAGGTCTTTTTTATCTCTTTTTACTCAATGAAATTCCTACCAAAGAAGAGGTTGATGCCCTTAGCAAGGAGTTGGTGAGAAGGAGTGAACTTCCTGAACACGTGATGGAGATTATGGACGCTATGCCTCTCACGAGCAAGCCTATGACTCAGTTCAGTACTGCAATTCTTGCAATGGCTACCGAGTCGAAGTTCCAGAAAGCTCATCGTGATGGTCTGCATAAAAACGATTACTGGGATACTACTTTTGAAGATGTGATGGATCTGATTGCCCGACTTCCAGTCGTTGCTGCTTATATTTACAGACGTAACTTTAAAGATGGCAGGTTTATCCCTCCGGATCCCAATCTTGACTGGGCTGCGAATTTTGCGCACATGATGGGATATGATCAGGATGAGATTTATCGGCTTTTCAGGATGTACATGATGATTCATGCAGATCATGAAGGAGGAAATGTTTCGGCTCATGCAACTCATCTGGTTGGCTCTGCTTTAAGTAATCCTTATTATTCTTATGCTGCCGGTATGCTCGGCTTGGCCGGTCCATTGCATGGTTATGCAAACCAGGAGGTGATCAACTGGATTTTTGAGATGCAGGAGGAGATTGGTTCAAGTGAGACAAAAGAGGAGGAAAGAGGTAAAATCGAAGCATATGTTCGCAAGACGATCTCTTCCGGGCAGGTGGTACCGGGTTATGGTCATGCTGTTTTAAGGGTAACAGACCCACGCTTCACCGCACAGCAGATTTTTGCCCAAAAATATGTGAAAAATGACAGCTTGATCGATACAGTAAATCTCCTGTATGATATCGTTCCTCCTATCTTGCAGTCGTTGGGTAAGATCAAGAATCCGTGGCCGAATGTGGATGCTTTTTCAGGTTCACTGCTTCAACATTATGGCATAACCGAACACTTTTTCTATACGGTTATGTTCGGTGTAAGCCGTTCACTTGGTGTACTGGCGCAACTGGTATGGGACAGGATGTATAACTTGCCTCTGGAAAGGCCATCATCCGAAACACTGGAGTTTTTTAAACAAAAAGCTGGCATATAATACAATATGGCGTACAACGGATTAAACGAATTTGTATCAGTACTTGAAAGCAAAGGAGAATTAATCCGAATTAGCCAAACTGTCGATCCTGTCCTGGAGATTACTGAGATTGTTGACAGGATATCAAAGAGCCCTGGAGGGGGGAAGGCACTGTTGTTCGAGAACAACGGAACGGCCTTCCCCCTTCTTATTAATGCATTTGGCTCTGAATCAAGAATATGTCTTGCTCTTGGACACACTTCGCTCGGTGATATCGGAGCAGAACTGGAAGAGTTATTTAAACAATTGGCCGGTCCTGCGGGGAGTCTTTTGGATAAATTAAAGTTGCTCCCTTTGCTCTCGAGGATTGCCTCCTGGATGCCGAAGAAAAAATCCGGCAGAGGTAAATGCCAGGAGATCGTCATGGAAAAACCCGATTTGCATAAACTGCCTGTCCTGACTTGCTGGCCGGCAGACGGAGGGCCATTTATTACATTACCTTGTGTGGTAACAAGGGATCCGGAAACCGGAAACCGGAATGTCGGGATGTACAGGATGCAGATTATGGGACCGGATTCAACAGGTATGCACTGGCAAAAACACAAGACCGGCGCCAGGCATTATCTTGGTTACAAGAAACTTGGACAAAGAATGCCCGTTTCAGTTGTATTAGGTGGTGATCCCGCCTATACCTATGCCGCCACGGCGCCGCTTCCCGACCAGATCGATGAATTTATGCTGGCGGGGTTTCTACGGAAAAAGAAAGTTGAGCTTGTTAGGTGCCTGACCAACGACCTGGAGGTGCCGGATGACGCCGACATCGTGATTGAAGGATTTGTTGATCCCGCGGAGGAACTGGTTTGGGAAGGTCCGTTTGGCGATCATACCGGTTTTTATTCACTTGCTGATTGGTATCCCAAATTTCATGTTACCTGCATCACCCATCGGAAGAATGCAATTTATCCGGCAACTATTGTAGGTATACCCCCTCAGGAGGATGCCTACATCGGACTGGCCACCGAAAAAATATTTCTTGCCCCCATGCGTCTTACCATGATGCCAGAGTTGGAAGACCTTTATCTTCCGCCTCAGGGAGTGGCACATAATCTGACACTTGCATCGATTGATAAGAGTTATGCCGGACAGGCACTAAAGATCATGCATGCCATGTGGGGTGCCGGACAGATGATGTTTAACAAGATCATGGTAATAACAGATCGGGAAAATCAATGGACAGATATGGCAGTTTTTGCGAGAAAGCTTAGCATGCAGATTGATCCTGCGTCGGACATCATTTTCTCTTCAGGACCCATGGATGTACTGGATCATTCCTCTTCGAAATTCGCCTATGGGTCCAAAATGGGAATAGATGCAACTATGAAATTTCCTGAAGAAATTGGTGAATCTCTTGTTGAGACGTCTCTGCCACATTCCAGCGAATTTGTGAATTTAGGACAGAAGATAGATGAAATCCAAACTGTTAATGGATCGTTACTCGACAAAGGTATTTCAGTGCTACTTTTGGGTGTCGAGAAAAATCCGGATTTCCATATGAATGAACTGACCGAACAGCTCCTCCAATTTGAAGCTGTACGCAGCGTAAAATTTGTAGTAGTTGTTGATGCGGGTTTGCCACTGGACAATCTGAATGCTGTTATCTGGTACGTTACAGGAAATATCGATCCGAAAAGGGATTGCAAAATTTTTGAGGCAACTCATTCAGGAGAAGTTTCGCACCTGGTGGTGGATGGCACACGTAAAACAGCTCAGTCTGATGGTTTTCAACGCGACTGGCCTAATCCGGTTCTTTCTTCTCCGGAAACAATAAATAAAATCGATACACTTTGGCCCAAACTTGGATTGGGCGATTTTATAGCATCTCCTTCTCTCACTTTTTTCCCGTTGAAACGTGGGGAAGGTGCAATAGCTGAATAATGGCTGTATTTGAAGCACCCATTGGTTTTAGACAAATATATGAATAAGGAATTTAACGATTTCTTAACTTAGAATAATTATAAATTACCACATTCGATCTCTGAATAGCCTGCACATCTTTTGCCTAAACAGATTATTCTTTTAACTTTATCATAAATCAGTCGATAATCTGATCCTTTGCGTTGTACAATATAAATCAAATATTTGTTTTATGAAAACATTAAAAGGTTCAAAAACAGAACAAAATCTGTTGAAAGCATTTGCCGGAGAATCCCAAGCCAGAATGCGCTATGACTACTTTGCCAAACAGGCAAGAAAAGAGGGCCTCGAACAGATTGCCGCTATCTTTGAAGAGACTTCCATGAATGAGCGGTCTCATGCCAAGCAGTTTTTTAAATTTCTTGAAGGAGGAATGGTTGAAATAACGGCATCCTATCCTGCCGGGATAATTGGATCTACGCTCGAAAATTTAAAGGCTGCTGCTGATGGTGAGAACGAAGAATGGACAAAATTATATCCTGAATTTGCCCGTATTGCGGAAGATGAGGGTTTCAAAGAGGTTGCCGCTAAGTTTAAAATGATTTCGAAAGTAGAAAAGGCCCACGAAGAACGATACAGGACTTTGTTCGACAACCTGGAATCAGGTATGGTATTCAAACGTGGTGACAAAGTAATATGGAAATGTCTCGTCTGCGGATATTTGCATGAAGGGCTTAGTGCACCACAGATTTGTCCAGTATGCTCACATCCACAGGCTTATTTTGAAATTCAGGGGAAAAACTATTAATCTGTATGACAGATCTACACGAGCTAATCAGGTCTTTACCTAAGGCAGAATTGCACCTTCACATAGAGGGATGCCTCGAACCTGAACTGATGTTTCAGCTGGCAAATCGTAACGGTATTAAATTGAAATATGAATCAATTGATTCTTTACGGGATGCTTTCAAGTTTGATCGGTTGCAGGATTTTCTGGAAATTTATTATGCTGCTACTTCCGTGCTGGTTCAGGAGCAGGATTTTTATGACCTTACCTGGGCCTATCTGCTGAAAGCGAAAGAGAACAATATTGTACACACTGAGGTGATGTTCGATCCCCAGGCTCACACTTCACGGGGAGTCCCATTCAGTGCGGTGATCGGAGGCATCTACCGCGCATTGGCAGATGGTTATGAGAAGCTCGGGATTTCTTTCAAACTGATTCTTTGCTTCCTGCGGCATTTAAGCCCCGATGACGGATTCAAAACGCTGGATGAAGCTATTCCTTACAAGGGTTGGATTACCGCAGTCGGTCTGGACTCGTCAGAAAATGACTTTCCTCCTGAACTATTTGGAAACCTCTTCGAGAGTGCTCTGGAAATGGGTTTCCTGACGGTTGCTCACGCAGGCGAAGAGGGCCCGCCGGAATATATCTGGGGTGCACTTGATTTGCTTAAGGCTTCCCGGATTGACCATGGGAATAGTGCGGTACAAGATCCTGATCTGCTTGATGTATTGAGTATATATGAGATTGCGTTGACCTCCTGTCCTTTGTCCAACCTCAAGCTGAAGGTCATTCAACAAATGTCTGACCATCCTTTGAAGGATATGCTTGACCGGGGAATTAAGGTTACTGTCAACTCAGATGATCCGGCCTATTTCGGGGGATACCTCAATGACAATTTTATTGCGGTAGCAGATGCTCTGAGCTTATCGGAGGAAGATATCATCCGATTGGTTAGAAATTCTTTTGAGGCTGCTTTTATCACCGATAGTGAAAAAAGGGATTTTTTGAAGCGAGTAGAAGAACTTTCCCAAAGTTTCCAGTAATGAGCAATAATTGAACGTTACTAGTGCTGTGTTAAGCATGACGTTCCACCATTGGGCACTTAACACAACACTAGAAACATTGGGAAAGTTGATAGATTATTTTGACTAGGGTTTTGGATATCCATCCATCTGATGCAGGTTTTCACTGATTTCCTGATCAGAGAGTTCGAAGTCTGACAGTTGTCCACGCATGTATTTGTCGTAACCTTGGAGGTCCATCATCCCGTGACCGGAGAGGTTGAATAGGATGATTTTTTCTTTGCCTTCCTCTTTTGCTTTTTTTGCTTCCCGGATGGTTGCAGCAATGGCATGATTAGTTTCTGGCGCCGGTACAATTCCTTCTGTTTTAGCAAAAAACATACCTGCCTCAAAGCATTCAGATTGAGGAATGGCAATAGGTGTAACATAACCGGCTCTAACGGCTGCACTTACCAGCGGAGACATCCCGTGGTAACGCAAACCGCCTGCATGGATGGGCGCCGGAATAAAGTTGTGGCCCAGACTGTACATCGGCAACAAAGGGGTCATTTTGGCAATGTCGCCATGGTCGTACATGAAGGTTCCTTTCGTCAGTGTAGGGCAGGAGGAGGGCTCTGCACCGATGATTTCAATTTCTGCCCCATTGATTTTATCCTGAATATAAGGGAAAGCAAGTCCGGCAAAGTTACTTCCGCCGCCACAGCAGCCAATCACGATATCAGGTTTTTTAATACCCACTTTCGCAAGCTGTTTTTTTGCTTCCAGTCCGATAATAGTTTGGTGCAGCATAACGTGGTTGAGGACTGAGCCAAGTCCGTACCTGGTTTTCCCGGTAGGGTCGGTAACAGCCGCTTCAATCGCCTCAGAAATTGCAATCCCCAGACTCCCGGGAGTATCAGGAAATTGTGCCAGTACCGCACGACCTGCGGCCGTTTCTGTGCTAGGACTGGCCACGCACTTCCCACCCCAGGTATTCATCAATATCTGACGGAATGGTTTTTGTTCGTAACTTACCCTTACCATGAAAACTTTGCACTCGATTCCGCCAATTAGCGCACAGGCAAATGATAGGGCGCTTCCCCATTGTCCGGCGCCGGTTTCTGTTGTGATTCGCTTGATTCCGAATTGTTTGTTGTACCATGCCTGTGGAATGGCTGTGTTTGGTTTGTGGCTTCCCGCCGGGGAAACGCTTTCATTTTTGTAAAAGATTTTTGCCGGAGTTCCCAGTGCTTTTTCCAGCTCAAAGGCCCGGATCAGCGGGCTGGGTCTCCAGATTTTCAGCATACCCTGCACTTCTTCAGGAATATTGATCCAGCGTTCGGTGCTTACTTCCTGTTCGATCAGGTTCATTGGGAAGACCGGTGCAAGCATTTCAGCTGTGACCGGATTACCATCAGGACCAAGTGGGGGCAACATTTTAAGATCGGCAGCAAGGTTGTACCATTGCTTCGGCATTTCCGATTCGTCGAGATAAATTTTCTTTTGCATCACTTTTGTTTTGGTTTTGAATTGTATGAATCAAATAAAAAAAGGAAAGGGGAGATGTCGCGTAAACAGACATATCCCCTTTATGGTTTAATTGCAGGTATACCGCTCACGCATCTAATATGAAGTCGCGCCAAAGCCAGTTCGAGCCCCTGTAATTTGTAAGTGTAATCATGATTAATATTAAAAACTGCAAGCAAAAGTAAAGAACTATTTTAGAAATCAAAATAGTCTTAGAGAATTTTATCACAAAACGTAAAATTAAAGCCAACAATCTAACCCTTATGAACAATTATGGAATGAGTTACCGGAATTCCTTTTTTCAGTTTGTCGACTGGAAGGTCTTTTCCCCAGAATTCGTAAGTAATGTGCATGGAAGTGAAATGTTTTGGGTGCTCTTCTGTTAATTCACCTTCAATACATCTTCAATGGCACTGATAAAGCTTGCTTTGGGAAGCGCTCCCTGAGCCATCTGAGGCTGGCCTTCCAGCGGAATGAAGAGGATTGAGGGAATACTCTGGATTCCGAACATGCCGGCCAGTTCACGTTCTTCTTCTGTATTTACTTTGTAAATGTTCAATTTGCTGCCATAAACTTCCTGTAACTCTTCCAAAATGGGGGCAACCATTTTGCAGGGTGAACACCAGTCAGCATAAAAATCGACGATGGCAGGAGCTTGACCTTCAAATTTCCAGTCCTTATTTGCTTCAAAATTGAATACTTTTTCTTTGAATGTTTCGAGTGTTAAATGTTCAAGTGTCATAATATGAAATTTTAATTGTTTTTAAATTGTTACTAGCAATTATTTTTATGCAAAAGTAAATTATATTTTCGATTATCAAAATTATTTAATGAAAATATTTGTTATTAGCATAAAATGTCTTTGTTAATAGTTGTCTAATTTGTAGTTTTGTCGCAGCTTAATGAAATACCCATGAGGATTATTAAACTATCGGTTGGTGATTGACAAATCATGGATATCGCAGTTGGTTGAAACATTAACTTGATGACAAACAATGGGAAAAGGTAAAGAAATTTTGGATTTGATTTTCGAAATGAAGAAAAAATGTGCTGCAATCGACAATCAGTTAATGGAGCAATTGCATCTTTCACAGTCAGAATTGCTATTCTTTAGTTCCCTGGATCAATGTACTGGAATTAGCAGTCCAGAGTTAGCCAAGAACATGGGACTATCGCCTTCGCGGATTAGCAGAGTCGTAGAAAAGCTGGTTGTTGATGGTTATCTCGACAGGAACATCGACAAGAGTGACCGCCGGGCGATCACGCTTTGTCTGACAGAGGACGGCAGAAAAATCAGAGCAGAAATTGATAGATCAAGACAAGAATGTGAGACCAGGCTATTGCAAGTGATACCGGACGTTGAAATCGAGAAATTCCGGGAAATTATTGCCAGGATGATCAAAGAATTGTGATTTTTTGTTTCTTTAAAACTGATAGATTGTCATCCTCCTGACTTCCTGGTCTTCTCCTGTTTTAAAAACAATGAAGTATGTGCCTGATTTTATGGGTTTTAGATTGACAGGAAATCGATATTCGCCATACACAGAAAGATTTGCAATTTCATATATTTTCTGTCCAATCGGATTATAAATGGATACGTCGAAGCGATGCACTTCGGCCGATGCTATTGAAATAGTAAATTCACCATTATTCGGTACTGGGAATACGTTGTAAATATGTTTTTCCTGCAACACCAGATGATATTTGCGATCCGATGGATCGGAAATGCATCCGTTCAGGATAGTGGTTGTCCAATACCATCCTCTCCTGGTAGGTTCACAGACCTGTCCTGTGGAACCTGATAACTGTGTGCCAGGACTAATTGCATCCGGAGAGAAGTACCATTGATTTCCCTGAGGAACATTACTTAAGATTGAACTGCCATTTACTGTGATGACAGGTGCTACGGGTATTGTATTGATTGTTACAGCCAGATCTTTTGAGGATATGCTTCTTCCACAAAGATTTGTTCCATAAACAGCGATGTCACCGGAGGTAGCATTCATGGTATAATCTACCGTGATAGAGTTGGTGCCTGCTCCTGAAACGATAGAGGCTCCGTTCGGTAGGCTCCAGTTGTAATCTGCGGCATATTGGATTTCCGGGACTGAGTAGTTAACGCCTGATGCGCCCTGGCAAACAGATGAAGCTCCGGTTACATTACCTGCGGGAGCCGGCAAATTTGAGATGTTGATGGAATAGCTTGCAGCAGGTCCGTCGCCACCGGAATTCCGGCCATGAACCATCAGCATGCCTGAAATTGCGTTATCCGGGAAGTTAACTTTAATATTGGCCGTTCCTTCACCCGAAGCAATAGTAGCCCTTTCCGGAAGCGTCCAGATATATTCTGTTGCATGGTCAGACGGTGCAGCGGTGAAAAGGACTTCCCTTGAACCCGAACAAACATCCGCTGTACCTTTAATACTGGTAATAATGCCTGGTGTCTGGGGTTTTTCCGGGGCACTCGTAATCCCAACATACAGGATAGCAGGATCGCTCTTGCAGCCTTTCGCATTGGCATAACTTACTTTGATAGTATATAGTCCTCCATCATTCCAGGTTACTGCAATTGAATTGCTTCCAGCTCCGTTGGTAATGGTACCGGCCGAAGGTACATTCCAGCTGTAATCTGTCATACCGCTTTCGGTCTCATAACGAATTCCAGGACTGCCGGTTACTGATAATCCGGAACTAGTAATGATAGGTTGAGGTTGTGGATGGACAAGGATCTGTTTTTCGGAAGCTCCTTCTGCACCATTATTATTCGTGTATTTTGCACTAACCTTCTGGTCTCCACTGTAATTCCAGCTGACAATGATCGAATTGGTACCATCCCCGGAAGTGATTACTCCTCCATAAGAGACGTTCCATTGATAGTTACTCATCGATTTCTCGGTCGTGTAAACATAACCAGTACTGTTTTTACAGGCCTCTGATGGTCCGGCAATGGTAGGTTTAGGCAGCGCATAAATTTCTGCGTAGACGACTGCTGTAGTGGAAGTTAAGAGGTAATTTCCTGCAGAAACACCCGTAAGTTTCAGTCCGGTGGCAGTTACCAGCTTCCCTTTGCCCGGCTGTGCACTTTCAAATTCGGTTGCGGTAACAATAAGGTTTACGTCGTCAGATGATAGCACTCCTATCAGCGACTTATTACAGATTGTGGCGCCCCTTGTTCCGTCAAAATTTTTATTGTTGGCAAGTATCTGCGGCGTAACCGTTTTGGGGGTAATTGTGAACCGGGCCGGTTCATAGTTGATAAGATAGTTATTGCATGCGGCGCCGGAAACCATGACGGCATTGTTATAAACACCAACAGTAGAGGTGTTTGTGATATTTGTAGCGATTTTTGGTCTTGTAATAAAAACAGACTCGTCTTCACTATTTCTCCATCCATAGCAAGAGTAGCTTAGCGGAGGATTTGGGGAGCCATAAATTTTTGTTTTGGGATCAGCGACAATTGTCAGTGTGGCTGCGTAGACCATCTGGTCCCTTGACACAAGAGGTGCGGATTCGTAATTGTCATCACCCGACTGAGTCGCTGTTATGGTGCTGTAACCGACGCCCTTGACAGTCAGGGTACTGCCAAGAACTGTAATCACAGAAGGATCGCTGCTTGAGAAGGTAACCCCTAGCGAAGAATTCGCAAAGGCAGTCAGGTTGAAAGGAGAATCGCCGTAATTCTTATCAGGAAGTGCATTAAAGTTGATGGTCTGTGAGGTTTTGGTGACAATCATATTGGCCGAAACATAAGTGAAGTCATAATTACCAGCTGCTGCACCTGCCAGATTGATGGCTCCGGTGTATAATCCTGGAGGAGAAGCGTTTGTAATGTTTGTGGTAATATTGGGTTTAGCAGTCAGGGTAGCTTCATCCTGACCATATTGCCAACCGCTGTAAGAATAGGTAAGCGTTGGGTTAGCTGTGCCATATTTTTTCGTTTTATTATCGGCAGTCACTTGAATCATTGCCTTTTTTACTTGTAGGATTTGTTTGATGTCCGGAGCTTTATTGTATGATCCGTTGCCTTCCTGAGTTGCGGTAATTAAGCAAGTTCCAGTACCATTTAAGACTATTGTCGAACCGTTGACAGTTGCTATTGCTTCGTTGCTACTGGTAAAACTAACGGGAAGTCCTGAGCTGGCAGAGGCACCAGGATTAAATGAGGCGTCACCAAAGGTCTTTGCATCGAGTGGATGGAAGGTTAGGTTTTGGTTCGATTTGACCACCTCGAAGCTGTGACTGATTGACGCCTCATTGTAATTGATATTTCCTGCCTGAAATACATTGATCGCCACATGACCAGCCTCATTGATATTAGAAAGCTGATTGTAGGTGTTTATCGAGCCAGGACTTCCCGTACCCAGGGAAATTGTAACCGGAAGTCCGGAATTTGAAGAAGCAGATACCTGGATGGTTCCGGCTATATCATTCAGCGCTATTACACCTTCGGGTAATGGATTAAGTGTAAGTATCTGGTTTGCTTTGGTAATTGACAGACCGATTGAAGTGAAAGCTTCAGCATAGGCACCGGAAGCAGCCTGTCTTACAGTTATGATTGCCGTACCTGCGCCATTGATGTTAACCGTGTTGCCTGAGATACTGGCCACATTGGTGTTATTGCTTGAGTAAGAGAAACTCCCAATGGAAGGAGATTCTGGATCGATGAGGATAAAAGCCGCATCGCCATACGTTTTTTGGATAGCTGGTAGGGAGGTCAATTGGAAAGGTATAAAGCTGATTTGATTACCATAAGAAGTCCCTGCTGAATTGGTCGCATATGCCCGTACAAAGTAGGTAATCCCGGGATTAAGGCTGGTGATTTCAGAAGTAAACCGACCATTTCCGGTACCCTCATTTGTCCTGTTGTCTTTGGTATCCGGATTCTGGTCTGTACTCCAGCAAATACCTGTTTCCGTAATAATACCTCCTCCATTGGCAATAATATTACCTCCTGAAGTTGCACTGGAAATGGAAATATCATAAACATCAGTTGTCGTGAGTGAGGGTTTGACTGGATAAATCGTGAGCAACTGGCTCTGCTGATAAGCATCAAAAAAGGAATCATTCCCTAACTGGTTGGCAGAAATATTACAGCTTCCAGCATTTAAGATTGTGATAGTCGATCCGTTTGCACCGGTGCAGATTGCTACTGCAGGATCGGAGCTGGAAAAGATGACCGGATTTCCGGAGGCTCCTCCCGAAGCTGTCACGATGAAAGAGGCCTCGCCAGAATCTTTGGTTGGCAAATTGATAAAACTGATGGTTTGAATGGCTTTCCCAATTGTAATCGTCTGGTCAATAGAATTTGCCGCATTATAGTTGGCATTACCGGATTGTGACGCGGTAATGATTGTGGTTCCTGTACCGGTCGTGGTGAAGATATTTCCAGATACTGTGCCAACATTTGATTTGCTACTTGAGAAGGTAACAATCAGACCGGATGTTGAGGTGGCAGATAGGACCTGTAGTGTGTCGCCGAAGGTGGTGGCAGGCAATTGTTTAAAGGTAATGGTCTGATCAGCCTTTGTGACGGTCAAGGCCGCCGGAAAATAAGTGAAATCATAGTCTTCATCCACTGCTCCGGACAAGGTGATTGCGTTAGCATAAACTCCCGCATCCGATAATTTGCTGATGGAAGTTACTGCAGATGGCCTCATAGAGAGATCCGACTCTCCCTGTCCGTTTTGCCAACCGGCGTACTGGCAGGTTAGCATTGGAACGTTGGTACCAAAGACCATGGTCTTTGCATCAGCACTGATAGTCAGCATGGCTTTCAATATTGTAATATCGCCGGCTATATAATTGAATTTATAGTTAATAGCTGATCCGCCGGATACTGTAATTGCCCCTTTGTACAAACCAGCTTTTGATTCCTTGTTGATAGCTGTGGAAGTCACTGGTAATGCTTGCAGGACAGATGAATTTTCTCCACTCTTCCAGCCACTAAATTGATAAGTCAGGATTGGAATGACATCGCCATAACTCTTGGTTTTAGAATCGACTGTTACGGTAAGTTCTCTTTTGCTGACCGTAAGTTTTTGTAATACAGATATTGCGGCACTATAATTATCATTGCCTGCCTGGGCAGCGGTAATAGTTGTGGTACCTGCCCCGATAATTGTGACAGTATTTCCAACAATAGTTGCTACTGCAGCATCGCTACTGGTAAAACTAACGGGAAGTCCTGAGCTGGCTGAGGCAGCAGGATTAAATGAGGCGTCACCGAAGATCTCTGCATCGAGTGGATGGAAGGTTAGGTTCTGGTTCGATTTGACCACCTCGAAGCTGTGACTGATTGACGCCTCATTGTAATTGATATTTCCTGCCTGGAAAGCATTGATCACCACATGACCAGCCTCATTGATATTAGAAAGCTGATTGTAGGTGTTTATCGAGCCCGGACTTCCCGTACCCAGTGATATCGTAACCGGAAGTCCGGAATTGGAGAAAGCAGATACCTGGATGGTTCCGGCTATATCTTTCAACGCTATTACACCTTCAGGCAATGAATTAAGTGAGAGTAGTTGGTTTGTTTTGATTACTACCAGATCGACCGAAGTGAAAGCTTCAGCATAGGCACCGGAAGCAGCCTGTTGTACTGAAATCGTAGCCGTACCTGCGCCGTTGACGTTAACCGTGTTGCCTGAGATACTGGCCACATTCGTGTTATTGCTTGAGTAAGAGAAGCTCCCATTGCTGATAGAATTTGGATCATCCAAAACAAATGGTGGATCGCCGTAAGTTTTGCCGATATCCGGGAAGGCACCCAGCTTTGAAGTTACCAGGCTAACCTGATTTCCATAAGAGGTTCCAGCTGAATTGGTCGCAAAAGCGCGCACAAAGTAAATAGTACCGGCAGAAAGTCCGGTAATGGCACAGGAATATGATCCTGATGTTGTTTCATTGGTTGCTTTATAGTTCAAGGTTGTGGGTGAAGGCGAAGAACTCCAGCAGACTCCGCCTGATGTAATTGCTGATCCTCCGTTGTCAATAATATTTCCTTTTACTGTT
This sequence comes from Prolixibacteraceae bacterium, assembly GCA_036508555.1. GTDB lineage: Bacteria > Bacteroidota > Bacteroidia > Bacteroidales > Prolixibacteraceae > CAINVV01. The sequence goes on from DATCHD010000113.1 coordinate 21,334, forward strand.
GCTGTTTCACCGGCGATATCTGAGACGGCATCAGTTGTCAGCTTTGGCGCAATTGCCAGGATAGTGATAGTTTGGGCAATCTGGGTAGTAGCATTGTACGAACTGCTTCCGGACTGATTGGCATAAATGAAACAAGTACCTGGTTTTATGGGGGTAAGGGAAGCCCCGTTCGCACCGGTGCAGGTAGCAAGGGAAGGATCGGAACTTGAAAAGACGATTGGATTACCGGAGGTTCCACTTGTGGCAGTCAGGATAATAGGGGAATCACCGTAATGCATATCGGCCAGGTCTGCAAATGTAATGGTCTGGATGGCTTTGGTGACGGTAAAATCGGCTGGCAAATAGGAGAATGAGTAATTGTCATCGCTGCCTCCTGAGACAATAATCGCATCGGAACCACTGTAAACACCTGCTGGTGAAGTTGTTGATACTGTTGTTGTGGTAACTGGCAAAACGTTCAGAACGGAAGCATCCTCATCGTTCTTAAAACCGCTGTAGGAAAAGCTGAGTGTCGGGTTGGCTGCTCCATAAGTTTTGGATTGGGCAGTTGCTGTGACGGTTAGCTGCGCTTTATTGACAACAAGTATTTGATCAACAGAAGGTGCGGCACTATAATTATCATTGCCTGCCTGAGCAGCTGTAATAATTGTAGTACCGGCACCTGTGGCGGTTAGGTTACTGTTAGAAATCGTTGCAACGGAGGTATTGCTGCTGGTAAAACTAACGGGAAGTCCGGAGCTGGCTGATGCAGCAGGAATAAATGAGGCGTCACCGAAGGTCTTTGCATCGAGTGGATTGAAGGTTAGGTTTTGGTTGGATTTGACCACCTCGAAGCTGTGACTGATTGACGCCTCATTGTAATTACTATTTCCTGCCTGATTGGCATAAATGATACAAGTACCGGCCTTTACGGGGTTAAGGGAAGACCCGTTGGAGCCGGTACAGGTAACGATGGAAGGATCGGAGCTCGAAAAAAGAATTGGATTACCTGACAATCCGCCTGTGGCAGTAATGGTTACAGGAGAATCACCAAAATGAAGATCAGCTAAATGATCAAAGGTGATTTTTTGATCTGCCTGGTGGATGGTCAGTGTTTTGTTGACAGTAGTAGCCATGGTCCAGTTTAAATCCCCTTGTTGCGCAACAGCAATAATAACTGAGCCTGCCCCTGTGATATTTAATTTGTTTCCTGAAGAAATTTCAGCAGGACCACTTACTACGCTGAAACTTACTGCTAATCCCGAACTGGCCGTTGCCTGCAGATTCAGTATTAATCCGTCGGAATAGACCTCATCTGCCATGTCATCAAATGTGATATGCTGGGTAGCGACAGTGACAGTAAAATCTGCGGGGATGTAACTGAAAGTGTAATTTTCTGCAAAACCACCTGAAACAGCGATTGCCCCCTCGTAGGTTCCAACAGGAGAGTTTGTTAACAAGGAAGTCAGGATATCCGGAGTGGTTGCAATAGGCTCAACACCATTCACCCAGCCGTAGTAACCGTACGTAAGCAAAGGGTCGGCTGCCCCGTAGGTTTTGGACTTATCGTCGGCCATGATGACCAGAAGTGCTTTGCTAACAGTTAGTTTGCCAGTTAAATAGGTGATTTGGTAATTGTTAAGACCCGTGCCGGTAGCCGCGTCTGGTATGATGTCGTAGGGCGATCCTGAGACGGGGGCCACCGTTAGTGCTCCGGGACTGGACAATGTAATACCTAAGACAGAATCAGGGCTAATGAGTCCTTCGACTTTGAAGTCACCTGGATTAGTTGCAACAAATGTGTAATTTAAACCATATACTTTAGAGATGTTATTGGCGGTAATGGTAAGTGTCTTTGCTGAAATATCTCCTCTCAAACCTGCTGGTTGTGTGAGGAAGTAATTCCCCATGGAAGCACCGATTAGTGTCATGGTTGTAGAAACTGCTATACCGGATCCTGCATTGGATTGGGCAAAAGTGCCAACGGTGGAATTTCCAAGTGTGACTTTCCCTGCATCACCTGTTTCAACACCTAATAGTTCGGCACCTGACACTATTGCACCGGCATTTTGATCATATACTTTTGTTGCAACAACTGCGCTGCTTACCGTTAGCTCTTTAGGACTTACAGTCATGTGAAACTCATTTGAATATTCGGCCTCGCATGAACCATTGGCCACCTGCGCCCGAAAGTGCCAGGAGCCTATGTTGGTGGGAATTTCTGTCAGGGATATTGAATTATTGGCAATTATCTCCCAGCTTCCTGATGATAATTTTCTTTCCCAGCGTTGGACGTTGCCAAAGTAATCTTGGAGAATAAGGTCGGTAGCGGTGCCATAAGCGATGTTAATTGTTCCGTAGATACTTCCGCCGACACTGGTTGATTGGACAACAACATCCACGGTAGTGTAAACTGGAATACATACTCCGTTGAACACTTTGGCCCGAAAATGGTAGGTGCCGGCCAATGGAGTCTCCGGAGCAAAGGTGGAGGCTGTAGCTGCTGTAATGTCTGACCATCCGGTGGAGCCGTCTGCGGATTGCTGCCATTGGATGAATCCACTGCTCCCGGATAAGGTTATTGAAGCGGTTGCTCCCTGGCAGATTACATAGTTCGATGGAGCTGTTCCCGCAACAGGATCGGCATTTACTGTAATGGCGGCATCAGTGCTGGTTGTCTCGGTGCAAACTCCGCTCTGGACCACTGCACGATATTTGGTACTGGTTGTAAGATTGGAAGCGGTTAGATTTGTCATGGTATTATTTATGTTAACGGAAGAAGTTGTCCAATTATCTGTGGAAGATTCCCATCTCAATATGGTTCCGGTATGACCGGAAAGTGAAAGATTGGTACTGTTTGTTCCGGAGCATACAGTATTACTGCCAGAAATGGCTCCTCCGACTGAAACCGCATTGATAGTGATTGATGCTGTGCTGCTATTGGCTGATGAGCAGGTCCCGCTGGTTACAACGGCCCGGTAATACGTTGTGGCAGAGAGATTAGAGGCTGTTGTACAGGTAGTGCTGGTATTGGAGATGTCAGAAACGCCAGTACTGAAATCACCGTTTGCTGCGGATTGCCATTTGGTAATAGTTCCTGTATATCCGCTGAGCGTCAGGGTAGTGGTCGTGATGGATCCTGTGCAATAAGTGGCACTGCCGGAAATGGAACCGCCCGCGGAGGGTGGATCGATGTCGATTGAAATTTCATTAGAAATTTTAGTAGAACAACTATTAATAGAAACAGCTCTGTAGTATGTTTTGGAAGTTAACGATGGTGTAGTGAATGTTGTTATTGGATCATTGACATTACTTGAAGAGGCGCTATTCCAAGCCGTGCCGTTAGAAGATTTTTGCCATTGGACAGTACCGGTCTGTCCAGAAAGAAATAAGGTTGTCTGTGAACCGTAACAGATTTTTTGAAAATCAGCTGTAATTGATCCTGCAACTGGTTTTTGTATTACTTCTATGTTGACAATATTACTGTAAGACGCGGAACAACTTTCGTTTGTTACAATTGCTTGGAAGGAAGAAGTTTCTAATAGATTACTTTGAGTTAAATTCGCAGTTGTACCGGCTATATCCTCCCATATTGATGATGATTTGTTGTATTTCTGCCATTGAATAGAACCAATATAATTTGATAAAGTTATAATTGCTGATGTATTATAACAGATTGGATTATTCTTTGCTGTTGCCGTGCCACCAACTGACGCATTAACCACAATTCCGGCAAGCGATGCACTTCCTGATGGTGTTGATACGGTCACATTTCCGGATGTGCCGTTACCCGCTATTACGGTGATTTGAGTAGGACTATCTATTGTAAAGGAGGTTACAGCCTGACCTCCGAAACTGACAGCAGTAGTTCCATTCAGGTTGGTGCCCGTGATTACTACAGTCCCTCCTGAACAAATAGTTGTCGGCAAAAAGCTACTGATTGTAGGAGCTTCATCGATCAGTACTGGGTTCTGAAATTGACTTGCTGAATTTTCAGAAAGGATATTCCAGTTCTCTACTCTTGTTGCAATGGTTACAAAAGCTGGGTTTGAGCCACTATTAACAATGGCGTCTCTATCCGCTAAGCGATAATTATTTCCAATGACAGGGTTGTTTCCGGTTATTACGGTCAGTGCGTACAGCAGGAATAATATCCGAAAACAGGGAATCATTCTTTTTTTACAGAAATAATCGTCTGCCATGGAAGGGGTCGATTTAGCTTGCGAATCGGAGATTTGTCTGATAAGATGTTTCAATGTGATTGATATTTAGCGAGTTAAATAAGGGTTTTGTAAATACAATCCATTTGAAAAGCGCAATGGGATATCTATCCGGAAATTCGGATCGCTATTTTTTCAGATGGAATCTTGAATCTGATAATTCTTCACCTCCTGACAGAGGTAAATCCAGTTGGTTAATGTATTGGTTTGCTGTACAAGGCGTTTCTTTGGTTAAGACGTAGGAAAAAGATTTAGGTTAGGTTAATTTGTTAAAATTCAATTCAATGTCATTGTAAAATAGTTAACAGTATTCTCTCTAAAATGTTCGGAAATAGTTGAAAAAATTATTATTTAAGTAATTGAAATACAATTTAATAACATAATTATTTACAATGTTATGTATTTCACGAAGGGTTAAAAATTGATTATTCCGGGGATCATAGAGGGCAGCGCAAATGGATTAATCAAATTCCACAAGATCCGCATAAAACATAATTGTCACGGTCGTTTATCATCTCAGCCAAAGACCACCGGAGTGCTTATGGTACAGATGGTGAATATTTTTCTAAACCGAATGTGGATTCTGTTTTAAACATAATTAGTCTGATTGTCTTTTGGAATTCATCGGTAATTACGATAGATTTGAACTGAAAAATTAGACAAACTTATGCTCAAAGGTATTTCTCCTCTTATCAGTCCTGAATTGCTCAGTATTCTTTCCAGGATGGGCCATGGCGACGAAATCGTTTTGGCTGATGCTCATTTCCCAGGTGAGACTTTTAATAAAAGTGTTTTACGTGCCGACGGACTGAAAATCGCTGATCTGCTGTCGGCCATTCTTCCGCTCTTTGAACTTGATGAATATGTCGCGCATCCCTTGGCCATGATGGCTGCAGTGCCAGGTGACACCCTGGATCCCGGGGTCGAAGAGTGTTATTTGAAGAGTATCCGTCAGACCAATCCAAAGGCGGCATCCATTGAACGGGTCGAAAGATTCGCGTTTTACGAAAGGGCTAAGCATGCTTTCGCGGTAGTAATGACAGGAGAGACAGCCAAATACGGGAATATAATTTTGAAAAAGGGCGTGACCCCAATATTTTAATTATACTAAATATTCTTTACGAAATGGCAAAAACAAAAAAAGGCCTTTTTACCACTGAAGACGGGAGAAACCACACCCTGATTTTCTTCCTGGTTGCGCTACTTTTTACTTTGTGGGCGGTTGGTAACAGCTTGATAGATACCATGGACAAGCATTTTCAGGATTTCTACCATCTGACAAAAGCCGACTCGGCCAATGTTCAGTTTTCACATTATCTGGGCTATTTTTTCATGGCATTACCTGCCGGATGGTTTATTCATAAACTTGGTTATAAATGGGGAATTATTTTAGGTCTGAGTTTAGCTGCAGTAGGCTGTCTGTGGTTTTATCCTGCAACCAAAATTGACGGGTTCTGGGCTGTTCTCCTGGGCGTTTGCCTGGTAGCCATGGGTTTTTCATTCCTCGAAACTGTTGCCAATCCTTATACCACAGTGTTGGGAGATCCAAAATATGCAGCATCCCGTATTAACCTGGCGCAATCTTTCAATGCCATTGGCTGGCCAATTGCCCCGTATATTGGCGGATTATATTTTTACCATTCGGATGTTACGCTTTCCGCTCAGCAAAATGCTGAAATTGCGCATAAAACAATGTGGGTACCCTATGTAGCGCTTGCCCTTATTATTGTGGTGCTTATTGTTGCTTTCATTAAAAGCAAGATGCCTGATATTGTTGAAAATGAACACAGTAACAACAATACCGAAAGTAAAACAGCTAAAGTCAATGTATTTGTTCAACAACCCCTGTTGTCAACAATTCTCTTATATGTTTGTGCCATTTTGTTCAGTTTTGCTATAGGCATGATTTTCCGCTTCTTTTTTCAATTGTTCTATATGGACAGGGAGACGCTTGCCAATCCTCAGGCAATGTTAGCCTTAAACCACACTTTGGCTTTGGTGTTCGATGTTGTTACTGTTATTGCAGGTGTGGCTTCAATTGTCTTTATCGCATTGAAAAGGGAAAAACTGATTCACAAAAGCAGTATATGGTCGGCGCCTCACTTTACCGGTGCAACAATTTCGCAGTTTCTTTATGTGGCAGCACAGGCAGGTATATTCAGTTTCTTTATCAATTACATGGTTGAAGAGGTTCCGGCGATAGGCGAAAGCTTGAAATCAAGCTGGTTTATTGGCGGCGAAAATGGCTCAATTCTACGGAATGGGGCTTATTTTCTTACTGAGAAGGGGGCTACATCCCTCATGTCGTGGATGGCATTCCCATTGTTCCTGTTAGGACGTTTTACCGGTTCGTTTATTTTGAGGGTTACTAAGGCACATAAAATGCTGGGCCTGTATGCAGCAATTAATGTGATATTGATGTTTGTCATTGTTGCCAAACTGGGTTGGGTGTCAGTTATGGCTGTTTTCCTCAGCTTTTTCTTCATGTCAATCATGTTCCCCACGATATTCTCACTTGGAATCTTTGGATTGGGAGAAAAATCAAAGTTGGCCTCTTCGTTCATTGTTATGGCCATTATGGGTGGGGCCGTATTGCCTAAGGTAATGGGGGCAATAGCCGACGCAGACGGCATGTCGGCAGGCTACGTCGTTCCGGCTGCCTGCTTTCTTGCGATTGCGCTGTATGGATTCTTTTGGACTAAACTAAGCGGTTCAGAAGGATTAAACAGCGTAAAAATTGGAACAGGACATTGATTGTAAGCGCATTTTCAGGCTCGAGTGAGCCCTTTCTTTGCCAATAAAATTGTATGATCCACGATCAACCTTTTGAAACCTTGGGAAGTTTCGGAAAAACCGGACTTTCCGTGCCTCAAATTATTTATGGAACCAGTTTCATGGGTAATTTGTACCATGAATTACCATGGGAGGTTAAACTGCAGATCATGGAGAAATGGTTTGAAGTTTCACCCTCCGCACCAATGATTGATTGTGCAGGCAAATACGGTGCAGGTCTGGCACTTGAGGTGATAGGAAAGGGGTTAAATGAGTTGGGGATTAAAAGGGAAGATATTATTATCAGCAATAAACTTGGCTGGTACCGGGTGCCATTAACCACGGATGAGCCCACTTTTGAGCCCGGCGCCTGGGTGAATCTGGAATACGATGCAGTTCAAAAAATAAGTTACCAGGGCATACTCGAATGCTGGGAACAGGGATGTGAGCTGCTGGGTGGATATTACAAACCACAGGTATTATCGGTTCATGATCCGGATGAATATCTTTTTGCAGCTAACGGTCCCGAAGACCGGACAAAGAGGTTAAACGACATACTGGAAGCTTACAAGGCATTATTTGAATTGAAGAATAAGGGCGAAGTGAAGGCTGTTGGAATTGGAGCCAAAGACTGGCTTACAATCAAAGAACTGTATGAATTTGTAAAATTTGACTGGGTGATGTTTGCCAATAAACTGACGATCTATCACCATCCACCTGAGATAATTGATTTTATAGAACAGATTAACCGGGATGGTGTGGGCATCATCAACTCCGCTATTTTCAATGCCGGATTCCTTACTGGCGGAGATTATTTTGACTATAGAAAGATTGATGCCGAAGATGTAGATGACAGGAAATTGCTTGAGTGGCGCGGAAAGTTCTTCGCCATCTGTGAAAAATATCGCGTTACTCCCGGCGACGCTTGTCTGAAGTTTGCCCTTGCCATGCCTCAGATCAATGCCGTGGCTTTGAATCCCAGCAAACCATCACGGATTGAAAGAAATGTGGAGGTAGTAGCCGCTGAACTCCCGGCAGGGTTTTGGCAGGAAATGAGGACTCAAAAAATTATCGGCGAACATTTTAAGTATCTTTAAATACATGAAGGCAATACAAATTACTTCGCCCAAAAATATCACATTGGTGAATATTCCTTCCCCTCTTGCAGGTAAAGGAGAAGTCTTGCTGAAGATCATTTATGTCGGTTTCTGCGGCTCCGACATGAGTACCTTCCTCGGCAAGAACGCCCTGGCAGCGTATCCCCGGGTTCCCGGACACGAAATTTCGGCTGTAATCGCCTCAGCAGGGGAAGATGTGCCTGCCGGTTTTGCAGCCGGACGCGCCGTCACGGTAGTTCCTTACACCAGCTGCGGTCAGTGTTCGTCCTGTCGCAGCGGTCGTTACAATGCATGCAGGTACAATCAGACGATGGGAGTGCAGCGGGAAGGAGCTATGCAGGAATTCATCGTGGTGCCATGGCAAAAAATTATCATGGAAGATCATCTTTCGGCCAAAGAACTGGCCATGGTGGAACCACTCACTGTTGGATTTCATGCCGTGGATCGTGGAAGGGTTACCGGTGAAGACATCGTCATGGTTTTTGGTTGCGGGATGATAGGTTCCGGGGCCATAATCGGAGCGGTAACAAGGGGTGCCACTGTGATTGCAGTCGACATCGATGATCAGAAACTGCAGTTGGCGCATAAAATCGGAGCAAAATATTGCATCAACTCCAGAACTGCCAATCTTCACGAGGTACTGGAGGAAATCACTGGCGGACACGGTCCTGATGTGGTGATCGAAGCCGCCGGCAATCCTTTTACTTACCTTGCTGCCATGGAGGAGGCAGCCTTTACCGCACGCATCGTCTGCATCGGATATACCGGCAATGATGTCAGTTTTCCTACCAGGCTATGGGTCCAGAAAGAGCTGGATATTCTTGGTTCAAGGAATGCCACTCCCGCAGATTTTGAGGCGGTAATCAGTTATCTGAAGGGCGGTAATTTCCCGCTGGACGAAATGATTACCCGTATCATTCCACCTGAGGAGGCGGCCACGACTTTCACCGAATGGACAGCCAATCCAGGGAAGGTCATGAAAATCCTTGTCAGCTTCTAAATATATATCATGAAACCAATTAAACAAACCATTCAAAATGAGACAGATCATTGAAAAATCAAAAAGGGTAACGCTGCTGCTGATTGTATCCATGACATTGATTGTCAATAGTTTATCTGCCCAGAAGTTTGAGCCAACACTCGAATCTTTCAAACAATACAAGTACCCCGACTGGTTCAGGGATGCTAAGTTCGGCATCTGGGCGCACTGGGGACCGCAGGCTGTGCCGCGCCAGGGCGACTGGTATGCCCGGAAAATGTACGAATCTGGTATCAAAGACCGCAAAACCAATCAACCTACCGGGAAACCCAGTAATGAATATCTGTACCACGTGCAACATTACGGTCACCCGTCAAAATTTGGCTACAAAGACATTATCCCCCTCTGGAAAGCAGAGAGATGGAATCCTGAACAGTTGATGGCTCTCTACAAAAAAGTCGGTGCGAAATATTTTGTCAGCATGGGAACCCATCATGATAATTTCTTCTTGTGGGATTCCAAAATTCACAAATGGAATGCAGTAAACATGGGGCCCAAAAAGGATGTCGTCGGACTGTGGCAAAAAGCAGCCAAAAAGGAAGGCCTGCGCTTCGGCGTCTCAGAGCACCTCGGAGCCAGCTATACCTGGTTTCAACCCAGCAGGGGAAGTGATAAAACCGGTCCGCTGGCAGGCGTCCCTTACGACGGCGCCGATCCTAAATACGAAGATCTTTACCACTCCAAGACTGCTGCCGATGATTTTGGCTGGCTGACCACCAATCCCGAAAATCAGAAAAACTGGCTGGCCTGCATCACCGAGCTGATTGATAAATACCATCCCGATCTGCTCTATTCTGACAGCGAACTGCCTTTTGGTGAGGTGGGAAGAACCATGCTGGCCCATTATTACAATGGAAATATTACCAATAACGGAGGCAAACTGGAGGCCGTTTATACAGCTAAATTGCGTGCCTCCGAGGGCCGTTGGGTCCAGGATCTCGAACGCGGAGCAATGGATTCCATCAGTCCGTATCCCTGGCAGACAGATACTTCCATCGGCGACTGGTACTATCGCACCGAACAGAAATACATGACAGGAACCCAGGTCATCCAGATGCTGATTGACATTGTGAGCAAAAATGGCAACCTGTTGCTCAATGTGGTACAAACGCCAGAAGGAGATCTCGAACCGGATGTTCTGGCTATTTTGGATGTGATTGCGAAATGGACTCCTGCCAACGGAGAAGCCATTTACGGCACTCGTCCATGGAAGATTTACGGTGAAGGTCCTACAACCCAAAAAAATCGTGAAAAGGGAAGATTCGGCGGCGTTAAGGATGTAAGATCTTATGAGGTAACGGATATCCGGTTTACCCAAAAGGGAAATATCTTGTATGCTTTTTGCATGAGAAATCCGGTTGGTGATGTGAAAATTGTCTCTTTGGGGAAAGACTCAAAAGTCTCAGGTCAGAAGGTCAAGTCTGTCTCAATTTTGGGTTCCGGAGAGAAACTAAAATGGAATCAGGAAGCAGAAGCGTTGGTAATTTCCAAACCAGCCAAGATGCCCGACTGGGAAGTGATGACGTTCAAGATTGAGTTCAAGAAATAATAGATTTTGGTATGTTCAGTTAGTAAATTACGGAACCAAATCGAAAATTGACCCTTCGACTTCGCTCAGGGACCGTTACTCGGAACCTTGCACCAGCGGATTTGCAATCCGCTGGCAATCATTCACCAGCGGATTGCAAATCCGCTGGAGCGAGTTCATCTCATTTTCCCCTTCGACTTCGCTCAGGGACCGGTAAATTATATGTTGATTTTCGGGTTATTGCTTTTATCTTTGTACCAAAATCGAATCTATGCTCGATACTTTATTGCAGCACCGTACGATCCGTAAATATACGAGTGAAGATATTACCAATGAACTGCTGAACAAAATTCTCGAAGCTGGCTGCAGGGCTTCAACGACGGGTAATATGCAAGTATACAGCATAATTATCAGTCGTGATGCGGAGATGAAGAAACAGCTGGCCGGTTGCCACTTCAATCAGCCCATGGTGGTCGGCGCTCCCATGGTCCTGACCTTCTGCGCCGACTTCAACCGCTTCAATATTTGGTGCAAACAGAACAATGCCGATCCAAGTTACGACAATTTTCTCTCATTTTTCACGGCCGCTATTGACGCGTTACTTGTCGCTCAGAATGTTTGTATTGCCGCCGAGAGCGAAGGTCTTGGTATCTGCTACCTGGGTACAACCACTTATCTTGCCAGTAAAATCATTGACATTCTGAAACTTCCGAAGGGGGTCGTGCCCGTTACCACCGTCACCATCGGATGGCCGGCAGAAGATCCTGCATTGGTCGACCGTTTACCTCTGGAAGCCATCATTCACAAGGAAACTTACCAGGATTATACCCCTGAGGCAATTGCCCGTTTTTATTCGCACAAAGAATCCCTGCCTGAGAATCAACAGTTTATCGCTGAAAACAGCAAGGAAACGCTTGCTCAGGTCTTTACGGATGTCCGTTACAAGAAAGCAGACAATGAACTTTTTTCCGGAATGCTTCTGGATGTTCTCAGGCAGCAGGGATTCCTGAACCAATTTCCAGGACAGGCATGAAAATCCGGCTCAAAATTGCACCCGGATATGAAGTTCTGGAAGACTGGCTGGCCAAACTGCCAGAACACTTTCAAAACGGCGGAGTCTCCATCTTCAAAGACCGCAACGAAGTGAAAGTATTCAATGAGATGGGATTCGAATTGAATATCAAGTCTTTCAAGGTTACGCACCTGATCAATCGATTCGCTTACATCTATTTCAGAGGCTCAAAGGCCGCCCGTTCCTTCTTGAATGCTGTGCGGCTGCTGGCTTCCGGAGCTTCCACCCCGGAGCCTGTCGCTTATGTCGAATGCCTGTCAATGGGTATCCTCGGAAGAAGTTACTACATCTCGCTGCAGTACCTGCATGATTTTACCCTTCGGGATGTGCTTGATTATGAGATACCCGACAGACAAAACATACTCACCCAATGGGTTCACTTTACCTGGCTTCACCTGCATAAAAATGGCATTTTCCACCTCGATTACTCCCCGGGAAATACGCTTATCAGGAAGGAAGGGGAGCAGTATCAATTTGCTATTGTAGATCTGAACAGGATGAAGTTTCTGCCGGTAGATTTCGGGAAGGGAATTCAGAATTTCCGGCAGTTGCACACAGACGAAGAGACCATCAGACTGATAGCAACGCAGTACGCTGCGTTATGCGGTTCTTCTGCGGAAAAGGCCATTGAAATGTTGCTAAAACTGGATGGGAGCAGTAAGAAATTCCGTGCAAGGAAAAATAAATTTCATAAATTTTTTGGTCCGGCGGAAGATTGAAGCGCTAATTTGCTTTACGGATATAATGCATGCCGAATCAACTACAAAAAGATGGCAATCATTTATTATATTCTAATTACGAACCCTTTAATTTTCAGCATCTTTTCCATTGCAGCCTTCAGCTCTTCGAGGTTGTGGATTCCCCGTTTGGCAACCAGAAACGAATTGATTTCTTATCTTTGTACCGAAAATGGTACACATTTAAATTAAATTGAAAGAAATGTTAGTCGTAAGCAGCAGGGAATTCAGGGATAGCCAGAAAAAATACTTTGATCTGGCAACGAAAGAAAGAGTGATCATCAAGCGAAAAAATGAATTTTTGGAACTCGTACCAAGGGGAAACAACATACCAGAAAGCCCAAGCCCAAGCAACGATCCGTGGTTTGATGACCCACTGAATCTTGAATCTGTAATGGTCGGGATTGAACAGGCAAGAAAAGGGGAAATAGTCAGGTTAACCCCCGAACTGCAGAAAAGGCTTTTTGAATTATCTGGCTGGAAAATGGTCTCGAGAGATTACAAAGAAACACCGTTGTTGTCATTCAAACTTTCGGACACTATTTGGACAAGTGATTTATGACACATTCATAACTTCCAGCCGGAGCAGTGTTTTGTAAACAGCCGCGGCTTTAATCAGCTCCATACACCTGAGCGTAGGATAGATGCAC
>DATCHD010000114.1:0-37751 GCA_036508555.1 Prolixibacteraceae bacterium
TTTTTGAGAAAAATTATCGCTTCCTTGCTGTGAACTTCGTCCAAGCTGCCCTTCGTATCGCTACCAATGGCTCATCTTTAACGTGGGTGCAAAGATAGAGACTTTTTTAACCCCGCAATACCTTAGGGAAAATAATTTTCAGGGAAATTTGTTAATTCTTTTATGTATCTGTATAACAGCTTTTTGTACCTTAAGAATTTGATTTTAATACTTATAAAGTCCGATATCTTCCACAGAAGAAGCGCGGATAAACTCTGCCCTGGCCTTAACTTCACCCTTAGCCATCTTGTTGAACACCTGTGCAGAACGCAGATGAGAACTGTCGCGGTTGGTATCTAAGACCAGCAAGTAACTCATGATGATGTAACCTGCCATCTCCACCATTCTGCGGGCATGCAACTCAATAAACTCATCATCTCCCGATGCTACGACCTTATCGACTGCCTCTTCATAATCCTGGGTCAGGGAAATCAGTATCCGCCTGAATCTTTCCAGCTCCGGTTTCAGCTCTGCCTTTTCATACACCCTGATCTGTTTGATATAGCCACCAGTAGTAACCCCGCGAATGGCGGCCACGACCTGAAGCTGAGTAGTACCCTCATAAATGGTCGTAATACGGGCATCACGGTAGATCCGTTCAACGGGATAGTCTTTCATGAATCCTGATCCTCCGTGGATCTGAACCGCATCATAGGCATTCTGGTTACAGTATTCAGAGATAATTCCCTTGGCAAGCGGGGTGAACATGTCTGCTACACGCTGCGCATCCTTCATCTCGCCGCGTTCCGCATTTTCCAGCTTACGTCCCTCGGAAATCTGCTCATAGGTCTTATATAAATCCACAAACCTGGAGGTTTCATAAAGCAACGTGCGCGAAGCGTCCAGTTTCGCCTTCATCACAGATAACATCTCATAGACCGCTGGAAATTCTATAATGGCTTTGCCAAATTGCCTGCGCTCTTTCGCGTATTGAAGGGCTTCCCGGTAGGCAGCCTCGGATATGCCTACAGATTGGGCCGCAATACCCAGCCTGGCGCCGTTCATGAGGGCCATGACGTATTTGATCAGACCCATTTTCCTGCTTCCGACCAATTCGGCCGGAGCATTCTTGAACACCAGCTCGCAGGTTGGAGATCCAATGATTCCCATCTTGTGCTCGATTCGACGAACGATGACCCCACCAATGCGGCGATCATAAACGAACATCGAAAGACCCCTTCCGTCGCGGGTACCATCCTCCGAACGTGCCAGAACCAGTGCAATGTCCCCATCACCGTTGGTAATGAAACGCTTCACACCATTCAATAGCCAGGTGCCCTTCTTCTCATCGTAGGATGCTTTTAACTGAACAGCCTGCAGATCAGACCCGGCATCAGGCTCCGTAAGATCCATGGCCATGGTTTCCCCCTGGACTACACGCGTCAGATAACGCATCTTCTGATCCTCGGAAGCAAACTCATTCAGCGTCTCGGCACAGTCCTGCAGTCCCCAGATATTGACGAAACCGGCATCAGCGCGGGAAACGATATCTGCGGCCATAATATATGGTACGATAGAGAAATTCAAACCGCCGAACCTGCGTGGTAGCGTGATGCCCATCATCCCGGACTGAACCAGCGCATCCAGGTTTTCTTGTGTACCACGGGCATACTTAACATGTCCGTCAATGACTTGAGGTCCTTCTGCATCAATACTTTCCGCATTTGGAGAGATGATGTCACCGCTGATTTCACCCACCACTTCCAGCACACGATCGTAACTGTCCATCGCATCTTCGAAATCGATGGGAGCGTAATCATAATTTTCTTTGTCGATGAAATTTCGCTCCTTCAGGGAGACCAGCTTGTGCATCATTGGATGCGTAAGATGAAATTTCAGGTCTTTATTATCGTTGTAAAAATTCGCCATATTCAATAAAATTATTTGGGATACCCCGATTCACTTCGTATTCTGTTTATAATACTTGATCATCTTGGGAACGATCTCTGAGATATCACCAGTGATCACGTAATCGGCAATGGAATTAATCGGCGCATCAATGTCGGAATTGATGGAAATAATCTGAGACGACTCTTCCATTCCTGCCCGGTGCTGTACCTGACCAGAAATGCCGCAGGCAATGTAAAGCTTCGGACGAACGGTAATTCCTGTCTGACCAATCTGACGGTCGTGCTCTGCATATCCGGCATCCACCGCTGCACGTGAAGCACCAACTTCTGCTCCCAGAACAGCAGCCAGATCGTAAAGCAGTTTGAAATTTTCCTTCGAACCGACACCGTAACCACCTGATACAATGATCGAAGCGCCCTTTATATTGATCTTTTTCTTTTCTGTATGTCTTTCGATGATCCGGACGACAAAATCCAAGTCCGATACATATTTAGAAACATCCAGTTGATTAACCTTACCAGGATAGCTGGCGCTGACCTTTTCCTTCTTCATCACACCTTCCCGTACCGTGGCCATCTGCGGACGACAATCAGGATTGATAATCGTCGCGATGATGTTTCCGCCAAATGCCGGTCTGATTTGATACAAAAGATCCTTGTAAACCTGACCTGCCTTCTTGTCTTCATGATCCCCAATCTCCAGACTGGTACAATCGGCCGTCAGTCCGCTATGTAAAGCAGACGAAACCCGAGGTCCCAGGTCACGGCCAATAGGCGTAGCGCCCATCAGGGCTATCTGAGGTTTCTCTTCGTTGAAAAGCTTAATCAGAATGGCAGAATGCGGCATCGTTGTATAGGGTTCCAGGCGAGGATCGTCTGCAACATGCAGAACGTCACAGCCGTATGGTATAATCTGTTTCTCTATTCCCTTAAGTCCCGATCCGACTACCACAGCTTCCAACAAACAAGACAACTGGTTGGCCAGACTTCGGCCTTTGGTGAGTAATTCAAGACTTACCTCAGACACTATC
Organism: Prolixibacteraceae bacterium; assembly: GCA_036508555.1. Classification (GTDB taxonomy): domain Bacteria; phylum Bacteroidota; class Bacteroidia; order Bacteroidales; family Prolixibacteraceae; genus CAINVV01. The sequence continues at coordinate 2,921 of DATCHD010000114.1, forward strand.
CCCTCTTCGACTTCACAGTAAACAAATATGTTGTTCATACGTAAATTCTATATTATAAATATCTAGCCAATTACGTGGCTTTCAATCAATTCTCTCATTAATTCGTTGATTCCCTCGTCGGCTCCGGATAGTTTCTTGGCATCTTTTGCCTGTAATACTACGTTGTCGATCTTCTTTACTTTGGTGGGAGATCCTGTCAGTCCCAACTGTTCAGCTTCGGCTTTGATATCGTTGACTGTCATCTCGCGGATCAGCAGGAATGGCCTGCTATCGCACAAATGAGTATAATCTTCGGTGGCCTCCTGCTTTTCGGTGATCGTCCTGGCATGCTTGTACTTCATCAGCATCTTGACATTTCTGGAACGACATTCGGGAGCGCTACTGTTGACAGTTACCAACATTGGAAGTGGCGATTGAACGGTCTCCACGCCGTTATCAAGCCTGCGACGCACGGTGATAGTAGATTTTTCAATCTTGAGGACTTCCTCAACATAAGTAACCTGAGGCAGATGTAATTTCTCTGCCACTTGTGGCCCTACCTGGGCGGTGTCACCATCGATGGCCTGACGGCCCGCGACGATCAGGTCAAAATGCCCCATCTCCCTAATGGCCTGTGCCAGCGCATAAGAAGTTGCCAGTGTGTCTGATCCGGCAAAGGCACGGTCGGTAAGCAAAATACCTCCATCGGCGCCGCGATACAAACCTTCACGAATTATTTCAGCGGCCCTGCCAGGACCCATCGTCAGTATCGTTATGGTAGTTCCCGGAACTTTATCTTTCACCCTTAAAGCCAGTTCGAGCGCATTAAGATCCTCCGGATTAAAAATTGCCGGGAGTGCTCCCCTGTTGACTGTTCCATCAGCCTTCATAGCATCTTTTCCAACATTCCTGGTGTCAGGAACCTGCTTGGCCAGTACAATTATTTTTAAACCCTTCATGTGTCAATATTATGTTTTCCGTCTTTCGGGTTGCAAATATAAAATTTCAACCAGTGGTTACCAAACCATTGCAAAAGCTGGAAAACATAATGCAAGAGCAGATCAGGCCGGGGTATAGGAACAATAAAGGTTCAAACGGGGTCGGAGGTCAAACCACACAAGACTTTGGAACAACCAAATATGGTGTTCGAAAAAAAGAATATCCAATTCTACCCCAAATAATTTAGAATGATTTTTTATAATTACTTTGTCATGGAAGGAGGTGGCGATTGGATTCCCCATTTTTTATCAGGCTGTGCAGTCATTTCAAAGATCAGCGATCCGCCTTTGGCAATCTCTTCGTGCGTTATCCAGGGCCTGTTGAATTGAGCGCCATTCAGCGTGGCCGAGTGAATATATTTGTTCGCTGCGGAATTATTTTTTGCCTCAATCACAAAAGTTTTATTACCAGGAAGGTGTATGACAACTTTCTCATACAGAGGGGATCCGATGTTATAAACAGGAATCCCGGGAGTCACAGCGTAGATTCCCATCGAACTCAGTGCATACCACGAAGAGAGTGAGCCCATATCTTCGTTGCCGCAGAGACCGCCGGGACCGGATTTGTATAGCTGTTCACATACCTGCCTGACCCTTTCCTGGGTTTTCCAGGGCTCTCCCGAATAGTTGTACAAGTAGGCAACATGATGAGAAGGCTGATTACCATGAACATACTGCCCGATCGTTCCAACTACTCCAATATATTTCGGTCCTGTAATGTTCGGATCCATCGTAAAAAACTGATCCAGTTTATCATTAAATTTTCTGTTGCTGCCAAAAAGATCTATCAATCCCTTCACATCATGCTGAACAGACCAGATATACTGCCATGCGTTTGATTCGGTAAAATGTCTGTTTGGTCGCCTGCCCAAAAACAACGGATCAAAATACCTGTAATATGAATGCTTTCCAACTGTATCAATAACCTGCTCCCGACCGTTTAGTGCCTCCAGGAAAGTCCCATCAGCCTTCTTTGGCCTCATAAAACCAACCGTTCCATCCCAAACATTTCTGTAATTCAGTGCACGTTTCATAAACAGTTCATAGTCTGCCGTCTTACCCAACTCTTTGGCCATCTGAGCAATACACCAGTCGTCATAGGCGAGTTCCAACGTATTGGGAACCGCTTCAGTTACCTTGTCAATCGGCGCATATCCAAGTTTAAGATAGTACTCCAGTCCTGAGCGGGCTGCACTGGCCGGCACTGGAGGTTTCGGCAATTCAAGGGCCTTTTTTCGCATCGCCAGGTAGAGGTTCTCCACATCAAAATCCCGGAAACCTTTCATATATGCATCCACGATAATGGGAACGAGGTGGTCTCCAACCATCCCCTCTCCATAAACATTCAGGAAGTGTTGCGCAGGTAACCAGCCAAAATCCTTTGCCTTAGCCGATATGGATTTTAGGAAATCGTTGACATGTTCAGGGGCAATCAAGGTAAGAAAGGGATGTTGTGACCGATAAGTGTCCCAACAGGAGAAGGAACCATAAAAATCATAACCCTTTGCAACGTGCACCTTTCCGTCCATACCAAAATATTGACCATCAATATCCTGCGAAATATATTGTGCCAGAAGCGAGTGATAGATTGCAGTATAGAAAGTTTCCCTTTGTTGCTCGGTCGCTCCGGAAATTTCAATTTTTGACAACTCTTTGTTCCAGGTTGTTTCAGCCTCTTGCTTCACCCGGTCAAAATCCCAGCTGGCCATCTCTTCTTGCAGGTTTTTTCTAGCCCCTTCAACACTGACGTAGGAAAGTGCGACTTTAACCAGAATGCGCTCCTGGTCCATGGTATGGTAAGTCACGAAAGCACCAATTTTATCACCGGTTTCACTGTTTTTGTATGGAAAAATGCTACCCCCCGACTCGGGCGTTTTATAAGTGGCATCAAATGTTCCGTAGTAAAGAAAAGGTTTGCTGAACTCTGCTGAAAAGTAGATCTTTCCCCGGTCGGAACTTCTGCACCCTTCAATCTGATGGTCGCTGATGATATCCACCCGGGAGAGTCCGTTGCCAGCAACGTTTCCGATCTGATGGCCGATGTCCAGAATGACCCTCGCATTGTTGGTGGCCGGGAAGGTATAACGATGAAGTGCTACCCTTTTTGTAGCCGTCAGCTCGACCCTGACATTGTAATCTTTCAGCAATACAGAATAATATCCGGGTGAGGCCGTCTCATCGGCGTGGTCGAACCTCGATCTGTACCCCTCTTCCGGGTTTTCCCTGGTACCAGGAATAACCTTCAATCTGCCACTCACTGTTGGCTGCAGCAAAATATCACCGCCGCTCACCATGCCCGTGCCGCTGAAATGAGTATGGCTGAAACCCATGATTGTATTATCTGAATAGGTATAACCGGCAGCATAAGTCCAGCCGGCCGTATTACAATCCGGGCTGACATGCACCATGGCAAAAGGCAACGAAGCCCCAGGATAAGTATGTCCGAAAAAATCGGTTCCCAAAAATGGGTTCACAAAACGGGTGTAGTTCTGAATCTGTTGTCCCCTGGCTTCCCCGGATGGGGCAAACAATATCCCGATGGCGCATACTGCCGCCAAGTATGAAAATCTGGTTATATTTCTCATTGGTTGTTGATTTGAAAGCGGAAAGTTAGCAAATAAACTCGCTTTAATGTTGTGATATCTTAACCATTTCTACCCAAATAATTACTAATATTGTTTTACTCAAGTATTTTTGACATAAAAAAACCATCATGAGCATATTTTCCAGACCCAGTCCGCTTAAAGTCTTAATCAGGGGATGCGTCACTATTGTCGTCGGCGTTCTCTTTCTTTCCTTACCAGGATTGACCCTCAAGTCAGTAATTATGACCATTGGCGCAACGGTCCTTGTCTACGGTGTATTCAGTTTGATCTTCTCTGGTATCAAGAGAAAACAGGGAAAAATAGCCAGATCTGCCTTCCAGGATTATTTCAATATCCTCACGGGAATACTCTTGTTAGTTTCTCCCATGGGTATTGTGGGATTTTTCAGCTTCCTGTTGGGGTTTATCATCCTGATGTTGGGTGTATCACAGTTTTTTGGTGCACTGGGAAGCTTATCAAAATCTGTCTGGTCGTGGATCTATCTGATTTTCTCCGCTTTAATGACTTGCGGCGGACTCTTTCTTCTATTCAAACCAATTGAAAGTGCCGAAAACATCATGACTTTTTTCGGTGCCATTTTATTGCTTTATGGTCTGTTGGAGGTGTTCAATGCCTGGAGGTTAAAGAAAATGCCTCCCCCTCCTGGCAGTGACAATACCGTCGACACAACTTTCGAAGAGGTATAAGCTTCATGGTAATGAAAATTCGTAAGCGTGTTAATTATTCCTGACTGCTTGTTGAATTTTTAAAATTGCGCTGGCAAAGAGTTCCATTTCTTTGGCCGTTCCTAGCATGGCATGCTGCATGATCCATACAGCCTCCTCGTAACAGGCTTTTTCCGTCACCGGACATTGAACTTTTGAATAGTCAACACCTTCCGGGATGGCGTAACATAAGAAATTTTTCTTTTGAAAAAGCGGTTGTTTGTACAGTGGTTCCGGATATCCCATAAAACAGGGAATCCCTTCTGCTGCTAACATCTTCGCAAATTCCACTTTCGAAAGTCCGTTAAATTTCGATTTATCGTACTTGAAAATATAGATGTGATAACTATGGACAGTCTCTCCCAGTCCCCTGGAAAGCGGAGTTATACCTTCAATTTTTGACAATAGCTCATTGAGGTAAGTACCGTTTTTATGCCGGATCATGGTTTGCTCTTCGAGTCTTTTCAGCTGATTGGTAAGCAACACCACTTGCAGCTGAGTGATCCTGTAATTACAACCAGCATAATGATGTTCGTACCAGGCGCCACCTTCCACCCTGCCGACATTGCGGAGGGAATTCATCATTTGATAAAGCGCATCATCATTGGTAATGACCATTCCTCCCTCTCCACAGGTCAGATTTTTGGAAGACTGAAAGCTGAAGCATCCGGCATCTCCGATAGAACCAAGCTTTTTGCCTTTGTATTCAGCGCCGTGTCCATGACAGGCATCCTCGATTACCCTAAGGCTGTGCTTTTTAGCAATTTCCAGGATCTGATCCATTTCACAGGCTTGTCCGGCGAAATGTACAGGAATGATGGCTTTTGTGCGCGGAGTAATCGCGGCTTCGATTTTTGACGCATCTAAGTTATAAGTACGCGGATCAATGTCCACAAAAACTGGAACGCAGTTGGCCTCAATGACAATGGAGGCTGTAGCAATAAATGTGTAAGGAGGCACAATTACCTCATCTCCAGGCTTCACGCCGCATGCAATAAGAGCAAGACGAAGTGCAACAGAGCCGTTAACACAACTTAGGGCATATTTTGATCCGCAAAAAGCAGCGAATTCATTTTCGAACAACGCAACTTCTCCTCCACAATCGGGGTTTCCCCAATTACCGCTTCGTACTATTTCCGCCACACGATTTACATCCGATTCATCATGCAGAGGCCAGTTAAAATCCCGGTCCACTGTTTTCGGTCCTCCGTTAATTGCTAAGTTTTTCATCTTTTGGTAGTCAATAGTAGTCAATTCTTAAAGTCTAAATATGGTCGTAGCACAGTTGAATGGTTTGCAGAGAGGATTCGGGCAAACATTCAATGGGCAGTCTGTTCTGAGTAATACACTGGGCAAAATAGGCGATCTCATTGTAGAATCCGTCACCAGCCTGTCCCGAAGGCACTTCCTCCAGACTGTTATCCGTAGCAATCTGAATAAAATCGCCCTTGATACTAGAATATTGGATGCTGGCGTTTTCGAATTGCGCCATGTAGCCTGCCTGAAACGGAAAATTAGAGTGAAAGATGTTACCTCCTTCAATCTTCACATTTACATCTTTGTCGAAATAGCTCCATAAGGCACTTATATAATCATATTTGCTCAGTAAACCGGGCAGATAATCACACTTGATGCTCCCGGGCAATCCCAGGATATAATTTACGTAATCGATGTCATGAATCATCATATCAAAGAGCGCGCCGCCGGTCGAACCAAAAATGTTGCGCCTTTCTATCCATTCTCCCCAGGCAGGTATTCCCGAAAATCTTGTTAGTGAAAGGAACTTTAGCTCACCGAATTTCCTGGTATCGATGTATTCTTTCAGCTTTTGATAAGGTGGCATAAACCGGACCACATGTCCCACCATCAGGATTTTCTCCTTTTCCTTGGCCAGATTAATCAGAGATTCAGCCTGATTCCTGTCCAGGCAGAACGGTTTCTCCAAAAAAACGTGTTTCCCATGAAGAAGTACCTTTCTGGTCATTTCGTAATGCAGATCAGTATGAACGCAAATGCATACCGCATCCAGTTCTTCAAATTCCAAGCAGTCATCAATGTTAGTATACCTTTTGATCCGATCGAGCTGTTCTTGTTTGATTTCCCCAACGGAAAAATTTCCCGTAGCTGACGATAATTTTTCTTCTACTGCTCTGGGATTTTTATCAATGATTGCAACCAATTCCAAATCATCATTTTTGAGAATATCCCCCGCATGGGTTATCCCCATAAATCCGAACCCAAGAATTGCTACTCTTTTCATTTATCCAGGCAGGTGCTTTCAGTAATAAATTCTTTACACCTTACCCGACAAAGTTAAATTAATATTAAATCCAATGATGATGAACTATTATGGAGATTAATATAATTTTGCAAGAGACGGGTCCCTGAGCAGCGGCGAAGGGCAAAGAAAGCATTTGGCAATAAAAATAACAAATTATTTTCGTATGAAATCACTATTAACATTGATCCTCTGCACTCTTTGCCTTGCAGGAAATTCTTCAATCTTTGGTCAGGATACTGTATCAAAACTGCCTAAAAAACTAGCCGATTATCTCGCCACAAATCCGGAATATGCCAGAACGAAGGCGGCAATGAAAAATTTTCATGCATCGAAAACCCCGGTAGTTGGAGTTGCAACCCATCGGGCGGCCAATGAATTCGCACCCGAGAATACCCTCGCGTCTATGCAGATCGCACTTGATCTGGAGGTCGACTACATAGAAATGGATGTCCGGCAGACCAAAGACGGGAAGTCAGTCATTCTTCATGATGGAAATCTGAATCGTACCACAAATGGGAAAGGCCCATTGAGGGATCTGAATTTTGACGAGGCACGTGCACTTTCTGCCGGATCGTGGTTTAATCCCTTTTATACAACCGAAAAAATACCAACACTGGAAGAGTTCTGCCAGTTGCTTGCTGACCACAACGAAAAATCCTCACACAAAACTTACTTCTATGTCGATTGCAAACAGATCAACGCCAAAGTTCTTATTGAATATTTAAGTAAATACAAGCTACTGGAAGAATCAGTTTTCTACATAAATGATATAGAGCAAATCGGCCAGATCAGAGTGTTGGCGCCCAAAGCCAAAATTATGCCCGGACTTGGAAGCGCTAAAAATTTGGACCGGATGATCGATACTTACCACCCCTATGCATTGGATACCAACTGGAAAGAACTCTCCAAGGAACTGATTGACAAGGCCCATGCGAAAGGAGTGAAAATTTTCTCAGATGGATTTGGAGGGAATCAAAATGTTGACTCGTATGTTAAGGCCATCCAGGCAGGGATAGATGTAATCTCAACGAATAAGGTTTCGGTAATTTGTGATGCCGCAGCTGAAATTCGGAAGTAAAAACAGCGACCTGTATAAAACAAAAAGCTCCCCAAAATGAGGAGCTTTTTGTTTTATAGACCTTGTGATTACGCCTGACCTTTGGGTGGTCCGAAAGGAGAATGATTCATGGGTTCATATCCTCCTTGCACCTGAATCTGCCCATACATTGATTCGTACTTCTGGATGTTATCCTGAAGCGCCTTCATCAGTCTTTTGGCATGTTCCGGAGTAAGAATGATCCGTGATTTCACCTGCGCTTTTGGCACGCCGGGCACCACCCTGACAAAATCCACCACAAATTCTGAAGGTGAATGGGTGATAATAGCCAGATTGGAATAGGTTCCCTGAGCCACCTCTTCACTGAGTTCAATATTGAGCTGATTTTGATTATCTTCCTGCATAGCTGAACTGTTAAGATTCCTCTTCCTCTACCGTTTCATATTTTTTATGGTCGATCAGACGATCATACTCATCTTTTGATCCCACCACTATATTTCTGAACATCGGATTACCGGTACCGGCCGGAATCAGGTGACCACAGATGACGTTCTCTTTCAGTCCTTCGAGGTAATCGACTTTGCCATTGATAGCGGCCTCGTTCAATACCTTTGTAGTTTCCTGGAAGGAAGCTGCCGACATCCATGATTTGGTCTGCAACGAAGCCCTGGTAATACCTTGAAGCACCTGACTCGATGTTGCCGGCACCGAATCCCTTGCTTCAACCACCTTTTTATCACGGCGTTTCAACATAGAATTCTCGTCCCTTAAACGACGGGCCGTAATAATCTGTCCAGCTTTCAAGTTTTCAGAATCTGCCGGATCAGTGACGATCTTCTTGCCGAATACCCAATCGTTTTCGACGTTGAATTCGCCTTTGTCAATAATCTGTTTTTCAAGGAAGCGGGTGTCACCCTGGTCGACGATCTCAACCTTGCGCATCATCTGGCGGACAATCACTTCGAAGTGCTTGTCGTTGATCTTCACGCCCTGCATACGGTAAACATCCTGAACCTCATTCACGATATACTCCTGGACTTTGGTTGGACCTTTGATGGCAAGGATGTCAGAAGGAGTGGTAGCTCCGTCAGACAAGGCAATACCGGCACGCACATAGTCATTTTCCTGAACGAGAATCTGGCGGGAAAGTGGTACGAGGTATTTCTTTTGCTCACCCGTGCGGGAAGTAATGGAGATTTCGCGATTACCACGTTTGATCTTACCCAGTGAAACCTCACCATCGATCTCAGAGACCACGGCAGGATTCGAAGGATTACGAGCCTCGAAGAGTTCTGTTACCCTTGGAAGACCACCGGTGATATCGCCAGCTTTTCCGGATGCCCTTGGAATTTTCACCAGTACATCTCCTGCATTCACCATCTGACCCTCGTCAACGCTGATGTGACCACCAACAGGAAGGTTATAGAGTCTGATATCATTGCCGTTCTCATCGAGAATACGTAACGTCGGGTTCTTAGTTTTATCTCTTGTCTCGATCACCACTTTTTCACGGTAGCCGGTCTGTTCGTCAGACTCTTCACGGTAGGTTACACTGTCAATAAAGTCCTGGAAGCAAACTTTTCCGTAAAACTCGGTGATGATAACACCATTGTATGGATCCCATTCACAAACGACTGAGTCTTTTTTGATTTCAGAACCGTTCTTGATGAATAGCCTGGAACCGTAAGGCATAGAGTGAGTTGAAAGCGGGATTCCGGTATTCTTGTCAAGAATCTTGAGCTCAGCTAATCGGCTGACGACGATATCCACCTTTTCACCTTTTTCATCGGTCCATTCTACGGTACGTAACTCCTCAATTTCCGCAGTACCGTCATAACGGGCTACCACGGTAGACTGAGTAGAGACGTTACCTGCAATACCACCTACGTGGAAGGTACGCAAAGTCAGCTGTGTACCAGGCTCACCAATTGATTGCGCCGCGATTACACCTACGGCCTCACCCATTTGTACCATTTTACCGGTAGCGAGGTTACGTCCGTAACATTTACCGCAAACACCGTTCTCAGCCTCACAGGTAAGAACCGAACGAATCTCTACTCTTTCGATCGGAGAATCCTCAATAACTGCAGCAATCTCTTCGGTAATCTGTTCTCCTGAATGGACGATCAACTTGCCTGTCATCGGATGGTAAACATCGTGAACAGTAGTACGACCAAGTATTCTTTCATACAGCGAGGCGACCACCTCTTCGTTGTTCTTTAGGGCCGAAGCAATCAGACCACGGAGGGTGCCGCAATCCGGCTCATTGATGATCACATCCTGAGCCACGTCGACCAGACGACGGGTCAGATAACCTGCGTCGGCCGTCTTCAGCGCCGTATCGGCCAAACCTTTACGGGCACCGTGGGTGGAGATGAAGTACTCCAGAACCGAAAGACCTTCTTTAAAGTTGGCCAAAATCGGGTTCTCGATGATCTGTGAACCTGTGGCACCGGATTTCTGCGGTTTTGCCATCAATCCACGCATACCGCACAATTGGCGGATCTGCTCTTTGGAACCACGGGCACCGGAATCCAACATCATGTAAATTGAGTTAAATCCCTGTTTATCAGAACTAATGGTCTTCATTACACTCTGAGTCAACTTGGCATTAACGTGTGTCCAGATATCGATCACGCCGTTGTACCTTTCGTTGTTGGTAATGAAACCCATGTTGTAGTTGTTCGAAATTTCCTCAACACCGGCATATCCTTCTTCGACCATTTCGGTCTTGCTATCCGGGATGATAACATCGTCCAGGTTGAACGACAGTCCTCCGCGGTAAGCCATCTTGTATCCCAGTTCCTTGATGTCATCGAGGAACTGAGCGGTGATAGCGTTGTTGGTTCTTTTCAGAATATCTGCGATGATATCACGTAAGGCCTTCTTGGTCATCAGTTTATTCAGATAACCAGCTTCTAACGGAACATGAACATTAAACAGAATACGACCCACCGTGGTTTCAACGGTAGTTAATTTTGACTCTCCGTTTTCATCGAGATCCATGACCTTGCAGTTAACGATGGCATGCATGTCAGCCTTGCCTTCATTATATGCGATGATGGCTTCTTCTGGCGAATAGAAGGAAAGACCCTCTCCCTTGGCACCTTTGCGGTGTTTGGTCATGTAATAGAGACCAAGAACCATGTCCTGCGACGGAACCGTGATCGGTGCACCATTGGCAGGGTTCAACAGGTTATGCGAAGAAAGCATCAGCAATTGTGCCTCCAATATGGCGGCATTGCCAAGTGGAAGATGAACAGCCATCTGATCACCGTCGAAGTCGGCGTTGAAACCGGTACAAACGAGTGGGTGCAGACGAATCGCCTTACCTTCGACCAGCACAGGCTGGAAGGCCTGAATGGAGAGTCGGTGCAGTGTAGGTGCACGGTTCAGCAGTACCGGATGTCCCTTCATTACATTTTCAAGGATATCCCAGACAACCGGGTCCTTGCGGTCGACGATCTTTTTAGCTGATTTAACTGTCTTGACAATTCCTCGCTCAATGAGTTTACGGATGACAAACGGTTTATACAATTCTGCGGCCATCTCTTTCGGAATACCGCATTCGTGAATCTTAAGATTTGGTCCGACGACAATTACCGAACGTGCTGAATAGTCGACACGTTTACCAAGAAGGTTCTGGCGGAAACGACCCTGCTTTCCTTTCAGCGAATCTGAAAGTGATTTCAGTGCGCGGTTGTTATCGGTCTTGACCGCATTGGATTTGCGACTGTTATCGAACAGCGAATCAACAGCTTCCTGTAACATTCTTTTCTCGTTGCGGAGAATCACCTCAGGAGCTTTGATCTCGATCAGTCTTTTCAGACGGTTGTTGCGAATGATGACCCTGCGATAGAGGTCATTGAGGTCAGAAGTGGCGAATCGTCCGCCATCCAGTGGCACCAGCGGACGAAGATCCGGCGGTATAACGGGAACAACTTTCACAATCATCCACTCCGGCTGATTTCTTACCTTGGACGAACGGAATGCCTCTACAACCTGCAAACGTTTCAACGCCTCGCTCTTTCTCTGCTGTGAACCTTCGTTGCCTGCCTTGTTGCGGAGGTCGTAGGAAAGTTCATCCAGGTCGAGCCTGGAAAGCAGTTTGTACAATGCTTCGGCGCCCATATCGGCAATGAACTTATCAGGATGTGCGTCATCCATCAGTTGATTCTCTTTGGGCAGCGAATCGAGGATGTCGATGTACTCTTCTTCCGTTAGGAAATCAAGGTATTTAACGCCATCATTGCGTTTAATTCCCGCATTGATCACAACATATCGTTCGTAATAGATGATCGAATCGAGTTTCTTGGTCGGCAGGCCGAGCAGGTAACCGATCTTGTTGGGCAGAGACTTGAAGTACCAGATGTGCACAACAGGCACCACCAGCGAAATATGCCCCATTCTTTCGCGGCGCACTTTTTTCTCGGTAACTTCAACACCACAGCGGTCGCAAACGATTCCGCGGTAACGGATGCGTTTGTATTTTCCGCAATGACATTCGTAATCCTTCACCGGCCCGAAAATTCTTTCGCAAAAAAGTCCATCACGCTCGGGCTTGTAAGTCCGGTAGTTGATAGTTTCAGGTTTCAGAACTTCTCCGTGCGAACGTTCAAGAATTTCTTCAGGTGAAGCAAGACTGATACTGATCTTGGTGAAATTACTCTTAACCTTGTTATCTCGTCTGAATGCCATAATTTATAGGGAATATTTGTAACATAACCAAATGATTAACAAAAAGCCGGCATCCGCAGAGATACTCTCCGGATGCTGACAAACCAATTATTCTAAGTTTACACTTAAGCCCAGTCCCCTGAGTTCGTGCAACAGAACGTTCAATGATTCCGGGATGCCAGGTTGTGGCATTGGATCTCCTTTGACAATGGCTTCGTACGCTTTGGCACGACCCATCACGTCATCAGATTTCACGGTCAGGATCTCCTGCAGGATGTTGGATGCTCCGAATGCTTCGAGTGCCCAAACCTCCATCTCACCGAAACGCTGTCCGCCGAACTGCGCTTTACCTCCAAGTGGCTGCTGGGTAATCAGTGAGTAAGGACCAATTGAACGGGCATGCATCTTGTCTTCCACCATGTGGCCGAGTTTCAGCATGTATATAATGCCAACAGTAGCAGGCTGGTCAAATTTCTCACCGGTTTCACCATCGTGTAACCAGGTTTTTCCAAAACGTGAAACCCCTGCTTTCTCCGTATATTCTGTAATCTGATCAAGTGTTGCACCATCAAAAATCGGGGTGGCAAATTTCACGCCCAGCTCTTTCCCGGCCCAGCCGAGAACGGTCTCGTAAATCTGCCCCAGGTTCATACGTGAAGGCACACCCAGCGGGTTCAGAACGATGTCGACAGGAGTACCGTCAGAAAGGAAAGGCATGTCCTCATCGCGCACGATTCTCGAAACGATACCCTTGTTACCGTGGCGTCCGGCCATCTTATCACCGATCTGCAGTTTGCGTTTCTTAGCAATATACACTTTGGCCAGCTGAAGGATACCTGCGGGCAGCTCGTCACCGATGGTCACGTTGTAACGTTTCCTGCGGGCAACAGCTTCTGCCTCCTTGTATTTCATGATGAAATTGTTCACAAGGGCATAGATCATGTCGTTCTTGTCCTTGTCGGTTGTCCACTTACCAGGATTAACGTTCAGATAATCAATCATCTGAAGTTGCTTCTGCGTAAATTTCACCCCTTTCGGAATCAAATCTGTGTTGAAATAATCTTTTACGCCTTGGGAAGTCTTCCCGTTGACAAGATTAAACAATTTTTCTACCAGGATTTCTCTCAATTTGTTGGTCTCGACTTCGAACTCCCGATCTATTTGTTCCAGCAGCGGTTTTGTCGCTACTTTTCCTTTTTTCTCTTTGACGACCCTGGAGAAGAGTTTTTTATCGATGACCACACCATTGAGTGAAGGGGATGCCTTTAATGACGCATCTTTCACATCGCCTGCCTTGTCACCAAAAATCGCACGAAGCAATTTTTCTTCAGGTGAAGGATCTGACTCTCCCTTAGGAGTAATTTTTCCTATCAGGATATCGCCAGGCCTCACAATAGCTCCGATGCGGATCAATCCGTTCTCATCGAGGTTACGGGTTGCTTCTTCGCTGACATTAGGAATATCAGAGGTAAATTCTTCGGAACCCCTCTTGGTATCACGAACTTCCAATGAATATTCATCCACGTGAATTGAGGTAAAAATATCGTCGCGAACAATCCTTTCGGAGATCACGATAGCATCCTCATAATTGTACCCCTGCCACGGCATGAAGGCGACTTTCAGGTTACGGCCCAGCGCAAGCTCACCGCCTGAAGTAGCATAACCTTCGGTCATAATGTCACCGGCCTCTACACGCATTCCCTTTTTAACCATTGGTTTAAGGTCTATGCAAGTACCCTGATTGGTCTTCCTATATTTTGGTAATTTGTAAGTCTTGGTTTCAAGATCGAAACTCACGTAACGCTCTTCATCTGTCATATCATACCGGACAACGATCTTGTTGGCATCGACATATTCGATTGTTCCCGGACCTTCAGCCACAATATTGATACGGGCATCCTTGGCAATGTTGCGCTCCAGACCGGTACCGACAATAGGAGCCTCAGGACGCATCAGCGGAACTGCCTGACGCATCATGTTTGAACCCATCAATGCACGGTTGGCATCATCATGTTCGAGGAAAGTGATCAGAGAAGCAGCTATTGAGGCAATCTGATTCGGACCAACATCCATCAGGTTAGCATCTTCGCGGTTAGCAAGAGGATAATCTGCATCCAATCGGGCTTTTACCTTTGGATTGATGAAACGTCCGTCCTCATCTATCAGTGCATTGGCCTGAGCAATGATCCGTCCTTCTTCCTCTTCAGCAGTATAGTAGGTAACGTCATCGTTGTTCAGGTTGACTTTCCCATTATCTGATTTACGATAGGGAGTAGAGATGAATCCCAGGTTGTTGATTTTTGCGAACACACAAAGGGAAGAAATCAAACCGATATTAGGTCCTTCCGGAGTTTCAATCGGGCAAAGACGACCGTAGTGCGTGTAGTGCACGTCACGCACCTCAAAACCTGCCCGCTCTCTGGAAAGACCGCCTGGTCCCAAAGCAGACATACGGCGCTTGTGCGTCATCTCTGCTAACGGATTGGTCTGATCCATGAATTGTGACAGGGCATTGGTGCCGAAGAAAGAGTTGATTACCGAAGACAGCGTCTTTGAATTGATCAGATCAATTGGCGTAAATACCTCATTGTCACGCACGTTCATTCTTTCCCGAATGGTTCTGGCCATTCTGGCAAGACCGACAGCGAACTGGGTAAACATTTGTTCTCCAACAGTTCTGACGCGTCTGTTTGACAAGTGGTCGATATCATCCACATCCGTCTTGGAGTTAACAAGTTTGATGAGGTATTTGATAATTTCGATGATATCGTTTTTGGTCAGCACGCGGGTAGTCATCTCGATATTCAGACCCAGTTTCTTGTTGATCCTGTAACGGCCTACCTCACCGAGGTCATAACGAACCTCAGAGAAGAACAATTTATCGATAACATCCCTGGCAGTAGCTTCGTCGGGCGGTTCAGAATTTCTGAGCTGACGGTAAATATATAGTACTGCCTCTTTTTCAGAGTTGCACTGGTCTTTTTGTAAAGTATTGTAGATAATTGCATAGTCACCATTGACTGCATCCTCTTTATGTAGAAGGATAGTCTTGGCACCTGATTCGATGATTTCATCAACATGCTCGTTGGTGATCACCACTTCACGGTCTACAATCACTTCATTTCTTTCGATGGAGACCACCTCGCCGGTATCTTCATCCACGAAATCTTCTACCCAGGTTTTCAGAACACGGGCGGCAAGTTTCCGTCCGACAACCTTTTTCAAGGCGGCTTTGGAAATTTTGATCTCATCTGCGAGATCGAAGATTTCAAGAATATCTTTATCGCTTTCGTATCCTATTGCACGTAAAAGTGTCGTTACGGGTAACTTCTTTTTACGGTCGATGTAGGCATACATTACGTTGTTAATGTCTGTGGCAAATTCTATCCAGGATCCTTTGAAAGGAATAACCCGGGCAGAATAAAGCTTTGTGCCATTGGCATGTACGCTCTGTCCGAAGAAAACACCGGGGGAACGGTGGAGCTGTGAAACCACAACTCTCTCTGCACCATTGATCACGAAGGATCCTGTTGGAGTCATGTAAGGAACGGTTCCCAGGTAGACATCCTGAACCACTGTATCAAAATCCTCGTGTTCGGGATCTGTACAGAATAATTTAAGCTTGGCTTTTAACGGGACACTGAAAGTCAGTCCGCGCTCGATACACTCGTCAATACTATATCTCGGAGGATCGACTTGATAGTCAATAAACTCTAAAACAAAATTATTTCTTGTATCGGAAATGGGAAAGTTTTCCTGAAAAACCTTGAAAAGACCTTCAATTTTGCGGTCTTCCGGCGAGGTTCCCAATTGGAAGAACTCTTTAAAAGCTTTAATCTGAACTTCTAGAAAATCCGGATATTCAAATCGGTTTCTGGTGGACGCAAAACTAATCCTTTGCTGTATATTCATTGAGGGCATTAGCTACCAAATTAAGAAACAAAATAAAAACATAAAAGGGTTTAGAACCCCTTGTGGGGATTCTAAACCGCTATAACCTACCAGGACAGGTCAATTCCTATCTGATTTCAACTTCAGCACCGGCTTCTTCAAGCTGAGCTTTCAGTGATTCTGCTTCTTCTTTTGAAACTTTTTCTTTGATCGCTTTTGGAGCACCGTCGACCAAATCTTTTGCTTCTTTCAAACCAACACCTACGAGGTCTTTTACCAATTTTACAACAGCAAGTTTGGATTGGCCGCCAAATTTGAGGATTACATCAAATTCGCTTTTCTCCACCGGTTCGGCAGCTTCGGCTGCTGCCGGAGCTGCTCCAACGGCTACGGCTGCTGCTGCTGGTTCAATTCCGTATTCTGATTTGAGGATACCTGCAAGTTCGTTAACTTCTTTGACAGTCAGGTTAACCAATTGTTCTGCAAGTTTTTTAAGATCTGCCATACTACTTGAGATTTTAAATATTAATGGATTGTTTTTCTTTACTTGAAATTTTTCTTACGCGCTGCGTTGTTCCAATGTTTTTAGCACGCCTGATAGGATCTGACCTCCTGATTGAAGAGCAGATACAACATTTTTGATTGGCGATTGCAACAAGGATATAATGCCACCGATAAGTTCTTCTTTTGATTTGATATCAATCAGGACTTCCAGCTGACTTTCTCCAATATAAGCGCATTCTTCAACAAATGCAGCTTTGAAAACCGGTTTTTTGTTTTTCTTGCTAAACTCTTTAATCAGTTTGGCAGGAACATTTCCGGTATTGGAGAACAGCACAGATGTACTGTCTTTAAGTACGTCGTAGAGTTCGGAAGAGTCCTTTGTGGAATTTTCCAAAGCTTTACGGAATAGTGTATTCTTAACTACAACCAGTTTTACTTCACGTTTGTCACACAATCTTCTCAGATTACTTGTAACCTCAGCGTTCAGCCCTGAAATATCGGCAATGTAAAAATGGCTGTATGAATTGATCTCATTGGTCAATTGTTCAATAACCTCTAATTTATCTGATCTTTTCATTGCAACTTTTTAACTTTCCAGGCAGGATTTAGGCTCTACCTGAATGCCGGGACTCATTGTGCTGGACAGGTATATACTTTTGATGTATGTACCTTTTGCAGCTGATGGTTTTAATTTCTGAATCGTGTGAACAAATTCCTTTGCATTTTCTACAATCTTGGTAGGATCGAAAGAAACTTTTCCGACGGAAGTGTGAACGATACCGAACTTGTCAACCTTGAAATCGATTTTACCCATCTTGACTTCTTTGATGGCTTTTCCTACTTCCATGGTAACTGTTCCGCTCTTTGGGTTAGGCATCAGGCCCCGAGGACCCAAGATACGACCCAACGCACCAACTTTTCCCATCACAGGAGGCATCGTAATGATGACATCCACATCTGTCCAACCACCTTTGATTTTGTCGATGTAAGTATCAAGACCTACGAAATCAGCACCTGCTTCGGTTGCTTCAGCCTCCTTGTCGGGAGTCACCAAAGCCAAAACACGTACGTCTTTTCCTGTTCCATGGGGCAAAGTTACTACACCACGAACCATCTGATTAGCTTTTCGAGGGTCGACTCCCAAGCGGACATCTATATCAACGGAAGCATCAAATTTCGTAAAAGTGATTTCCTTTACCATGTTTGCAGCTTCGCGAAGTTCATAGATTTTACCGGCTTCGAGTTTCTCCAATGCAGCTTTCTTATTCTTGGTAACTTTTGCCATTTAACCTTAACTTTAATTAGTTAATAAAAGGTGATTGCCCTGTTACGGTTATCCCCATACTTCTTGCAGTACCTGCAACCATGCGCATACCTGCTTCAACCGAAAAGCAATTAAGGTCTGGCATTTTAATCTCTGCAATCTCTCTCACCTGATCCCAGGTAACCGTACCAACCTTCTTTACATGAGGCTCTGCAGATCCTGATTTGACCTTTATTGCATCTAGTAACTGAATGGCAACCGGTGGAGTTTTTACCACAAAGTCGAAAGACTTATCAGCAAAAACTGTGATAACAACCGGCAATACCTTACCGGCCTGTTCCTGGGTCCTGGCATTGAATGCTTTACAGAACTGCATGATGTTCACGCCCTTCGATCCTAATGCAGGACCTACAGGAGGTGAAGGATTTGCTGCACCACCCTTGATCTGTAACTTGATAAATCCAGCAATTTCTTTAGCCATAACGTTTTATAAAAAATTTACTTTACTCCTTTTCCACTTGCATAAAGCTAAGCTCCAAGGGGGTTTTACGACCGAAAATTTTAACCATTACTTTCAGCTTCTTACGTTCCGCATTGATTTCCTCAATGGTCCCGTTGAATCCGTTGAATGGTCCGTCGGTAACTTTTACGGTCTCTCCAACAAAGAAAGGAACGTCGAAATCTTCGCCGCTTTCTTGTAGCTCGTCGACCTTGCCGAGTATCCGGTTCACTTCTGCGAGACGCATCGGGACAGGATCACCGCCCTTGGTATCTCCAAGAAAACCGATTACATTGGGAATGTTTCTGAGCTTGTGTGAAGTTTCTCCCGCCAATGAGGCTTCAATCAATACGTAACCGGGGAAAAAATTGCGCTCTTTTGCAATTTTCTTTCCATTACGAATCTGAAAAACTTTTTCAGTGGGAATTAAGACCTGAGAAACATAATCCTGAAGACCGCCGTTGGCTTTCTCATTCTCGATATACTCTTTTACCTTCTTCTCTTTACCTCCGATGGCTCTAAGAACATACCATTTGTGTTGACTTTCGCTCATGTGGGTCTCTTCAGGAAAAAATTAATAGAAAAAACTGTATACAACCTTCATGACACTTCTGAAAGAAACGTCAATTCCGAAGATCAACAGTGCGATTATAAGGGAAGCAACTAATACAACTATTGCACTACCACGTAACTCACTCCAGCTAGGCCAAGAGACCTTCTGAACAAGCTCGGTGTAGGATTCAGTGAAATAATTTGTCAATTTCATTCTCGTCAAATTTGAACATATTTAGACGGATTGTAAGAGTCGAACTTACGTTTGCTTCCGGCAAGCTATCCGTTGTAAGAGCCCCGGTGAAAGTCCGGGACTCTTTATTTTGAAGATCTATACTTCTGCTTATTTCAGGATCTCAGTTACCTGGCCTGCTCCAACGGTACGACCGCCTTCGCGGATAGCGAAACGAAGTCCAAGGTTCAATGCAACAGGATAAATCAGTTCGACCGTAATGGTAACGTTGTCACCTGGAAGAATCATCTCGGTTCCTTCCGGAAGGTTGATTTCACCTGTGATATCCAATGTACGAATGTAGAACTGAGGACGGTATTTATTGTGGAATGGAGTGTGACGACCACCTTCTTCTTTCTTCAGGATATAAACTTCTGCCTTGAAAGTAGTGTGAGGAGTGATTGAACCTGTTTTAGCAAGAATCATACCACGCTTGATCTCTTTCTTGTCAACACCACGAAGCAACAAACCAACGTTGTCACCTGCTTGTCCGTCATCCAAAATCTTACGGAACATCTCAACACCAGTACAAATGGTTTTGCGGTTCTCTGCACCAAGTCCGATCAGTTCGATCTCGTCGCCTGTATGGATCTTGCCCATTTCGATACGACCGGTAGCAACAGTACCACGACCGGTGATTGAGAATACGTCTTCAACCGGCATCAGGAATGGTTTGTCAACGTCACGTGGAGGAATCGGAATCCAGGTATCAACAGCATCCATCAGTTCCATTACTTTTTCTTCCCACTGTGGCTCACCATTCATTGCACCAAGAGCAGAGCCCATGATAACAGGAGTATTGTCACCGTCAAATTCGTAGAATGAAAGAAGATCGCGGATTTCCATCTCAACGAGTTCGAGGATCTCAGGATCGTCAACCATGTCAACTTTGTTCATGAAAACAACCAAACGGGGAACGTTTACCTGGCGTGCAAGCAGGATGTGCTCGCGGGTTTGAGGCATCGGACCGTCAGTTGCTGCGACGACAATGATAGCACCGTCCATCTGGGCAGCACCAGTAACCATGTTTTTAACGTAGTCAGCGTGACCAGGACAGTCAACGTGAGCATAGTGACGATTCGCAGTTGAATACTCAACATGAGCAGTATTAATGGTAATACCACGTTCTTTTTCCTCAGGAGCATTGTCAATAGAATCGAATGTTTTGATTTCACAAAAACCCTTTTTTGCCAATACCATGGTGATAGCGGCCGTAAGAGTAGTCTTACCGTGGTCAACGTGACCGATAGTACCAATGTTTACATGGGGTTTCGATCTGTCATAATGTGCTTTTGCCATAATAAATAATTTTTAATTTCTAGTTATATATTTCAGTTCATCAATCTCATTTTAAGCCAACAGGTTGCGAGCCTTACACTCACAACCGTTCCACTCTTAGTGGTTTCTCACTAAGAACATTCAAGCAGACCAGAGCGGGAGACGGGACTCAAACCCGCGACTCTCAGCTTGGAAGGCTAATGATTTTTAGTCTTCAAAAATGGTTTGCAAATTTAAACTATTTTTTTTTCTTATACTCAAATAGACTGACTTTTTTTTAAATTATTTGTTAATGGTTTTGGTTTTGTATTTTTCCATCTGTTTTTTTAATGCATCCACCGTCAGATCTATTGCTTCTTCGAAAGATTTTGCCTGCTTTTTGGCAAACAACGGATCATTGGCAGGAACAGAAAGCTTGATTTCGCTAACCTTATTCTCCCGATCTTCATCCTTCTCCAGCTTAAGCATTACTTCAGCTCCAATTACACTGTCAAAGAACTGATCCAGCTTGTTTAATCGTTTTTCACAAAAGTCAATCAGTTTTTGATCGGCCTTAAAATGAACAGTCTGTACTTTTACGTCCATAATCGTTCCTCCTCTATTTTACGCTCTTGGATGAGCTTGGTTGTATATTTTTTTTAATTTTTCGAAAGATGTATGTGTATAAATCTGTGTTGCCGCCAAACTGGCATGACCCAATAGCTCCTTTATCGCATTAAGTTCTGCACCCCTGTTCAGAAGATGGGTAGCATAACTGTGTCTCAGAACGTGGGGACTGCGTTTTTCCATGGTGGTAACCAAGCTCAGATATTTTCTGACGATCCGATACAGGAGCTTATCATATACTTGCACTCCCTTTTCTGTCAGAAATAAATAACTGTTCGAATCTCCAAATAAATCATTCCTTATATTAATATACCTGGTCAGATCTTCTCCTATTTCTAATGGATACGGAATCAAGCGCTCTTTGTTCCTTTTTCCAATGACTTTTACCACTCCTTCCAAGGCATGCAAATCTGCCATTCTTATTCCCTTCAGCTCTGCCAGACGCATTCCTGTACCATAAAACAGCGACAAGACTGCCTTATCCCTCAACCCGGTAAAATCGGCTCCAAAAAAAGAGGTATCAAGCAGCCTGTTCATCTCCTCTTCCTGGACAAACTGAGGAAGCTTTTTACCAGTTCTTGGCGTCATCACCAAATCGACAGGATTCTTCTTCATCAAACCCTCTCGTAGCAAAAATTTATATAATGAACGTAAAGTCGAAATCTTCCTCCTTACACTCACCACTTTCAACCCCCGATCCATTAAGGAGATGATCCATTGACGTATCAGATGATGGTCTGCCTCTACAAAGCAAAAACCCTCGACCATTTCATTACCGAATTGTATGAATTGGTCGAGGTCATTTTCGTAAGCAGTCACCGTGTGTTCGGAATACCGCTTTTCATATCTTAAAAAACCAAGAAACTGTTCGAGATGTTGCATCCAAACAAAAATTGAAATCGGAAGGAATATACTAAATTTTCTCCTTCAATTTACAATCTCATGCGATAAATTCTCAATTATCTTCAGAACGCTGCAATTGCTCAATGTAAATTGCCTTCTTTACCTCAGTACGACGAGTGATAGAAGGTTTTTCAAAGGCTTGACGGCCACGGAGTTCTTTCACTGCACCAGTTTTTTCAAATTTTCTTTTGAAACGTTTCAGTGCTCTTTCAATGTTCTCGCCGTCTTTAATTGGAATAACAATCATAAATAAATTTTTTGTTTTTGTTCATTGTCTTTTCGGGTCGCAAATTTAGAAATATTCATTGATACATGCAAGGTTTAATTATTATTTTCTAAAAAAGCATAAAAAATTACTCTTCGCCGATGCCAACTGTCAGATAAGGAAGGACACGCTGAAGCGAATCACTCGAAAACAAGGATACCAGCTCATCAGTAGCGTGAAATTTTCCCGCAGTATCTCTTCTTTTGATGATTTTTTTCGCCGTTCTGAAGCCTATGTAGGGATGCCTGCCCATCTCGGTCAAGGATAAATAATTAATTTCAAGTTTATTCAGCTCGGTGGTACCGGAAAAAACCCATGGAGCAATTCTCCCCCACCAGTCCTCGTTCATGCCGTAAATTTCTTTCAACTGCGTTACCTGGCAATATCCACCGAGCAACTTTCTGTACTTTATTATCCTCGAAGCAAGTGCAGGACCGATCCCCGGGAGGGCCTCCAACTGTGCCGAATCTGCTAAATTGATGTCCACTTTAATGATTTTCTTCTTCTCCCTGGGACTATTTCTCCATGATGAATCTTTCCCGGCGTATCCTGCAAATGATTTTTCCGGCCATTTACCTGCGCCGGCATTTTCTTTTTCAGCAGGATTTTTATCGGGAACAATCAGATGGTCTCTCACTTTGTCATAGCTTTCAGCATTCATGCCATACAATTTCATTACCTCCTCCTTCTTATAAAACTTTCCTCCCTTTTGAAGATATTTTATCCAATTGGCTGCAATTTTGGGTGGTATGCCAATCTGCAAAAGCACTTTAAGTTCGGCATCATTGGGATCGAACTTACCCGAAAAACTGTCAGCAGCTGGCGCGGAAATTTCAGCTTTTGGAGAGGTGATAACTGGTTCAGTATGGTTATATTTTGTCACTTCCTTTTCCCATCCGCTGGTATCATACTCCTTTTTCGGAATCATATACGGTAAAAAATAATTCCCGCATACCATCAGAAACAGGATGAAAACCAGTATCAGCAAGCCATTGCGCTCCTTGGAAGTAAAAATGAAAATTTCCCGAAATTGTTTTAAACTCATGTCTGATCATCTTCTCAGACACAAGTTAAACTATTTTGAGGTTAAAGAAGAATTGCGTGGAAGTGTCAGAATGGGTAACCAATCGCAAAGACAACGTTTCGATTCCCTTTGTGGAGATAATCGCCAGGAGAAATCCATCGCTGACCCTCCGTTAGGGAAGGATCATGCATTTTTAGTCCAAGATCTAGCCGGAGAATGACATAGGTAAAGTCGTAACGCAAGCCTAAACCTGAACAGAGCGCGATATCCTTGTAGAATCTCCCAAACTGAAATTCCGTTCCGGGACGGTTATCAACCATGGACCAGATGTTTCCCATGTCAAAAAAAACGGCACCTTCCAGCTGCCATAAAAGCCTGAAACGATATTCTGCATTGGCCTCCAACCTGATGTCACCCGATTGGTTCGGAAATTCGGTCGGCTTTGATTTGTAGGTGCCAGGTCCCAGTGTACGGATCGGCCATGCCCTGATACCATTTGCGCCACCCGTAAAAAATTTCCTTTCAAATGGGATCTGATCTGAATTTCCAAAAGCAAAGGCTGCCCCACCATAAGCCCTGACAGCAAATCCATTGTATTTCCCGTCCATCCATCCCTTCCTGAATTCCAGGTCGAACTTGAAATACTGGGCAAAGGGTGTATTCAGAAAATGATATTGGTTGAGAGTTCCGCTCTGGTCTCCGTATTTAGGCATGCTGAAAGCCTTTCCGATTACATAGAGTACATTACCAGCTGTTTCGATGTTCGACTTGACCACCATATAATCAGATTTCTTCTGCGTCTGGGTACTGTAGGTATAGGAATAATTTAGAGAGGTAATGGAGTGATCAACGTAAGAACTCTTAATGTAAAGGTTCTCGATGCTGCTAAGGAAACTCTCCTGCAAGGCATACATTTTTACCAGATTGATATCTATAAGATTTATTCTGTGGGTGGTGAAATTTGAAGATTTCCACTGATAACCAAAAGCTGAACGGGCAATGGTGCGCGTATAATCAGGCGTTTTTTGATAATTGTAGGAGACATTAAAAAAAGTCTGCGGCGTTGAAAACCTGAAAAAATTCGCATTCAAAGCAGGTGCAATAAACTTGGGGACCGTAATCTTTGCGTCGATTCCACTTTCACTCGAATGAAACGTCTTAATGGAATCAACTGGGCCATAACTCTGTTTCTGCGTTCCGGCCAAAAACTGAACATCCAGAATTTCTCCTCCCCTGAACAGGTTCTTATGCTGGTAACCCAGATTGCCGGCTACTCCAAAATTCCCCAATGAATTGGTCCCTTCTATACTTGCACTGTAAGATTGGCTCAAACTGGGTGTCAGCTGTATGAAACAATCGAGCGTCGGATTTCCTAAGGCATCCTTCTCGCCCGACTCAGCAAAACGAATATTAATCAGCTTAAAAAGCCTCAAGGCAAAAAATTCATTGTAGGTCCTGTCAACAAGATCAACACTATAAAACCCTCTATCATCCAGATGATTGGCATTCATCATCAGATCAGGTCTCAGTCGCTTTCGGCCCTTGTATATAAAAAAATGGTTGCCTATTCTGACGGTATCTATTCTTGCTTCATCCAATTTTCCATTGTTGACAAACAATGATCCCGGTGCTTCTTTCTCATTCAGGTAATAGAAATTACGAAAGGTGTATTTTTCGTGGTTCTTCCTGTCTGTTTCGTTGATTGAATCCGCAATGTTCTCCTTTTCTACTATCAGCCTGACATCCACATTATGATCCATACCCGTCGTGTCTGCCTCAAAATAAAATATGTTTTTGGTGGATTTGAAGTATCCTTCGTTCTGTATTTTTCGCAGTAACCGCTGACTCTCGCTCCCGAGCAGGTCTGAATCAAACAGTGAATTGGGCTTTATCAGACTTTCTTTATCGGGTTTTTCCAGCAAACGTCTTAGGGAGTCATCCCTGACAATTGGCTGGTAAGTCCGGATTATATAAGGCTGGTTGGTGATAATATCAAAACTAACCTCCGCCTTACCATTCGATTTCAAGACTGTACTGTCCTTAATCACAGCATTATAATAACCCTTATTTTGCAAAAATCGGCTGAATTCCTCTTTCGTTTTAAGCGTCAGATAGGGGTCATAGATCACCGGGGCCTCGCCGATTCTCTTTAGCCAGGCATTTTCATTCTTTTTAAGGGACAGGTTGTAGAGTCCGAGGTGAAACCTCCAGAATCCAAATATTCTGGTGTTTGGTTTTTGCTTCAGATAACTTCTAAGCTCACTTTTATCGATACTTTTCTTATCGATATGAATGTCGATTTTCGAAAGTAGATATTCTTTGTCAGGTATATATTTATTCGTCTGACAACCCGTCACCAGCAAAGAAAGCAGGAGGATTCCAGCAACGACGCACCTATTTGAGAGAAAAAGCTTCAATATTATTTTCGTAAAAACTAAAACAAAGATAATCAACCCGGCTAATTAAAAATGGATTATTTTTGGGACATAAACCGAATGCAGACTGATGATTTCAAAACAAAATATTGAACTGATCCGCTCGCTTGCTCACAAAAAGAACCGCGACCAGACCGGGCTGTTTGTAGCAGAGGGATCGAAATTGGTTTTCGATCTGTTGAAGACATCACTGATACCTAAAGAGATTTTTTTGACTGCTGATGGATTGTCTGCCTGTGACTTGAAACTGCTCCCTTTTAATGCTGTTCAGCTCTCAGACAAGGATATGGAACGCATTTCAGCGTTCAAAAACCCCTCTTCCATACTGGCATTGTTTGAGATTCCAACTTACCAGGAAGTTGAACCGCCCTCTTTTGACGGGCTTAACCTGGTTCTTGATGGCCTGCAGGATCCCGGAAATCTGGGCACCATCATCAGGCTTGCTGATTGGTTTGGCATCGGACAGATATTCTGTTCCGAAAATTGCGTCGACAACTATAATCCGAAATGCATTCAATCGACAATGGGGGCCATTGCCCGCGTGAGGGTGCATTATCTGGATTTAACTAAGTTGCTGATGGAGGCTGTCGGACAGAATATTGCTATTTACGGGACTTATATGGATGGGGAAAATCTGTACCAAACAGAACTCACTTCACATGCACTTATTGTCATGGGAAGTGAGGGAAAAGGTATCTCTTCGGATCTTAACCGGTTCCTGACCAAAAAAATCTCTATCCCGGCTTATCAGGCAGGGAACCGTGAACTTGAGTCGTTAAATGTTGCAGTATCTGCGGCGATTGTATGCGCTGAATTCCGCAGAAGAGTTGAATAAATCAATTGCAATTTATCGAAATTAGCAAACCCGTTAAGCTTTGTTTTTTGAGAAAGATTTTCTCATGATCGTTTCATTTTTCTAACTTAGATTTTCGCCAAAAGACCATCCTTTGCGATCGGGAGTTTTAATGTAAATATCCAAATCCGGCCGGTTGGTGACTTTCATATTTTGAGCATCATAGTCCAAATGAGTTGTAAACCGCTGAGCCAAAACGCCTACAAGAATCATTTCTGAAAGTTCTGCTGCATAGTCGAAATTCGAACCTGGAAGCGTCTTGTTTTTAATGGCATCTATCCATTCCTGCTGTGGCTGTTCCTCTCCCACTCTTGGAATTGTTTTTGCCGGAGCATGTGCCAGAAATTCTTTCATTTCTTCATTCGAAACAAGCAACTTTGGGTCATTTGGCCTTCCTCCGGTAATTAATGTTTTCTTGTCTCCAATCATCACCATGCCCGTACCAGGCAACTTATCAATTCCCCATTCTGGCCTGATTTCGGGTTTAGATCCACCTTCGTGCCATGATAAGGTAACCGGAGCTTTTTCTCCACGGGAACCAAACTGGAATTTTACAACAGATTCGTCGGGTATAAAACTGTGATCAGGAATCGGATTTGGTACAATTCCTTCAGCAGACAGGGGCATTCCCAGTTCAAGCGCCCAGAAGGGAGCATCAATGGTGTGGCAGGCCCAGTCGCCTAGCAATCCATTTCCGTAGTCATAAAATCCGCGCCACGATTTAGGTACATAAACACTGTTGTATGGGCGTTCAGCTACCGGTCCCTGCCATAAATCCCAGTCAAGATTGGCTGGCACAGGTTGAGCTGCCGGAGGGTAACTGTCCGGTTTTGTCCAGTAGCCACCCGGTTCAAAATCAAACGGGCCAAACCATGCATGTACTTCTTTCACCTGCCCAAGCACCCCGGCATCATACCATTCTTTAATCAGCCTGATTCCGTTGGTGGTATGCCCCTGGTTTCCCATCTGAGAAACGATTCCGTAGTGTTTGGCTGCTTTCTTCATAGTACGCAACTGCCAGATATTGTGAGCCAGTGGCTTTTCACAATAAACGTGTTTTCCCAACTGCATGGCGGCCATCGTTGCAGCAAAGTGTGTATGATCAGGAGTTGCAACAATGACAGCATCAATCTGATTGGCCATTTCATCGAACATCACCCTGAAATCTTTATATCGCTTAGCATTTGGAAATGTTTTGAAGGCATTTGCAGCGCGATTCGTATCCACATCGCAAATGGCAACAATATTTTCATTGATCACTTTCTTTCCCTGTTCATTTTTTCTAAATAAGGAACTCCAGTTATCCTGGCCACGTCCACCAGCACCAATGATGGCAATGTTTAATTTGTTATTGGCTTTGCAACTAAGCAGGTTTGGAACGATCAATGTTCCGGCTGCCAGAACTGAAGTTGATTTTAAAAACGTTCGTCTCGATAAGTCTTTCATTATTTATATAAATTTTAGTAGTTGGATTCAATGTCGTTTAGTTAGTAATAATCATAGTCGTTTGTAATTCATTGAATTTTGCAAGTTCTTTTATCCAGTTGATTTTTAATATTCTTGGGATTCTTAACTTTCTCATATAATTCCGTCAAAAGCATCAATCTTCGCCATCAGAATAA
The DNA here is from genome assembly GCA_036508555.1 of Prolixibacteraceae bacterium. Classification (GTDB taxonomy): domain Bacteria; phylum Bacteroidota; class Bacteroidia; order Bacteroidales; family Prolixibacteraceae; genus CAINVV01. The sequence continues at coordinate 31,151 of DATCHD010000114.1, forward strand.
TTATATTTCACAAATGTATCTAATTAGGTATAAATTGTCAAATTATTTTTGAAATTTTCTGATCATTTCCAGACCGTCCACCAAGTCCAATCTCACCGTTTCATTTATACAGCTGGCCAATCATTTCTGCGACCCTTTCACCATCAACGGCTGAGGAAACAATCCCACCGGCGTAACCTGCGCCTTCTCCGCATGGGAAAAGCCCTTTGATCTGAAGTTGCTCGAGGGTTTCATCCGATCTCGGAATACGCAAGGGTGAAGAAGTCCGGCTTTCTACACCGAGTACGATGGCTTCGTTGGTAAGATATCCCCTGCTCTTCTGACCCATCTTTGTCAATCCCTCCCGTAACCGTGAAGTCACGAAATCAGGCAGCCAGTCGCCCATGTTAGAGGGCGTAATTCCAGGACGGTAGGAAGTTTCAGGTAAAGAAGAAGAGCGCCTGTTTTGAACAAAATCGGCCAGCCTTTGCGCCGGCGCCAGCTGACTCTCTCCGGCTGCCCGGAAACAACTTCTCTCAACAGCCTGCTGAAACTCGAGTCCGGCAAACAGACCAAACTCATGAAACTCCTTGGGGATATCTTCGACCCTGATCTCCGTTACCATTCCGGAGTTGGCAAATTTTCCTCCACGTTGTGAAGGAGACATTCCGTTGACTACCAGCTCGCCCGGTGCGGTGGCAGCTGGCACAACCACTCCTCCCGGACACATGCAGAACGAGTAAACACCGCGATCTCCCACCTGTTCCACCATGGTGTAGGTGGCGGGTGGCAGGTAATTACCCCGACTGGTTCCGTGGTATTGGATGGTGTCGATCAGTTCCTGAGGATGCTCGATGCGGACACCAAGCGCGAATGCCTTGGCCTCCAGTTCAATTTTCTTCTGCTGCAACAGATAGTAAATGTCCCTGGCAGAATGTCCGGTAGCCAGAACAACAGCCACCCCTTCAATCTTATCGCCGTTTTGAAGCACAACTCCTCTGATCATGTCGTTCTCGAGAATCAGGTCTGTTACTCTTGAATTAAAGTGATATTCTCCGCCTGATCTCTCGATTGTCTCCCTGATGGATCCGATGACTTTGGGTAAAATATTGGTTCCAATGTGCGGATGCGCCTCGATAAGTATCTCATCCTGAGCTCCGTGGAAATTGAGTACTTCCAGGACTTTTCTGACGTCTCCCCGCTTTTTGGAACGGGTATAAAGCTTGCCGTCCGAAAAAGTACCTGCTCCGCCCTCGCCAAAACCGTAATTTGAATCAGGATTTACCACATGTTCACCATGGATGGCGGCAATATCCTTTTTGCGTTCGCTCACCATTTTCCCGCGTTCAAGTATAATGGGTTTGAACCCAAGTTCGATCAGGTGGAGGGCTGCGAATAATCCGGCAGGTCCGGCGCCCACGATAACTACAGGCTTTTTCTGGCCTACGAAGGGATAATTGAAATGAGGTTTAGCGATTTTTTCGGGTTGCTCATCCAGGTAAACCTCCAGCGAAAGGTTAATTTTGATCCGGGAATTTCTGGCGTCTATCGATCGGCGAACAATGACCATATCTGTGATACGCCCTTCTTCAACCTTTAAATTGCCTGAAACAATACTTTTAAGTTTGTCCCGTTCACCCGCCTCGACAGGGGAAACAGCTATATTGATTTCTTTCTTCAAATTAGAATGGGAATAGGCTATTCAAAAAAGAACAGCAGCGTAAAAACGTTGGAATTGAGTTTCTCGAAGATGTATCCGAAGTAAGGCAATGAATTATTTCCGGAGCTCATTTCATTGTCATGGCGTATGATGTTGTTCAGTCCGTAGGAGAACTTAAATTCACTGGTAAACCTGAAAAACGGGAAGTAGGAATCCAGTCCGAAGGCTACCTCTGCATAATATCCGTCCCTCTTCAAGTGAACCACGCTCTCAGAAACCCGCTTGTTCTCAAGGTCCCATTTGAAGGCTCCTCCACCATAAATATAGGGCCTAAGGTTCCCGAATCTGTTCCCCTTGTACCTGAACCCTACCGGAAAATCTATATATGCTGATGGTAAAGTCAAATAACGGTCAAGGGTTGATCCGTCATAAAGGCCCGTACTGGGAGGAACCGTCATGATTTGAGTGATATTTTCCGAGAACACTAATTGCCTGCTGCCCAATTCCATGCCCGGAGTAAACCGGAAATCTATCACATTGTTCATGCGCAGGTTAATGACACCTCCAACCGAAAATCCCGGCTTGATATCCGAAATGACGGCCCTGTAAGAGTACTCTCCATTGTAATATGTTTTGGCAGTATTGGATAAATTTACATTGGTGACTAACACGGGATTCCGCAAAACACTGCTGTAATGCGTAAATCGATAACCCATCGTATTGGCTCCCAAATAAAAGCCAAAATGAAGTACCCTGTCGTCGAAACGGGAGATGTTTTCATCCTTTATCAACTGAGCAAGCAAAGGATTCATTACTCCTGAAATCAAGAGCAATAACCCTGTAAATATTATGATGGTCCTTCTTCTCATTTCCAGTCCAATCTCATTAGAATCAATTCCTCCGCAATGGTATTCTACTAGTTCTTTTTGCCAATATAAATGGTCGCGATACCAAAAGTACAACGGAATTCACGGATCTGTATGAATCCGGAATTTCTCATAAAAGTAATGAATTTTTCTCCATCGGGAAATTCTGCGACTGATTCGGGCAGATAAGTATAAGCGGAGTGGTCGCCCGAAATCAGTCTCCCGACCCATGGCATCAAATATTTTGAATACAGTTTGTAGCCGAACCGGACAATGGGTTGACGCGGATTGGAAAATTCAAGTATACAAAGAGTTCCGCCCTTTTTCAGTACCCTGAACAATTCGTCCAGTCCGCGGCCCAGATTTTCAAAATTCCTGACACCGAAGGCCACCGTCGCAGCATCAAAGGTAAAATCCGGAAACTGAATGGCCTCAGAGTCTCCAGTGGTCAGGGAAATCTTTTTTTGCAGTCCCATGCGCCGGATCTTTTCCTGTCCGATGGCCACCATTTCCTTGGAAATATCGATCCCGTAAATCTTTTTCGCCCCGGTCTTCAGTCCGGCGATGGCAAAATCACCGGTTCCGGTGGCCACATCGAGGATTTTTTCAGGTGCGCTGCCCGCGATCAGTTGAATAGCCTTTCGCCGCCACATTTTGTCTATTCCGAACGAAAGCGTATGATTCAGGAAATCATACTTCGGGGCGATATTGTCGAACATGGTGGCTACCTGCTCCTTCTTACCGGCGGTGGAATCCCGGTAGGGTATCACTTCACTCATCCAGATCGTCTAATATTTCATTCACCATACCCTTGTCGACAAAACCCATAGACTGGTCGTCGATTCTGATTTCACCCTTGGTAACATGCCCCAGGGTCATCACGGGAATTTTGCGGTCGAAGAGATAGTCGACAAACTCGTCTTCCTTCTCTTTCGAAACCGTTACCACGAATCTGCCCATCGACTCTCCGAACAGGAAGGCGTCACTCCTGATTTCGGCGTCGGTGGTAATGTCGAAGCCAAGGTCGTTGGGCAGGGCATTCCGCAGCAGCGTGAAAAAGAGCCCGCCAATGCCGACTGGGCTACAAGAAATGACGAGATCATTTTTTATCACATCTTTCATCACTTCTGTGAGGCGGCTTTCCGTCGACAGACTGAATTTCATAAGCGGCCAATCCTTCACTTCATGGTAAAAATCGAGGTATTCAGAGGCGTTGATATCATTATGTGAACGACCGACCAACAGCAAGTTATCCCCTTTTTTTCTGAATTTCGGCAACAGGAGCTTGTCTCTGCTTTTCAATTTCCCAAAGAGGCTGATAATCAGCGCAGGAGGAACAAAACCCTGATCGCCGGAATAATCGTAATGCAATTTTCTTTGAGAGAATTTGAGGTTAAAACTCTTCGCAGCAGAATCGAGACCAAGTCTGGCAGCCATTACCATCTCCTGCGCAATCGGATTGGCAAACTCCACATGGTTCATAAAGCTACTGATGGAAACGGGTTCCGCACCATAGCTGATAAGCCTTCTAACCGCTTTGGCAACCAGAATCTGGGCGGCTGCAAACGGATCGATGGCGAGCCGGCGATGATCGGCATAGATGGTCAGTGAGTAAAACTGTGAGTCATCATCCAGTTGAAAGATACCTGAATCGTCATTAATGTCAGTACTTAACTGCGACGGGTCAAGATCAGGAGCGGCAAACTCATTGAAAATATTTACCGGCGAAAGGTGGGGTATCGCGAGCATCGAATAAATAACACTCTGTAAATCTTCCGGTTCAGGGACTTGATCAATGGTAAAGGGCTTCAAACTGTTCTCACTCATGGCTTTTGTGTTTTTTGACAAAGATAATTGATTCAACAATAGAAAAATGATTCAAAAATTTCAATCCGTTAGGTGAATTAAATCCTTTTTTCCTACTTTTAGCTTCCATAAAAACGGAAATAAAATGTCGAAAATTGCACTCATCACCGGCGCAACTTCAGGAATTGGAGCTGCAACTTCTCACCTGCTGGCAGCCAATGGTTTCGATCTTATCCTGACTGGAAGAAGGAATAAGCGTTTGGCGGAGCTCGAGCGTGAACTATCCTCTAAATACAAGGTAAAATGTCTGCTCCTGTGTTTCGATGTCAGGCAGCTGGAGCAGGTCCAAACGTCCCTCGATACGCTTCCGGAAAACTGGAAAGCTGTTGATGTGCTGATTAACAATGCGGGTCTGGCAGTGGGTCTGGATACGGTCGACAATGGAGAAATAGATGACTGGGAAAGGATGATTGACACCAATGTCAAAGGATTGCTTTATATATCCAGAACTGTAACTCCTTGGATGAAAGCAAGAAAGAAGGGGCACATCATCAATATATCCTCTCTTGCCGGCAAAGAAGCCTACCCGATGGGTGGCGTTTATTGCGGTACCAAGCACGCCGTTCAGGCCATCACGCATGCCATGCGGATCGAGCTGCTACCCTTTGGCATTCGGGTCGGAGCGGTGGCTCCAGGCATGGTTGACACCGAATTTGCCAACGTACGGTTCAAGGGTGACGATGCACGTGCCAAGAGTGTTTATCAGGGATTCACACCACTTTCGCCTGTTGATGTAGCCGAAACCATCCTGTTTCTGATTACCCGTCCGCCCCATGTAAATATAGATGATCTCCTCATTATGCCCACCGCCCAGGGTTCTGCACGTGATGTATTCCGCGTCCAGTAGCAGCTTTGGAAAAGATTTAATTGCTACTTTTGCCCAAAATTCTGATCATGAAGATTGAAGTTTCCAACGGCGAAATTGCTGATAAACTCACTATCATTGAAATCAAGCTTTCCAAAATCAAGGACGAAGCTAAGTTGACCAATATCAAAAACGAATATTTGGTTGTCAACGAAGCAATGAGCACCATTATGGAGAAGTCTCACCCGCTTTATTGTCAGTTGTATGACCTAAATTCAAAACTTTGGGAGATTGAAGACCATATCCGCGATTTGGAAAGAGCCAGGGATTTTACCGATGATTTTGTTCAGACGGCCCGATCTATTTACTTTCTCAACGATGATCGTTCCATTGTTAAACGGAAGATCAATGAAATGACAGGATCCAAGTTGTTCGAAGAGAAGAGTTACGAGGATTATCAATGAAAAAGATTCTTGTCTTCCGACTTTCCGCCATGGGCGACGTGGCGCTTACTGTTCCGGTGATCCGACATGTCATTGAGGACAATCCCGGCTTACAGATCACGCTGGTAACCAGACCTTTCTTTGCGCCGTTCTTCTTTGGAATTCCCCGGTTAAAACTCTATTTTCCTGATCTGACGGGCAAACACAAGGGTCTGAAAGGACTTTACCGTCTCTACAAGGACCTTGACAAGGCCGGTCCATTCGAAAAAATCATCGACGTACATTCGGTACTGCGCACAGTCATAGTTTCCGGGTTTTTCAAGTTATCAGGAACGCCTGTTTTCTCCATTGACAAAGGGAAAAAGGAGAAAAATCGGATGATCCGGACAAAAAAAATCACCGTTTTACAACATTCAATACAACGATACCTCGAAACCTTTAAGCGGGCAGGAATTACTGCAATCCTCGGGAAAGCGCCTTATATCGACTACTCCACAGAGGCTTTCCAAAGTGCCAGGAGTTATTTTCTGGGGAAAATTCCGGACAAAGAAACCCTCAAAATCGGGCTTTCCCCTTTCGCCAATACGGCACCGAAAGTGTGGGGACTCGAAAATTTCAAAGAGTTGATTACGCTGATCAATCAGAACCATAAGGTGGTGTTTTTTCTCTTTGGCGGAGGGGAGAAAGAGCTCAGATTGCTTAAACAGCTTGAAAAACACAGCGATAATATCCATCTGGTGGCAGGTAAATTTACCCTATCGGAGGAAATCGCGATGATCAGGATGCTTGATCTGATGATTGCCATGGATTCATCCAACATGCATCTTGCTGCACTTTCGGGCGTCAGAACTGTTTCCATCTGGGGAGGCACGCATCCTGCTTTCGGCTTTTCGGCCACCGGACAACCCGAAGAATATCATATTCAGCCTCCTGAGGGGGTGCTTACCTGCAGACCTTGCTCTGTTTTCGGGGGAAAACCGTG
>DATCHD010000115.1:0-12290 GCA_036508555.1 Prolixibacteraceae bacterium
TCAGTTTAAGACTCGTGAACCCGGATCGGTGAAGGCTAATCCGTTCGGATTGAAAAATATGCTGGGTAATGTGGCAGAATTCTGCTCAGATTACTATGCTCCTACTGCCTACAAAACTGCTTCAGGAGATGTGTTGAACAATCCGGCTGGTCCGGACAGCGGACAGGAACATGTGATCCGCGGAGGATCATTCAAGAGTGATGCCAAAGACGTTCGCAGCGCGGCCAGGGATTTCACGAAAAACAAGGCGTGGCTGATGACGGATCCACAAATGCCAAAGAGTGTCTGGTGGTACTCCGATAGTAATGATGTGGGATTCAGAGTAGTAAGTGAAGTACAATAGTGTTGTGTTAAGTGCCTAATAGCGGAACGTCATTCCGAACTTGATTCGGAATCCCCTGATTATGAGTGGGATGCAGAATCAAGTTCAGCATGACATTGGATGTTTAACACAACAATAGTTGAAAATTATGTTTCATGGAAAAGAAAAATATTGACAGAAGAAAATTTTTAGGCGCCGGGGTGCTGGCCGGTGCGACGGTCATCGGGGCGGGCGCCCTCTTAGCCTCCTGCGGAAAAGAGGCAACCAACGCTTCCCTCGGGCTTCCACCAATCCTTAAAGGCGCTCCGAAAGGCAGGAAGCTGAAGGCTGGACTGGTTGGTGCCGGAAACCGTGGCACCGGTGCAGCGATCAACTTCATCAGTGCGGGTCCGGATCTGGAGATCATCGCAGTTTGCGATGTCTTCCAGGACAAGATCGATGCCATCCGTGAACGATTCAAATCCTTCAAACTGGAGATTCCGGAAAAAAATTGTTTCACCGGCTTCGACGGTTACAAAAAAATGATGGCCATCGAAGAGCTGGATGTGGTCTTGCTGGCTACTCCGCCCCGATTCCGTCCGGAACATTTTCTGGAAGCCATCCAAAACAAGAAACACGTCTTCATGGAAAAACCTGTTGCCGTCGACCCCGTCGGAATCCGTTCCCTCATTGCTACCGCGAAGAAGGCTGAAGCATTGGGTCTATGCGTCGTCACGGGTACGCAGCGCCGCCACCAGGAAGATTACATCGAAACCTACAAACGGGTAAAAGGCGGCGCCATCGGACGTCTCACCTCCGCCAAAGCATTCTGGAACCAGGACCACGTCTGGTTCCGTACCCGCGAAGCAGATTGGGACGACATGACCTACATGGTACGCAATTGGAACAATTTCTGCTGGCTCTGCGGAGACCACATCCTGGATACCCACATCCACAATATCGACGTCATCAACTGGTTCATGGGTAAGACGCCCATCAGCGCCATCGGCAATGGCGGTCGCCACCGCCGAGTCACCGGCGACCAGTACGACTTTTTCAACATCGATTTTGACTATGGCAACGGGGTCAGCTCGCACAGCTACTGCCGCGAGATTGACAGCTGCGCCAACCGGACCGGCGAACTGGTGATGGGCACCGAGGGTTACACCAATTGTGTCAACACCATCTGGGATCTTAATGGAAACGTAAAATGGCAGTTCGAATACCCGAAAGATGAAAACGGCAACGCGATGAGCCAGCTCAAAATACCAGCCTACGTACAGGAACACATGCACCTGGTGCACGCCATTCGCAAAGGCGAATATGTGAACCAGGCCGAACAGACCGCACTCTCCACATTGACCGCCATCATGGGCCGGACAGCAGCATACACCGGTCAGCTGGTTACCTGGGAGGAGATAATGAAATCAGACATGCAACTCGGTCCAAAAGAGATCAAATTCGGTCCGGTCGACATGAAATTCGAAGTTCCCATCCCCGGCACACCGCCTAATATATAAGCGTTGGCCCTTCGACTGCGCTCAGGGACCTCGCTCTCCCCCTGCCTCGCTCTCCCTCGTTTGAAACCCTCGCTCTCCCTCGTTTGAAACGAGGGAGATATTACGAACTTAAAACTTTTTAAAAAATTAATTATGACAAACAGAAGATCTTTTTTAAAAAATTCAGCTGTCACATCTGTCGGTGCCCTCATCCTCCCACAGATCATCCCCTCCACAGCTTTGGGGATGGGCGGCAGATTAGCCCCCAGCAACCGGCTCGTCATGGGGCAAATCGGCACCGGTTCACAGGGTAAAAGCAACATGCGTGACTTCCTCAAACTGAACAAAGAAGTACAGTTTGTTGCCGTCTGCGACGTGGATACCAACAACTTACAGCTGGCGAAAGAGCTGGCAAATAAGGCTTATGCCGACAATGGATGCCGCACTTACGGTGATTTCCGTGAATTTCTTGACAAAGAGAAACTGGACGCCGTCTCCATCGCGCTTCCCGACCATTGGCACGGAATCATTTACACAGCCGCCGTGGAGAAAAAGCTGAATGTATACGGTGAGAAACCCATCTGCCGAACCATCCGCGACGGACAAATGATCGTAAAAGCCGTTCAGAAAAATAAGATCACCTGGCAAACAGGCAGCTGGCAAAGATCGAATGCCAACTTTCACAGGGGAGCTGAGCTGGCCATCAATGGCCGGGTTGGAAAAATCAATTTGGTCGAAGTAGGGCTTCCCAATGGAAGCAAAGGAATCGGGACACCACCGATCCAGGAAGTTCCGAAACAACTAAACTGGGAGATGTGGTTAGGTCCTGCTCCAAAAGTTGCCTACCGCGGAGTCAGCCATTGGGACTGGCGCTGGATCCTTGATTATTCCGGCGGACAGCTAACCGACTGGGCCGGCCATCACATCGATATTGCTAACTGGGGTGCTGGATTAGAGCACACCGGTCCGGTTGAAATTGTGGGCGAAGGGGTCTATCCAAGAGAAGGCATCTTCAACGTACCCGTCGAATACGACTTTATGTGCACCTATGCCAATGGCATCAAAATGAGAGTTGCCAATGAATCCCGCCTCAAATTCGGATCAGGGACCACCTGGTATGGAGACAAAGGATGGATCCATGTCGACCGGGGTAATGTCCTGACTTCTTCCGATCCGAAGATATTGCAGGAAGTGATTGGTGCGAATGAAATCCATCTGATCAAAAGCAACAACCACTGGCAAAATTTCGTCGACTGCGTTCGCTCTGGAGAAAAGACCATCGCTCCGATAGAAGGAGCTTACAGGGCAATCTCGGTAGCGCTGCTGGGCGAAATCGCCATGCAAACAGGTCAAAAAATCAAGTGGGACCCTAAAAAGGAAGAGATCATCGGAAACCCGATGGCAGCCCGCCTGCTTGATCGTCCTTATCGTCAACCTTGGCAATTTCCAACTATTTAATCCGCAAAAAATGAAAAAAATTTATACCGTTCTCCTGCTGCTGGCAGGGTTTCTCTTCTTTTCGGCAGTTCAGATTCAAGCTGCGAATTACAAGGCTTTGATCGTAACCGGTCAGAGCAATCACTACTGGGAGGGCTCTTTCCCAATCCTGAAAGAGTTGCTGGTCCAAACCAATCTATTCACGGTTGATGTAGCTAAAACACCCGCCAAAGGTGGCGATATGTCGGCCTTTCAGCCCGATTTCAAGAAATACAACGTCGTGGTAGTGGATTACAATGGCGAATCGTGGTCTGCAAAAACCAAAGCTGCATTTTTAGATTTCGTAAAAAACGGCGGAGGAGTGGTCATTTATCACGAAGCGGATAATTCTTTCGCCGATTGGAAAGAATACAATGAGATCATCGGTCTGGGTGGTTGGAACAACCGCTCTGCAAAAGATGGTCCTTATGTCTATTATAAGAGAAACAAATTGGTTGTCGATTCGGTATCCACCGGTCCAACAGGCTCACACGGACCTCAGCATGAATACGTTGTGAGAACCAGAATTATTGACCATCCTATTATGAAAGGGCTTCCAACTTCCTGGATTCACGGTAAAGATGAGCTGTACGGTACCCTGCGCGGTCCTGCAAAAAACATGGAGATTCTGGCTACCGCTTTCTCGGATACGGCCAAAAGGGGGGCCGGAAGGGACGAACCCATGCTGATGACCCTCCAATACGGCAAAGGCAGGATTTTCCACACCGCCTTGGGCCATGTCGGGAAAGATGCTACCCACCCTGCCACCGAATGTGTCGGCTTTATTGTGACCTTTCAGCGCGGCGCCGAATGGGCAGCCTCCGGAAAAGTTACCCAGGCAATACCATTGGATTTCCCAAATATCGACGGTTCAGTTCTGAGACCCGATTATAAGGAAACTACCCTTACCCTTTCTGAAGATCTGGAAAAAATCTCCACCTACGCCATCGATAAAAGCACCCGTTATTTTGTCAATCTTCAGGCAAAAATCCGCAAAGTCAGTGCGAATCCTGCTGCTTTGCTGGATATTGAAAAAAAGATGGTCAAAGTTTTGCAGGATAAGGATGCTACCGTCGAAGGAAAAAAACTGATCCTGAGAGAACTCGCCTGGATGGGTTCAAATTATTGTGTTCCTGCCGTTCAGGAACTGCTGAAGAACGAGGATCTGAAGGAAAACGCCTCCTTCACATTAGAAAGAATGAAGGGACCACGAAAAATTGTGCTTTAAATTTTCCGCTTTATGTTCAGTCTGGTAATACCCGTATACAACGAAGAGCAACTGATCGACGACCTGGTTTACAGGGTTGTTGCCTCATTAGCATCTATTTCGGACGATTATGAGTTGCTTTTCGTTGATGACGGCAGTACCGACCAGACCGTAGAGAAACTTTTAAAGCACCGGCTATCCAACAAAAAAATCAAGATCATCTCCCTCTCTAAAAATTTCGGCCACCAGGCCGCTTTTACGGCCGGACTCGAGGTCTCCAAAGGAGATATAATTGCCATGATGGATGGCGACCTCCAGGACCCGCCCGAACTGCTGGCAGAGATGTACCGAAAAATCAGCGAAGAGGGTTTCGACATCATCAGTGGGAAAAGAACCGGACGAAAAGGACACGGCCAACGTACTTTTTATACGGTTCTCTTCCACCTGATTTTTAAAAATATCGCCGGACTCGAATACATGGAGAATGTCGGCAACTTTTCCATGATGACACGCGAAGCGCTGCAGGCACTCCTTTCCATGAAAGAAAAAGTCAGGTATATGCCGGGTTTACGCTCATTTATCGGGTTCAACCAGGGTACCGTTGAGTATGTCCGCGACGACCGCTTCCAGGGCGATCCGAAGATGTCCCTATCCAAACTCTTTGCCCTGGCCAGCGACGCCATCTTCTCCTTCTCCAGGTTTCCCATCCGGCTATGCCTGATTCTCGGAACCATCGGAACCTTCGTCTTTATGCTGGCAGGTATCTACGTTTTAGTCGATAAAATCCTTGGCCTGGCTATCATCGGATGGTCATCCACCCTGTTGAGCCTGTATTTTTTCGGTTCCATCCAGCTGATTTTCCTCGGGATCGTTGGAGAATACGTCTTCCGCATCTACAAAGAATCACAGAACCGGCCGATCTATTTTATCCGAAAAATCCATGAAGATCAGCCAAATTCCTGATGGCAAGCTCGCCAGATCAATCTTTGCGGTTGCAGCCCTCTTCTTACTTCTGATTCTGTTACATGGGGCCAAAGATGCAGGTATTTCGGGCGATGAGGAGGTTCATTACAATCAATCCGTCAAAGTTTACAACTATTTTGCCTCCTTCGGGAAAGACCAGAGCGCTCTGGATACACCAACAACACATCTTAAATATTACGGTCAATCGTTTGATAACCTGACGACTATCCTGATTCGTTGGTTCAGTATCGATGATATTTACACCTTCCGTCACATCATGAACAGCCTCGCCGCCTGGGTAGCTATATTAATAGCCGCACTATTGGCAATTTGGCTTTCCGGGTACGGAGCGGGCATCATTACGCTGCTGCTGTTTGCCGTCTCCCCCACCTTTCTGGGGCACGCGCAGAACAACCTGAAGGACATTCCCTTCGCACTGGCTTACATCGCCGGCACTTTTTTCCTGCTCAGGTGGCTCTTTTCCGAAAGACAAAAATGGCAGGATCTTCTCCCGCTGATCCTCTCTTTCGCCTTTGGCATCAGTATCCGGCCAGGTGGACTCCTACTTATCTGTTACCTCCTACTTTTTGTAATGGTCTTGGAAGCAGCTCATTACCATGAAACATCCAAAATCAGCTTGGGCCGCCTCCGGCCTAAACTGATATCCATCATCCTGATCATCCTGCTCTCCTGGCTGTTCGGCATCCTGCCCTGGCCGTACGCACTGCAAAATCCTGTCTCCGGGTTGTGGGAGTCCTTCAAAGTGATGTCGCAATTCCCCACAACCATTCGGCAGGTCTTCGAAGGCAGTCACGAATGGTCGGATTTCATGCCCTGGTATTACCTTCCAAAACTGATGCTCATCACCATCCCGCTGCTGGTTTGGGTCGGCATCATCTGTTTTTTTGCCCTTACCAGGAAAGCCCCGAAGAAAGATTTTCTGAAATATGCCATGCTGATCCTAACCATTCTCTTTCCCATCGCTTTTGTAATCTATGAAAAGTCTAACCTCTACGGCTCCTGGAGACATTTTCTATTCATCTATCCTGGGATGGTCGTACTGGCCTCGATTGGGTTATGGCAACTTATTTTACGCTTCAAGGCAAGGCTTGTCCAGCTAGTGGTTATCCTGTTTCTCTTGGTACTTGCATTCCATCCTGTCAGCTTCCTGGTAAGGAATCATCCCTATTATTACCTCTATTACAATCAGTTAACCGGCGGACTGAAAGGCGCATACGGAAATTACGAGACAGATTATTACTATCACTCCATGCGTCAGGGATCGGAATGGCTGATCGGATACCTGAAACAGAACCATCCGGGCGACACCCTGAAAATCGGCACCAACTTCCCGGCAGATTGGTTTTTCAGAAAAGAGAAAAATTTGACTGCCAAATATTTTCCTTACAACGAGAGAAGCCAGCAGGACTGGGACTATTACATCGTCGCCAACAGCTACATACCGCCTGTTTTGCTCAATAACAAAGTCTGGCCACCCAAAAATTCCATAAAAATCATTGAGGCGGAAGGAGTTCCGATTTGTGCGGTTCTGAAAAGAGAAAACAAGGCTGATTTACTTGGATATCAGGCATATAATAAGGGTCAAAATGAGGAAGCCATAAAATATTTTGAGGAAGTGGTGAAAAAAGATTGTCAGGATGAACTAATCTTTTTTAATTTTGCCTCGGTCTGTTACGAGATGGGTGATCCGGAGAAAGCACTTATCCTGCTGAAGAAGGGGTTGGAAATCAATCCGGAAAATGATCGAATCCTGATGTTTCAGGCCAATATTTATGCAGAAAAAGGGGATTTCACCAGGGCAGCGGAGTTGTATCAGACGGTTATCCGGGTAAACCGGAAATATTTTGACGCATATCCGGCACTGGCAAGAATCCTGGTAAGTCAGGAGGAGGTAAAAAAGGCTCGCGAACTTTTGAAAACCTGTTTAACCATGTCGCCAAGTTTTAAAGAGGCAATTATAGGATTGGCGGATAGTTACAGGTCTACCGATCCGGAAGTGGCCCGAAAATATGATGAATTAGCAAAGACAATTAAATAAGTAAAATCGTTGATCATGAAAAAGAACATTATTCGTTTGACGCTGGCAGCCTTCATGCTACTGAACGTCGCCAGCCTTGCACTGGCCCAGACTACACCCAAAGGTGACAAAGACACTGTGAATGCCGACAAGGCCGCCAAACCCGTTTTCTATCAGGCTGCTGAAGAGGAAGATTCAGCCAAAGGCGGATCCAAAGTGATCTATTATGTTGCTGCAATTGTGTTAGCTGCCGGTGCCGGCTTCCTGCTACGCAAAAAGAAAAAATAATTTTTACCCGCACTATCGTCATTCCGGACTTGATTCAGCGTCGACTATCGTCATTCCGTCAATAGGCACTTAACAAAACGCTGGTCCAGATTTGCAATCTGGACCAATCCAGTATTCCGCCAACATTAATCCAAATAAAGGCTCCTCCTGCTCCTTGGAACCGCTTCACCGATGATTGCCGACTCGGGCAAGCCTGCCTTTGTTTTTAATTGTTTCAGTATTTCCTGAGCCTTTTCAGCCGGAACGGCCATCAGCAACCCACCCGAGGTCTGAGCGTCGCAGCACAGCATTTTGCGTTCATAATTCAAAGCAGAACCAAAGTTGGTGTGCGCTTTGACAAACTCCAGATTTCTGAAGGCAGCGCCCGGAATGCACCCTTCTTCAAGCAATGCCAAGGCCTCCTGGAAATGAGGCAACATTCGAGAGTCAATACGGATTGTCACACCACTGGCGTCCGCCATGCGCATGGCATGACCCAGTAGCCCGAATCCGGTTATATCGGTGGCTCCTTTTAGGTTGAATTGTTGCATCACCTCACCACCACTCTTATTGAGCAACTTCATATATTCCAGGGCTTTCCGGACAGTAGCTTCCTCCGTCATACCACTTCTCTGTCCGGCTAAAATGATCCCCGATCCAAGCGGTTTAGTCAGGATCAACAGATCCCCGGCCTTTACTCCGGCATTGGTTATCAGCCTTCCCGGATGAACGGTCCCGACAACTGCCAATCCAAATTTTGGCGGATAATCCTCAATTGTATGTCCACCAAGCACAAGCGCCCCGGCCTCAACCACTTTATCATGGCCTCCCTGCAGGATAGCGCTAAAAACTTCCAGGGGAATCCGGGAAGCAGGGAACATCATCAGATTCAGTACCAGCAACGGAGTGCCTCCCATGGCATAAACATCGCTCAAAGCGTTCGCTGCCGCGATCTGTCCGAACTCATAACCATCGCTGCAAACGGGCGGGAAGAAATCCGTGGTATAGATTAGTGCAGTCTCTTCATTCAGTTTGTAAACCCCGGCATCATCGTGGGTATCGATGCCAACCATCAGGTTAGGATGCTCCACCTTAGGCAATTTAGCCAGTATCTCCCCCAGCTGAACCGGCGAAAGCT
Organism: Prolixibacteraceae bacterium; assembly: GCA_036508555.1. Classification (GTDB taxonomy): domain Bacteria; phylum Bacteroidota; class Bacteroidia; order Bacteroidales; family Prolixibacteraceae; genus CAINVV01. The sequence goes on from DATCHD010000115.1 coordinate 8,890, forward strand.
TAGCCGAACACCCACCCTGCTCAACTGTCGATAAAAGATCAAATTCACTCATCCTTTTTAGTCTTTTTTTCTAATTCCTTTACGGCCTTGTCGAAATCAGAAATGTGATTTTTGATTCTGGTTAAGCTAAATGTTTTTCAATGTTTTGAACCGCAATAGAAATAAACTTGGGATTGGTAAACATTGTTTTCTTTCTTTTGCTCCAGTTTTCAAGATGTTTGGTGATCTCATCGACTGAATTAGTTTTCTTATCTACAATAATAAAGTCAATTGTCGAGAGTAACTCCAGTCCAAAATCGGCATAAAATCCCGTTAAAAACGATTTCGTTTTCAGCACAATTGCTTTATTCTGTTTGTTTTCTTTCGAATCCAAATAGTCGTTTACTTCCTTTTCGGCATCCAACATCAAGCCTAATTCTTCAAATGGTTTTTTGTCTTTCGAACTATATCCCGTTATATAGCTTCCATTCAAATAATACAACACATGCTTTACTTTCCCGGAATAGGGACCATAAAAGTCGGGATGAAACTCTAATTTAAAGGTTTCTTTGGCTCCAAATCGTTGCAAAAAATAAGCAATTTTTTCGGCTGAGAATTCAGAGACAAATTCGCCGTTTCTTACTAAATCAAATAATACAGACAATAGCATCGCTCTTGCCGGAGTGAGTTTTACCCTTTCCTTTTTCAGTGCTTCCTGAATAATAGCATTGGGTTGATAGATGAAAATATCACAATTGGAAGTTGACAAATAGCTTTCCATTAAGGCTTTTACTTTATTCCATTCTAATCCGCCATTGCCCGCACCAAGTGGCGGAATTGCAACGGATTTAATGTTTTTCTCTTTTATGATTCTAACTAAATCGATCAAGCCACTTTCGATGTAACTATATTCTGAAGGTTTCTTCCAGTCTGTCTTAGTGGGAAAATTGATGATAATTTTTCGACCACCTAATAATGAATTTTCTTCGGTAACAAATAATTTTCCTACACTTATTTCATTGGTTTTGCAAGCATTGGCATAAAGCTTGAAATTATTTGGGAATTGACTTTTAAATTGCAGTGCGATACCTTTCCCCATTACACCTACCGTGTTTACGGTGTTAACTAAAGCTTCGGCTTCGCTTTCCAATAAATTAGCACTTTTATAGTGTATCATAACTTAAAAATCATTGCGTCTGGAGATTAAGCTACTGTCTCCAATTGGAATGTATGCTGCGTTGGCATTTGGTGAATCGACATGGGTAATACCATACTGAAAAATATGAGGTATATTCTCAATATGTGTCATTCGATACAGGTATATTTTATTCAAATCGGACATATTACAAACTTAATGCGTTTTTCCTTGAATTGCGCCATGTTGAGTGGTATGTCGGAAATTCCGACATACTGAATTCTCCTCCAATTCACCCTCCGTAAAAACGTTTCCGATATGTTCTGTTATCGTTACCCTGCTTTTGTCAAACAACTCAGAAATCTGTTTTTGACTCAACCAAACAGTATCATCCTCAAGCCTAACCTGAAGTTTTGTTTTGCCATCATCGGCTGTATAAAACAATATTTCCGATTGGTTGTCCATATCCATCTTTCTTGTGAGGACAATTTGTCCCACTTAGAAGTTTGATTCTATTAAATCCTGATAAAGAATTAGGCGTTCGTTGTTATTTCCTCAGCATATTTTATCATTAATTCGTCCTCAAAATCAAAAATTGTCAGCGCGATTTTAATTTTGTCAAACTTTCCAATATTGTCAATGTTTCCTTCAATGAAATATGTGTCGTTTAAAGCAATTGCTTGTCTTGGATTTCCTTCAGTTGGATGTTTTGTCAAACCAATTTTTGCTCCAAGTTCAGTGGTGAAAAATGTCTCAGGTTGCAATTCAAATAGCTGACGAAATATTTCAACATATAGCTTTGCTACTTGTGTAACTTGGATTTTTTGGTCGAAGAAAACAGCATATTCTAATCTTTTAAATTTGGGATCCTCAGCATCAAAAATATTTACCTCATTCGCATCTGATTTGTCTTCAATTGTGATAATTGGAATTCCCCAAATTTTTAAAACTCTTTCGGAAATAAGTTCATAACGCCTTTCGATTTCTGATTTATCCCATTTGTTAAGTATTGATAAATACTTATTGAGCCAAAGTCGGCTATCTTTATAGCCTGCACCTTCCAAATCTCGCTTGTCAATAAATGATTTGTTACCCAATTTCCCATTATTGCCAGAAAGAGTCAGATTGCCAATTGTATTTATATAATACTCTTTTATGAAATTGAATTCGTCATTTCCCAATTCAATTTTCCATTTCGGATCTGGATTTTGAGGGAATATATGCTCTATTGTTATGTCTTGATTTCCGTCGATAATTACAGACTCTCTGTTGTCAAAATTTTCTAATCTTTCAAGCAAATATGTTCTGTTCTTCGATTTTATGTTGTAAACGTCTTTTACTTTCAATGCTTCAATCACTTCTGCATTTCTTGGAAAACGCTGAACTCCTGTTCTTTGTAAAAGTGATTTTTGTATTGAATAAAAATAATTAGTTTGGTCAACCTTATCGTAAAGGCTCATAAATATTTTATTTAGGGAATTTGTTCCCAAACCAAGAATAAACCGTCTCCAAGTAAATGATTGAACCAGTTCTAAAATTTTTAAAAATATGGCTTTGTCAATAATAGAATTAGAATAGTCGTCATAAACTTTCATTATAAATGGGTAGGCTACATTAATTTCAAGTCTGTTAATGTATTCTAATTGTAAACGAATATCCTTATCTCCTTCATTTTTAGGATTTATGAGCTTGTTGTAATGTTTTACTAATGATTTTATTCTCGAAAGATTTACTTCTAATTCTTCGAGTGTAGTTGTCGGATATTTTGCTTTAAATTCTATATATACTTTCCCCTTGTTCGGAATATTTTTATTTTCAAGTGTCAGATAATCACGAATAAAATCTGAAACTCTACTAACATTAAGGGTTTCGTCTTTTGCTAATTTTTCAATAATTTCCCAATAATTTTGATATATTTTGTTTTGATCTCTGCGGATAAGTCCCATCAAAATATAATTGCGAATCAAATCAGCTTGTGATAACTCTAAGCCCGTTGAGTTAAGGCTTTCAAATATTCTTTGCGGATCGTCTTTTTCTCTGTCAAGAGAAACTTCTACAAACATTAATTTTGATAAGCCCTTTAAAACGGTTTGGTAATTTTCTTCCGTAATTCGTCCTTTGAAATAATTAAAGTTGTCAATTAGTTTTGAGAAGTCGGAATACTCTTCTGTTTCATCACTTCTTAATAAGTACTTTAGTGCTCTGTCGTTATTGTCTGTTGGTCGAAGTTTCAATTTCTCCTCTTCGGGAGAGAATTTATTAATAAGATAGGTTTCATTTATTTCAT
>DATCHD010000116.1:0-51584 GCA_036508555.1 Prolixibacteraceae bacterium
TTTTTGAGAAAAATTATCGCTTCCTTGCTGTGAACTTCGTCCAAGCTGCCCTTCGTATCGCTACCAATGGCTCATCTTTAACGTGGGTGCAAAGATAGAGACTTTTTTAACCCCGCAATACCTTAGGGAAAATAATTTTCAATAGAAATTGAGGGTTGTATAATACTGTATTACAGCGGTATGCATAAATATAATGTTGAAATTTGGTTAAATAACCACTGCCAGGAACGATTTCACGGTAGTTAAAGAGGCAAGGAGGCGTCGAAAACGGAGAGAAAACTTGATAAAACCACTTTCTTAACCTGTTCCAAATCCTGCGATTCACCAAGCTCCTTTTCCATGGATGTCACGCCTTTGTCGACCAGGCCGCAGGGATGGATGTAGCGAAAATAGTCCAGATCGGTGTTGACATTCAGCGCAAAACCGTGCATAGTCACATGCCGGGAACTCTTAACCCCAATGGCACAAATTTTTCTGGCTGCTGGCAATCCTGCATCAAACCAAACACCGGTAGCCTTTTCGTCGCGCGAAACGGTTAATCCAAACTGCGAAAGGGCATGAATAATGGTCGCCTCTATACTATATATATATTGTCTCAGTCCAATGCCGAAATTTTCGAGGTCCAGGATGGGATAGACAACCAGTTGCCCGGGACCGTGAAAAGTAATGTCGCCACCACGGTTGGTCTTGTAGAAACCGACCTTTTTCTCAGCAAGTTGTGCTGAATTAATCAGCAGATTGTGCATTTCCCCGCTTTTCCCCAACGTATAAACCGGCGGATGCTCAACGAAAATCAGGTAGCCGGGGGTCTTTGATCTATCGCCGACCGGCAGATTCTGATTATTAATCTTCATCGAAATGATCTCCTGCATCAGTAATTCCTGCTTCTGCCAGGTTTCACCATACTCGCAACATCCGAGATCTATATATTGTATGGTCTTCATGTAGGATCCTTTTCAGTGATATATTTTTCTGCATGGTAGGACGAACGAACCAGTGGTGCACTCTCAACCATCCTGAACCCGCGGGCCAATCCCTCTTTCCTGAAGACTTCAAACTGATCGGGATGCAGGTATTCTGCCACTTCGAGGTGTTTTTTGGTTGGCTGAAGGTATTGGCCGATGGTCAGGATCTCACAACCCTCCGCCCTCAGATCATCCATGCACTGCAGCACCTCTGCGGCAGTTTCTCCCAGACCGACCATGATACCGGACTTGGAAACCACCCCTAGCGATCCGATTATTCCAACCACTTTGAGGCTCGTACGATATTTGGCCCTGCTCCTGACGTTTGGCGTCAGTCGCTCAACAGTTTCCAGGTTGTGAGAAATGATATCCGGTTTTTCAGAGGCGATCAGTGCGATCAGCTCCGGACGACCATCAAAATCAGGTATCAGGACCTCAAGTGTGGTATTAGGATTGACCCTCCTGATCTCCCGGATGGTGGTGGCCCAGTGTGCGGCACCTCCGTCGGCCAGGTCATCACGGTCGACCGAGGTAATTACTACATGCTTCAACCCCATCAATCTAACGGATTCTGCAACTTTAGCGGGTTCCTCAGCATCCGGCGCCAGCGGCTTCCCCGAAAAGGTAGCACAGAATTTACAGGATCTGGTACAGATTTCCCCCAGGATCATGAAGGTGGCAGTGCCGGCACCCCAGCATTCACCCATATTCGGACATCTTCCACTCGCACAGATGGTATGAAGATGGTGTCCCTCCACAATTTTCTTTACCTGACTGTAATTGGTCCCGGTGGGAAGTTTAATCTTCAGCCATTCGGGTTTATGTTGTCTTTCCATTTTCGCTCTCAATGAGTCTGCAAAGATAAGTTATTAACAAGAATTTTAAATTCAGGTTCGGAGATCGCAAAGGGAGCGATTTGTAACAGCCAAAAATTTTTACATTTGACCTAATCAATAAGGAAGATTAAATGACACCAATAACCGTATTTAAGAAATTTCCTTCCAACTTCTGGTTTGCCAACGCCATGGAGCTGTTTGAGCGCTGGGCTTTTTACGGGTTTTACATGCTTTTTGCCCTTTACCTGACAGGTTCCACCGACCAGGGCGGACTTGGTTTCAGTCAGACGCAGAAGGGCCTGATGATGGGAATCGGTACCGCCATCCTCTATTTTTTACCTTTGATTACCGGCGCCATCGCAGACCGGATCGGCTACCGGAAAACGCTTTTCATCGCCTACACCCTTTATACACTGGCATTTTTGATGATGCCGATGTTCCATACTTATTCCTCCGTCTTCATCTTGTACCTTTTTCTGGCCATCGGCGCGGCTCTTTTTAAACCCATTATCTCGGCTACGATAGCCAAAACCACCGACCGGGAAACCTCTTCTATCGGGTTTGGCATCTTCTACATGATGGTGAACATCGGCGCCTTTGTCGGGCCATTCGTCACCAGTTTCTTCCGGAAATATTCGTGGGATTACGTTTTTTACGCCTCCGCGGCTGTCATCGCTTTTAACTTCATACTGCTGATATTCCTGTTTAAAGAACCTACCGGTGATAAAACCGCGAACAAAACCCTGAGTCTTGCAAAGGAATTTAAACAGCTATTCAGCAATATTTTTGAGGCGCTTTCAGACTGGCGGTTTTTCCTGTTTCTGATGATCATTGCCGGTTTCTGGACCATGTATTATCAGCTTTTTCTTTCCCTTCCGGTTTTTATTGATCAATGGGGGAATACACAGGACGTTTACAATTTTCTTCATACCTGGTGGCCCTGGCTTGCCGGCAAAATGGGAACCGCCGAAGGTACCATTCCTGCTGAACTGATGGTCAACGCAGATGCAGGCTTCATTATTATTTTCCAGCTAATTGTATCCTCCATAGCCATGCGCTTCAAACCGCTCAAGGCAATGACCATCGGCATCCTGATCGCTTCCATTGCCATGGGACTTTGTTTCTCGACCCAAAGCGGATTGCTTATGCTATTATTCCTGTTGATATTTTCGTTCGGTGAAATGTCTAGCTCACCAAAAATTACCGAGTATATCGGCCGGATAGCCCCTCCGAATAAAACGGCACTCTACATGGGATGCTCTTTTATTCCGGTCGCCTTCGGTTCGCTTTTTGCCGGGTTTGTTTCGGGAAACCTATACCAATCGGTATCTGACAAGGTGTCGCTTGCACAGCACGAGGCTGTCTCCCGGAATTTTGGCATACCCTCCATCAGCGAACATTTTTCACAAAATGATTACTTTTATGCTGCGGCACAAAAAATGGGAATGAACAACGGACAGTTCACCCAGTTTTTGTGGGACAAGTATCACCCTTCCTCTATCTGGATGGTAATCACCGGAATAGGAGTTGGTGCAGCCGCCCTGCTGTTTTTGTATGATCGCTATATAGTCAGAAAATAATGAATCATTTTTTAACCAGGAAAGTACCGATGCAAAAGTCGTTCATCAATAGACTGACCGGCACGCTCTTACTGCTACTGCTCTTTTTCGGAGCCTTTTCGCAGGAAGGATCCGGAATTTTTGTCAGCGATGAACCCTTTGCTCCGCAGAAGACTGGTAATTTATTGATTGCTGTCGACAACCTCAACTTCTTCAAAAACAACGAATACAAGAGCAAGTATGTAGACGGGTATACCCTCACCGGAGCCTGGATTCGTCCAAAGTTGCTTTTTTATCCTGATAAAAAATTTCGTTTTGAAATCGGCGGGCAAGTATTGAAGTACAATGGGCAGGATGAATATATTACCTTCCCCTGGTTTGCAGCAGTATACCAGCCCAAGAAAAATCTTTCCATCAGGATGGGAAGTCTGAATGAAGACCGGAATCACGGACTGATTGAGCCTGTCATGGACAAGGAACATTTTATGGCCGGTCAGCCGGAAGCCGGTCTTCAGGCAAAGTACAGGAACAGCAGGATCGCAGCAGACTTATGGATCGACTGGCAGAAGATGATATTTAAAGGTGACCCCTTCAAGGAGCGTTTTGTTTTCGGGGTCGTCACAGAAACGACTTTGATTGATGCAAATAAATTAAAACTCACCCTTCCAGTGACGTTCAACGGCCTTCACCAAGGAGGGGAAATCGATACGGATCCCGGATTAGCAATAACGCATATAGCTATCAGCGAAGGCTTTAAGCTCAGCAAAAAACTGGACGGAGCCTTCTTGAAATCGTGGTTTGCGGAGAGTTACCTGCTGCAGTCGACCTATCCAAAAGGTGAGACAGCGCTGCCTGGCACAAATGGCACAGCAGTGTACTTTCTGGCAGGAATAACTTCCGGGTACGGCCAGATATCTGGCGGATATTGGCAAGGAAGTCGCTTTTTCACCCCGCTGGGAATGCCGCTTTTTCAAAATTCCGCACTGGATCAGCCCTATGCGATCGACCAGAACAGACTATGGACGCTCTCTTATTTATATGACCGTAAAATATTCGATCAGAGCAGGTTTGGCTTTGTTTTTGACCTGTATTACGATCCCTTTACGCAAAAACTTTCCAACAGTGCAGCCCTTTGCCTGATGATCAATTTTTCCGTATTGTTCAGAAAAAGCAACCTATAACTACAATTTCCTGCCGGGAAACATCTTTAACAGCTGATATTGTACCACTTATTTTTTTGCAGCAGTTGTTGTTTCCAAAAAAAACTCTACTTTTGCAGTCCCGATTTTATCCTAATTTGTCGTTGTACGGATCGGAAGCGGTATCAACCTTAGCAGAACTTTATCGGCTATTGGAAGCCGGTGAACTGATACAGCGAAGATTCGACAGGTGAACCGACAAAAATTGGATTGTATCACTTTATAAATTGAACAAAAATTGGACACTTTAAGTTACAAAACCGTTTCGCTTAACAAAGCAACGGTACAAAAAGAATGGTTCGTGGTTGATGCCACCGACCAAGTACTGGGTAGGTTGTCAAGTAAGATTGCTCTGGTACTCAGAGGCAAGCACAAACCAGGTTATACTCCTCACGTGGATTGCGGCGACAATGTCATCGTTATCAATGCTGAGAAAATTAAATTAACCGGGAACAAGCTGAAAGGCAAAGTTTACATCCGTCACACGGGGTATCCAGGCGGCCAGCGTTTTACAACTGCTGAAGAGCTGTTGACCAAACATCCGGCACGCATGGTTGAAAAAGCTGTAAAAGGAATGTTACCCAAGAATAGCCTTGGCGCCACGCTGTTTACCAATTTGCACGTTTATATTGGAGCTGAGCACGATAACATCGCGCAGCAGCCAAAAGTTATTAACCTTGACAATATCCGATAAGTACCATGGAAGTTATTAACGCCCTTGGCAGAAGAAAAACTGCTGTTGCCCGTGTTTATCTTACAGACGGCAAAGGAAATATTACCATCAACAAGAGAGAATTAAATGAATACTTCCCGGTAGGGACGCTGCAATATGTTGTTCAGCAACCGCTGCATCTTTGTGAAGTCGCCGGTCAGTATGACATCAAAGTTAATCTTGATGGTGGTGGTCTGACAGGTCAGGCCGAAGCGCTTCGTCTTGGCATTTCACGCGCACTGTTGAAAATCAATGCTGAATTTCGTCCGAAATTGAAAGCGGCAGGATTTTTAACCCGCGATCCACGTGAGGTTGAACGTAAAAAACCAGGACAACCAAAAGCACGCAAGAGATTCCAATTCTCTAAACGTTAAGAGATTTTTTCACATTTTATATTTAAAAACAAGTTTAGCATCTAAATTTTCCGGACTCCTTTTTCGGGCTACCGGGAGATTGACTGAACAGAAAGTAAACAATTAATTATGCCAAGAACAGAATTTAAGCAGTTGCTGGATGCAGGCGTTCATTTTGGACACCTGAAACGCAAATGGAACCCGAGTATGGCTCCATACATCTTCATGGAGAAGAACGGGATCCACATCATCGACCTGCAAAAAACAATCGTAAAAATTGACGAAGCTGCCGATGCACTCAAGTCAATCGCCCGTTCAGGCCGTAAGGTCATGTTCGTCGCGACCAAGAAACAGGCGAAAATTATCGTAGCCGAGAAGGTGTCTGCAGTCAACATGCCTTATGTTGTTGAGCGTTGGCCCGGGGGTATGCTGACCAACTTCCCAACGATCCGCAAGGCAGTGAAGAAGATGTCTACCATCGACAAGATGATCAAAGATTCGAGCTGGGATAACCTTTCCAAGCGCGAAAAACTTCAGATCACCCGTCAGAGAGCCAAACTGGAGAAGATCCTTGGTTCAATTGTTGACCTTACCCGTCTGCCTGCAGCTCTTTTCATCGTCGACGTGATGAAGGAGAAGATTGCCGTTCGCGAGGCACAGCGCCTGAGCATTCCTATCTTCGGTATGGTTGATACCAACTCCGATCCCAATGGCATCGATTTCGTAATCCCTGCCAACGACGACGCCTCTCAGTCCATTGATCTGATCATAGGAGTCATGTGCGAAGCCATTAAAGACGGGTTATCCGATCGTAAAGTCGAACGCGAAAAAGACGAAACGGATGAGAAACCAATCTCCACCCTCAGAAGGGGTCGCAAAGCTGTTGCTAAGATCATTGTTGAAGACGATGAGGAGATTGAAGCCAACGATAAAGAGGAAATTCCAGAAGAAGAACTTGAGGCAATTCTTGAGGATGACGATGTCGTTGAAGAAGAAGAGGGTATCGTCGAAGACGTAAAGTAATTATTTCAAAAAATTCCAAATATTTATTCTGAGATGGAAATTAGTACTGCTGATGTAGTAAAATTGCGCAAAGCAACTGGTGCAGGGATGATGGATTGCAAGCATGCTTTGGCAGACGCTGAAGGAAATTTTGACCGTGCGATAGAGATTATCCGCGAGAAGGGCAAACTTATTGCCAGCAAACGTGCCGACAGAGAATCCTCCGAAGGTGTTGTTCTGGCTAAAGTATCTGCCGACAAAACTTTCGGCGCCATCCTATCACTGAATTGCGAAACAGATTTCGTGGCCAAAAACGAAAACTTCGTGGCCCTTACCAATACCTTCATTCAGGCTGCTATTGCCAATAAATGCAGTAACCTGGATGCTGTTAAAGCGCTGGTTATTGATAGCCGCAGCATTGGCGAACAAGTAATTGAGCAGACTGGTGTGATCGGTGAAAAGATTGAATTACCTTTCTACGAGTGCATTGCCGCTGTATGTGTTGTTCCTTATATCCACCCGGGAAACAAACTGGCTACGCTGGTTGGTTTCAACAAGGAGGTTGATGTACAGGTTGGCAAAGACGTGGCCATGCAGATTGCAGCGATGAGTCCGGTAGCCGTCGACACCAATGATGTTCCTGCTTCAATTGTTGAACAGGAGCTGAAAATTGCCAAAGAAAAATTCCGATTGGAAGGCAAACCGGAAAACATGCTCGACAAGATTGCTCAGGGCGCCCTGAACAAGTTCTTCAAAGAAAATACTTTATTAAATCAGGACTTTGTCAAAGACAACAAGATGACGATCCGTCAATACCTTGACAGCATCGACAAAGACCTTAAAGTAACTGAAATTAAGCGTTTTACATTAAACGTTTAATTTGGTAATCCCCTAATATTTAAGCCTCCTTTTGGGAGGCTTTTTTTGTTTGTTATCAATATTATTTAAATTAAATTTGTATTAAAACCAACAAGAGCGCAAGCTCAAAACTTACCAGTCATGATTAAATATAACAGGGTGGTTCTTAAGCTTTCGGGGGAGTCTCTTCTTGGAAAACTGCAACATGGTATAGATCAGGATGTTATTACTGATTATGCCCTCCAAATCAAGGAGATTATTTCTATCGGCATTGAAGTCGGCATCGTTATCGGCGGTGGCAATATCTTCAGGGGACTGAGTGGTGCAGCTAAAGGATTTGACCGATGCAAAGGTGATCAGATGGGAATGCTTGCAACCGTCGTCAACAGCCTCGCCCTTGCCTCTGCACTGGAGGCGCTCCAGATAAGGGCAAGAGTGCTTACCGCCATTGCCATGCAGCCGATCGGGGAATTTTATACTAAGGAGCTGGCCATCAAGGCACTGGAGAAAGGCGAAGTAGCCATTTTTGCTGCCGGAACCGGGAATCCCTTTTTTACGACTGACACCGCTGCTTCTCTGCGCGCCATCGAGGTAGGCGCCGACGTCATGTTGAAGGGAACAAGGGTGGATGGCGTCTACACTGCCGATCCCGAAAAATATCCGGATGCGACTAAATTTGATAAAATTTCCTTCGAAGAAGTTTATTCCAAAGGACTCAGAATCATGGATCTCACTGCTACTACGCTTTGCAAGGAGAATAATCTTCCTGTCATTGTCTTCAACATGGATAAAAAAGGCAATCTGCTGAAAGTAGTTCACGGCGAACCGGTCGGCACTTATGTTTACAATGATTAATCTTTCAACCCTAATTTAAAATATTCGCTTTATGAACGAGGAAATTCAAATGTTAATGGATGAGACCACCGAAAGGATGGACCACGCATTGGCCCATCTCGATCACGAACTGGCCCATATCAGGGCAGGGAAAGCTTCTCCAAGAATGATTGACGGTGTGATGGTCGATTATTATGGATCAATGACCCCCATATCCCAGGTATCCAGTATCAGTACTCCGGATGCCAGAACCATTGCTATTCAGCCCTGGGAAAAGAAGATGCTTCACACTATTGAGCGAGCAATTATCAATTCAAATCTGGGATTCAATCCGGAGAACAATGGTGAGATCATCCGTATCAATGTTCCGGTTCCAACGGAAGAACGCAGGCGCTTGCTGGTGAAAGACGCCCACAAGGAGTCTGAAATCGCCAAGGTAAGTATGCGTTCTGCCCGTAAAGACGGAAACGATTTCCTTAAAAAGTTATTGAAGGACAAGGAGATCTCCGAAGATGATGAGAAAAATGCTGCCGAGGAAATTCAAAATCTCACTGATAACTATACCAAAAAGATTGATTTAATGCTGCTGGCCAAGGAGAAAGAGATCCTGACGATCTGATTATTGCTTCTTGATTAGCAACCAGATATCATTATATTTTGGCAAATTTCCCCTCACTTCGGCAATCCGTGTGCGGGCAGCAATCTCCTCTGAAAAGTTATCTCCACAAACCCGGTACATTCCATTCTCGTTAATCAGTATCACAGGGTGGAAACCTTCTGTTGCCAGGGTTTCCTTCAAATGTTTCGCGTTTTCCAGAACTGAGAAGCTACCCAAAATGACAAAATATTTGTTCGCGCCGAAATCTGCCTTTTCTCCCTGAACGGTAGTAAAACGTTCTTCTTTGGAAGAAATAGCGACTGGTTTAGTGTTCTTTTGCGCTGCAGATGAAGTAGCTGCTGCCGGAGAAACCGTCTCCTGGGCTACCGGCTTTGGTTTTGGTGCAATTTTCTGAGTTTTACAACCGACAAATGACAAAACCAGGAACATGAGTATTAGATTTTTCATATCATAGTAAATTAAAATTGTTGACTTAGCATAGTCGCTGCTAAAATAGCAATATTTTATTCATAATCCTCTTCAACGCGGCACTTCAAAAAAACTCAATAAACCTTAATTATTGTTTTAGAAATTAATATATTTACATTCGAAGTTGACTATTACGTATTTAATACTTTTAATACCAGACTTCTATGCAAAAACAAACAGACCCATTGATTTTTATTGTTGAAGATAATCCGGTTTATAACAAACTGGTTGTTAATTATCTGCTCTCAAAGAAGTTCAATCGTGTCGAAAGTTTCCTGAGTGGTGAGGAGTGTCTCAAAAAGATTGACTTAAAACCTGACATCGTTATCCAGGATTACCTGCTCGAAGGTATTGACGGGATAGAGGTACTCAAGGCGACGAAAAAGAAACACCCGCACACTGAATTTATCTTTCTTTCCGGACAGGACAGCGTTGATGTGGCCATCAATACCATGAAACTCGGGGCTTATGATTACATCGTCAAAGATCAGATGGCACTCAAGAAGATGGTGGATAAAATCACTAAGATTATTGCGATGCAAAGATTGGTCAGAAACAACAGGAGATACAAGACCGGTATCGTCCTCTTCTTTTTGGCCCTTGCTCTGCTGGTCGTTTTATTTGCAAGTCTTTCTTTGATATATCCTAATAAATTTCATTTCTTCAAATAATTTCATTTATATGAATCCATTTTTCTCCATACAAAAATGCCGTCATTCATCGTGACGGCATTTTGTTATTTTGCAAGTTTTGAGGCCTTGGGCGGAGGCTGAAGTATGGAAGAATATTCAGCCTGATTGGAGAGAACTGATTTCGCTTTTGCAACATCAGCATCGTCATGGAAAGAGGCTATCACGGCACCCTTCTGATAATAATAACGCGTAACAATCTCATCTGCCAGCACACTACTGACTTCAGATCGGAATTTCTTCAGATCGGAATCGACATTTCTGGTTAATTTCTGAGCCAGTGCATCAAACTCAGACTTCGATTCATCGTAAGCACGCTCTTTTCTGGCAGTTTCAATCAGACTTTTCAGTGCCTGCTCACTCCTTGAGGTGTAAGTAAAGGATTTAGAGAGCAGAAACTGATGAAAATCGTTGAAAAGCTGGTCGTCTATCACAAATTTATCTGGTGAAGGAATCGATGCATGTGTGGAAGCATACTTTGTGGCAAAATCAAAAATGATGTTCTCCTGAATCAGTTTGTAAGCCAGATCGCAGAGGGTATCCTGATCGAGTTTGACATCCGGAATGATGCCTCCACCGTCGAAAACTTTCCGTCCTTTTTTAGTAGCAAACTCATGAATCAGAGAATCGGGAATCGTACCAACACTGCCGTCCTTGTTGCGGTGCGAATAATCGAGCGCCTGAATGCATCTCCCGCTGGGGATGTAATATTTGGCGGTCGTTACTTTCAGTTTTGTATTATAACTAAGGTCTCTCGTGGTCTGAACCAGTCCCTTGCCGAAAGTCCTTTTCCCCAGGATAACAGCCCTGTCGAGGTCTTGCAAGGCGCCCGAAACAATTTCGGAAGCAGATGCCGAGCCGCGGTTGACAAGGATGATCAAGGGCATCACGGAATCAATGGGCTGCTCGGTGGCGCGGTAGGTCTTATCCAACTGCGCGACTTTGCCCTTGGTACTGACGACCTCTTCTCCGTGTCTGACAAAAAGATTGACCATCTTAACCGCTTCTCCCAATAATCCTCCTGGATTGGAACGCAGATCTATGATCATGGATGTTGCGCCTTTCCTGTCGCGCAGCTCCAGAAAAGATTCTTTGATCCGATCGGCACAACCATCCGTAAAACTGGAAAGCCTCATATATCCGGTTTTTGCATCCAGCATACCCGCATAAGTAACAGGATCGATTTTGATCTCCTGACGGATCAGCTCTATTTCGAACGGTTTTTTGGAATCCGGTCTAAGTATTTTGAGTTTCAGACTTTTATTGGCCGGACCTTTTAGCCTGGAAGAGACTTCCTCTGTAGTAGACTTATTGACAGGTTTTCCATCGATCTCCACGAAAATATCGCCCGCTTTTAATCCAGCTTTCTGCGCAGGAAATCCTTCGTACGGCTCGGCTACAACAATGTTATCGCCTCTTTTGCTAATCAGTGCACCGATGCCGCCATACTCGCCGGTGGTCATAAATTTAAAGTCATCCATTTCCTCTTCAGGGATGAACGTGGTATATGGATCGAGCGATTCCAGCATATCGTTAATGCCCGTAGTGATCAATTTTTCAGGCTTGATTTCGTCCACGTAAAAAAGATTCAGCTCACGAAACAGCGTGTAGAAGATATCGAGGTTCTTGGAGATCTCAAAATTCTTCTGATCCGTCTTGAAACCCCAGAACGACAATCCCATGATCACAACGATCGACAGGGCCAGGGCTGCTTTTAAAATCCGGTTCGTCTTCATTTATTATTTATTAATCCATTTGATGGGGCAAATGTAATAAAAGCATTGGGAATCTTTTTCATCCGGCTATCCAGGTAAATGAGAATCCGATTATTAGACATTGATGCTTTTTGGCTACTTTTGAGAAATTATATGTACGAATTGGAAAAAGGATTGGTCATACGGTCGACGGGAAGTTGGTATACGGTCAGGAATGATGACAGTGAAATCATTGACTGCCGTATCAAGGGAAAGTTGCGGATGAAGGGTGTCCGCACGACCAATCCGGTGTCGGTCGGCGACCGGATCCGCTATGAGATTCAGGAAGATGAGACGACGCCCAGCGGACAGAGTGGTGTGATTTATGCTATCGAGCCCCGAAAAAACTACATCATCCGCAAATCGTCCAACCTTTCGAAGGAGAGCCAGATCATCGCGGCCAATGTGGATCAGCTTTTTCTGGTAGTGACGGTCAATTATCCGGTAACCCTGACGGGATTTATCGACAGGTACCTTATTTCGGCCGAAGCCTACCGGATACCTGCCGGGATTGTCTTCAACAAGATTGATCTCTATAATGAGGCAGACCTTGCCAGGCTTGAGGAATTGATCTATATCTATGAAGGCATCGGATACAAATGTTTCAGGGTATCCGCAAAAAAACAGTTGAACATCGATCAGCTTCTGGAGCAGCTTCATGGTAAGATAACCCTCTTTTCCGGTCACTCCGGGGTAGGAAAATCGGCCCTGCTGAACTGCCTCAACCCCGATCTTCAGTTGAAAACCAATGACATATCTGATCATCACCAGCAGGGAAAACACACGACTACCTTCGCGGAGATGCATGTACTTTCAGCCGACAGCTACCTGATCGACACGCCCGGAATACGCGGTTTTGGCGTGATAGACATGGAGAAACCAGAGATTTCGCATTACTTCCCCGAGATCTTCAGAATGCTGGATCAATGCCGCTTTTTCAATTGCACGCACCTGCACGAGCCGGGATGCGCGGTCAAGGATGCCGTTGCCAGGGGCAGTATTTCTACCTCCCGCTATGAATCCTACCTTTCCCTCATGAGCGAGGATAATGCCAAATACCGGGCAGCGTTTTAAGGGAAATTAAATATTCGTTGGGACTGTCATTGCCTAAATTAAAAATCTTTTGTGTTTTTTTCTTTTTCTCCTGCTCATAGTTCTTAAAATAAGAATCTCTTTCCTTAATTCTTTCTTCTTCCATTCTTGTATTAACATAACTAAGTTTTAGTGACGAATTTTTACCCCTGCCACCTAATTCAATAAAATTTCCGTCACTAAAAATCCACTTACCACTATTATTTTTTTTAACACAAGAGAAATATTTTTCGTCTATCTCTGACATTATCTCATTAAACAATTTATTTAGTTCTTCTTCCCCAAAATTCCATTTAGGATTACCTTTCTTCATTACGCTGTAAGATTCAAGTGCTGGATCTGCAAAATAAATAGAAACTCTACACAATTTATCTTCGTGAAAATAGAGAAATGCTTGTTCTAACCTTCTGCCTGCAAATTCGCTTATCTTCACTTCATTTCCACCATCGAGGAGCAAATCATAATGCCAACTTTTATCTTTAGGGTCAATAGACTTATAAACTTGTACAGATGAAATTCCCCATTTCAAATTTTTGAAACCATCCAAATTTGGACTCTGAGCAAATAGAGAACTTTGGAAAAGAATTAAAATAAGTATAAACAAAGTATTCCTTTTCATTGCATATTTGATTTTATTAATTGTAAAATCCACTTTTTCGAAGAAAGCTGAGAACAATTTCTGCAACATCATCAGTACTATCCAGTAGTCTGTATTGATCAAAACTAATATAATGATCTTTATCTGGATGTTTTATCCATAATTTGCCTGCCTCATCGACTTCATACGTCCAAATTTGATCCCTATAATTAACTTGTCCTTCCATTGCATAGAGTGAAAGTCCCAATTATTTTTCAACTTTTACAACTAATATAAACTCCTATTGCGCCCAAAATTATGCTAATTCCACCAAGGTACCAAGCTAACCGATAACCAGCTCTAAATGTATAATCTGGATGTTTCCAATAAAAGAAAATCCGTTCAATAAAATTGGCTTCTTTAAATTCTAATTCATATTCATTGATAAGATCAACTTTCAGTATATCTCTTGTGTAATGATCAATAAGGATTACATGATCATGGGCCTCAACATCACCGCCCAACACCATGCGGTAAACAAACTCATTGATATTTTGAATTTTATAAATGCCCTCTCGTTTTATCATTTTACCTCTAACTTTTGAACTCATACGAACCCATCCACGTTTAACATCGGATTCTTGTGCCAATCCAATCTTTAATCTTAATGTAATAATTTTGGCCATTTTAATAATGAATTTTCCCAACTGTCTCGTTAAAAGAGGCAGTAGCGGTTTAAGTGAAAATACTCCAAAATTCATGTGTTATTTTACACATGTTCATCTCCTCATTATCCTAAGAACAAGATCCAGTCAAACGAACTGACAGAAATAAATCCTTCGCAAATAGCAAAGCGTAACTTAAATCTTCTTTATGCCAAATTAATTATAATTTTCGTAAATTTGTTAAAAATGTAGTAAAATGAATACTCATGCAGAAAAAGTAGATATTATTCAATGGGTTGCAGGATTAGATGACAAATCAGTTCTACAGCAATTGAAAATTATTAAAGATCAAGCAACCAAAAAAGCAGATTGGTGGGACACTATTTCTATTGAGGAACGTCAGTCAATCGAAAGAGGATTAGAAGATTCGAAAAATGGAAGAGTTACGCCACATTCAGAGGTAAAAAAGAGATATGAAAAGTGGCTATAGCATTGATTGGACTGTTGAAGCTTTAAACAACTTAGAAGGTATAATCGGTTATCTGACAAATAGATGGACAGATCGAGAAATTAGTAATTTTTACAAATTATTAGATAAAAGATTGGAAATAATATCAAAATCTCCACATACATTTCCTGATAGCGAGCTAAAAACTAATGTGAAACGTTCCGTCCTATCAAAACAAACAACCGTTTATTTCGAAGTTAAAACGGATAAAATTGTCATACTTTCTCTCTTTGACAATCGAAAAAATCCCGAATCGTTAAAAATATAAATCAGTTCGCTCAAGAATGTACTGTATCCTTGTCTGAACTGGGATTCTGTCATTATTCACCAACCGATTATATTTCAAATAATAACTCCTTATGAAAGGCCATATAATAGTCATCTTCGGGGCATCGGGAGACCTGACAAAAAGGAAATTGATACCGGCATTGTTTGAGTTGTACCAGCAGCGGCTGCTTCCGGAAAAATTTGCCGTTCTGGGGGTTTCCAGGACAGAACTTACCGACCAGGTTTTCAGGGAAAAGATGCGTGAATTTTTGCCTTACCAGGAAAGTGAAGACATGGTAAGATTCCTGCAATCCTTATACTATCAGGCAATTGAGACTTCTACTCCCGGAGATTATCCGAAGCTGAAAGACAGACTGGAAACCCTCGAAATAGAGGTCTCCATCCCGGCCAATTATATTTTTTATCTCTCCACACCACCTCGGTTGTACGAGGCAATACCGCAAATCCTTGCCGAGACCGGACTCAACGACGTTTCGCAAGGCTTTCGCAGGGTGATTATTGAAAAACCGTTTGGAACTGATCTGGCTTCTGCCCGCGAACTCAATAAAAATTTGCTTGCTTATTATACTGAAGATCAGCTTTATCGGATAGATCACTACCTGGGTAAGGAGACCGTTCAGAATATGCTGGTCACCCGATTTTCGAATGGGATTTTTGAACCCATTTGGAATCAGAATTTTATCCATCATGTCGAAATTACTTCCGCAGAGACCCTGGGTGTCGAAGATCGCGGCGGGTATTACGACCAGTCGGGGGCGCTGCGCGACATGGTGCAGAACCACCTGATGCAGCTGGTCGGACTGGTTGCCATGGAGCCGCCGGTGGTGATTGAAGCCAACGCGATCCGCAATGAGATGCTGAAAGTGTTTCAATCCATACGACCCTTAAACGAAAGGGATGTCGCGACACATGTTTTCCGCGGACAATATACTCAATCGCATATTGGTCAGGATTTTATCAAAGGCTACCGCGAAGAGCATGGGGTAGATCCGCAATCCAGGACCGAGACTTTCGTCGCCATGAAATTCTTCATCGACAATTTCCGCTGGGCAGGTGTACCCTTTTATATCCGTACCGGGAAGAAGCTTCCCACAAGAGTTACGGAGGTAGTCATCTATTTCAAGCAGACGCCTCACCATCTTTTCGAATACCAATCAGACACGGAAACGACTAATAATCAACTTGTTTTGCGCATACAACCCGACGAGGGTGTCTTGTTGAAAATAGGCATGAAAGTTCCCGGTGCCGGATTCAGGGTACAAAATATGAACATGGACTTCCATTATGACGAACTTTCCAATATCTATCTTCCTTCGGCCTACAGCCGTTTGCTGCTGGATTGCATGCAGGGAGACGCCACACTCTATTCGCGCAGTGATGCCGTGGAGAAAGCCTGGGAAATTGTTCAGCCCATTCTGGATGCCTGGAAAAACAATCCGGATATTCCCATTTACGGATATCCTGCCGGTACCTGGGGACCGGAAACGGTTGATGATCTGACTGATGGCAGCTCCTGGCGAAAGCCGTGTAAGAATCTGGCGCACGACGGGGAGTACTGCGAGCTGTAAGGAAAAAAATAGGGTGAAAACGTAGGGGCAGCCCTGTGTGGCTGCCCTTCCAGGTCTCGCTCCAACGGATTGCAAATCCGCTGGAGCAAGCTGGACCAAGGAAGAGGGGAGAGAAAAATGAAGGGAAAGATATTTATATTTAAGGATCAAAGAGAGTTGGCAGAGAAGTTTAGTGACTTGCTGATGGAGATGATTGCTTATGATCCCTCGTTGCAAACGAGGGATGGCAATCTGGTTGTCAACCCTGCTATCCCTCGTTTGAAGGCTGCCATCCCTCGTTTGCAACGAGGGATCACAAGTGGCAGTTCAAGATTTGATCTTGCTATCTCAGGAGGTTCAACGCCACAGATAGTGTTTTCGGCGCTAGCCACGAAATATGCTGATTCGCCGCTCTGGCAAAAAACGCATTTCTGGTGGGTCGATGAGCGGATGGTGCCACCAGATCATCCCGAAAGTAACTTCGGAGTGGCCAACAGGTTGCTTTTCTCAAAGATCAATATCCCTGAAAAAAATATTCACCGCATCAAGGGCGAGAATGAACCTCAGCTGGAGGCAGAATCTTACGCCCAACAGCTTAATTCACAAGTCCCTGCGCAAATCTCCCGGCCGGTATTCGACCTGATTATTTTAGGCCTGGGAGACGATGGCCATACGGCTTCCATCTTTCCGGATCAGCTGGAATTGCTGGAAAGCGATCTTATCTGTGCGGTTGCGCACCATCCAGTGAGCGGCCAGGCTAGGGTCACCTTAACAGGAAATCAAATCAACCACGCCTCAGAAATCTGCTTCCTGGTGACCGGAGTCAATAAGGCGGAACGATTGTCGGAAATTGCAGCCGGAGGCAAAAAGGCTAAACCGCTGCCCGCCTCGTATATTCATCCGGAAAACGGCGAATTATTCTGGTATTGCGATGCTGGTGCCGCGGAATTATTACCCTGAACCCCGTTGTAATACCTGAATTAAATTTAACTTTGTTCCCACTAACCAGAAAAATGTCACTGCGTTTTTATGCCAGAAAATAGAAAGACAGGTCACCTCATCATGATCGCGGTTACCTTGATTTTTGGGATCAACATTCCGCTCTCCAAATATCTTTTACCGACGTGGGTTTCTCCTGAAGCCATGACTTTATCGAGAATACTCTTTGGAACATTTGCCTTCTGGACGGTTTCACTGTTCCTGCCCCGCGAAAAGGTACCCCTGAGAGAACACCGCTTCTTTCTCTTGGGATCGATGTGCGGGGTGGCGCTAAACCAGGGACTCTTCATCACCGGATTAAATATGACTTCCCCAATCGATGCCTCGATCATCATCACCAGCGGACCGCTTTTCGCGATGATCTTTGCAGCCTTCATTCTGAAAGAACCCATTTCCGTGCTGAAGGCATCCGGCGTATTGGTTGGCGCTTCCGGTGCGATCCTGCTGGTTTATACGGGCCATCATGCATCCGCCACCAATGAGAGTACCCTGACCGGCGACCTGATGATTTTAGGCAGCGCCATCATTTATGCCTTCTACCTGGTATTCACAAAGCCGCTGACGCAGCGCCTTTCGTCGGTTACCATCATGAAATGGATGTTTTTGTATGCCGCCATCGTGGTAACGCCTTTCTATTACCAGAAACTGCTGATCGCGCCTGTATTTATCCAACCTACGACCCAAACCACCCTGATGATGATGTACTTGCTTATTCTGGCAACTTTTATTGCCTACCTGCTGATTCCTATGGCGCAGCAGCGGATGCGGCCTACCACACTCAGCATATACAACAACTTTCAGCCACTGATAGCTGCCTTTGTGGCGATCTCTGCAGGGCAGGACCATTTCTCCTTTTTTAAGATTTTGTCAGCGTTTCTAATCTTTTGCGGGGTCTTGCTGGTAACCCGGAGCCGGGCCAAACCGCAAGTGGAACCGGTAGCTGGGGAAAGCGAAAAAAAGACCCTGAAAATTACAAATTAAAATAAAATTTTCAGTTTGCAAATTTAATTACTACTTTTGCCTCAGATATAAAGATGATTACGATGATTTCTAACAATGCATCCTATTTTTGGTTTTATTATCCAGTCTTTCAACAGGAGATCGGAAAGTAATGCATTGTTTGAAACGAAACGATAACATACAAAAAGGTCTCCCGGAAGGAGACTTTTTTCGTTTATACTATATGCGTTAAATATTATGAAATTAACAGTAATTGGATTGGGTCTGATTGGCGGATCGATGGCGATCGATTTGCGGAAAAGCCGTTTTGCGACGGAGATAATTGGTATCGATAACCGGCCGGAACATGCCGCAGAGGCTGTGCAATTAGGCATTGTTGACCGGGTTACAGATTTTGAAAGCGGAGTGAAGGAGGCGGATCTTGTGCTTCTGGCCTTGCCGGTCGACCAGATCATCCTGCTATTGCCAAGAGTCCTGGAGTTGATTTCACCCTCTTCGACAGTGGTTGATGTCGGTTCCACCAAGAGACAGATCGTGGCTTCGGTGGCCGATCACCCGCTTCGTGGTAACTTTGTCCCGACCCACCCGATGGCAGGAACGGAGAACAGCGGACCCTCAGCCGCCATCGCGAAACTCTTTGCCGGCAAATTGACGATTGTCTGCGACCATGCGCAGTGCCGTCCGCAGCATCTGGCACTCGTCGAGAAAATGTACCAGTCGCTGGGCATGTCGACGGCCTATATGAGCAGCGACGAGCAGGATCACACGACGGCGTTCGTATCGCACCTGCCCCATGCGGCAGCCTTTGCACTGGCCAACGCGGTGCTGGCAAAGGAGGAGCGCGACATCATCTTCGACCTCGCTTCCGGGGGATTCCAGTCGACCGTTCGGCTGGCGAAGAGCTCACCGGAGATGTGGGCCCCTATTTTCCGACAGAACCGGGATTACGTGGTGGAGGCCGTGACGAATTATATTCACCATCTGAAAGAGTTCAAAGAGGCCCTAAAGCAAGACGATGAGATACACTTACTTAATCTCATAAGGGAAGCGAACAAAATCAGGACGGTTTTGACCAGTGAAAGCACCTCCATGACCAAAAATGAAGAGACCATTATAAAATTATACACTAAAAAATAGACGACACTCATGGTAGCAAATTTAAAAATAATGCCCATCAGTCACTGGTTGCCAAAGATTGATAACCCATTGCTGATCAGTGGCCCCTGTAGTCTGGAATCGGAAGAGCAGGCACTCTCTACCGCCCGTGAACTTGCTAAAGACAAGCGCGTTTTCATCTATCGTGGCGGAATCTGGAAACCACGTACCCGACCGGGAATGTTCGAAGGAATCGGTTCCATCGGACTCGAATGGATGAAGCTCATCAAGCAGGAAACTGGTTTGATGACCGGCACGGAAGTCGCCAATGCCCAGCATGTGGAAGAGTGTCTGAAGGCTGGCATTGATGTGATGTGGATCGGTGCACGGTCGACCGCTTCACCGTTTGTCGTGCAGGAAATTGCCGATGTGCTCAAAGGAACCGACCAGATCATCATGGTAAAGAATCCTGTTAACCCGGATGTGCAGTTATGGGTAGGTGCACTCGAACGCCTGAACCAGGCCGGGTTGAAGAATCTGGTGGCAATTCACCGGGGGTTCACCCCTTTCAGCGATACGAAATACCGCAATTATCCCAACTGGAAGACGGTGATCGAGCTGAAGCGCATCCTGCCGAACCTGCCAATCATCTGTGATCCGAGCCATATTTCGGGCAAAAGAGAATACCTGTTCGAGATTTCGCAGAAGGCATTTGACCTCGGACTGGATGGTCTTATGATCGAATCGCACATCGACCCATCCTGTGCGTTGAGCGATAAGGATCAGCAGGTTACACCGGCCGAACTGGTTAAGATTCTGGATAAACTGGTGATCAGGTACAGCAGCTCTGACGACCCGCAGTTCGAAAACAAGCTTGAGCTTCTCAGGGGCCGAATCGATGGCATTGACAACGAGATCATGGAGACCCTGACACAGCGGATGAGCATCATTAAAGAGATTGGTCGGTATAAGAAAGAGAACAAGGTTACTGCACTTCAGATCAACCGTTGGGCGCAGATCATGGAAGACCGGTCGAGGCTGGCGGAGAAACTCAGTTTGGATGACGCCTTGGTGAAAGCAATTTTCCAGCTGATCCACGAAGATTCAGTCAGACAGCAGTCGGAGATTATGGACAACGACTAATGTTGTGTTAAGCATCCTGCATCACGCTAAGCGTCTTGCGTCATGCGTCTTGCTGAACTTGATTCAGCATCCCATCATTAATTGGGGGATTCCGGATCAAGTCCGGAATGACGGGACTCCATCAGCAGGCTTTTTAGTTTACTGATGACCTTCGTTATAGCCGGATAAATTTTGGCATAGGGAAGATCTTCCTTGGCAATGTAAATAATTGAAAGGGCTATCCTGGTATTGGTTTGAATTAAAGTTTCGTACAGCTCTGATTTTTGAAGACGGTACGACTCGCGTAACAATCTTTTTAGGCGGTTGCGGTCGACGGCATGTTTGAACTGACGCTTAGGAACAGAGAAAGCAACCTGGGCTGGGGATTCGGAAGGCAGGGTGTCCTGTTTTTTCCAGACTACCCTGAGAGGATAACACAAAAAACTATTACCTGAGAGAAAAATATCCCCCATCAACTTCAGACTGCATAACTTCTCTCCTTTTCGAAAAGAATGAGAAACCTGGTTGGTCAAATTCCTACTTGTGGTTTTTGTTGAACTCCGTAATGTATTTATCCAGGGCCGATGTCATGGAAGGAGTCTCGGGCAGTGGCGCTTCAATGTCCACATTCAGGTCTGCATCCCTGACGGCCTTCACTGTCGCGGCACCAAATGCGGCAATTTTGGTTTCATTTTGTTTAAAATCCGGAAAATTATAAAACAAGGATTTGATATCGGAAGGGCTGAAGAACACGAGGACGTCATAGTTAACATCCTTTAAATCTGAAAGATCACTACAGACAGTACGGTACATGACTGCCATTTTGAAGTTTAATCCGACGGCATTCAATTTCTCCGGAACTTCATCTTTATGTATATCGGAAAGTGGAATCAGGAAAGTCTCTTCCTTGTGTTTCAGAAGCACTTCGATGAGTTCTGAAAATTTACCTGGAGCATAGAAAATCTTGCGTTTCCGGTAGACAATATATTTCTGCAGATAATGCGCGGTGGCTTCAGAGATACAGAAATATTTCATCGTGTCGGGGATGACAACTCTCATTTCCTGAGACAAGCGAAAGAAATGATCGATGGCAGTACGACTGTTAAAGATCACCGCTGTAAAATCCAAAATATTGATCCGTTCTTTTCTAAAATCTTTCGCTGAAACTCCATCGACGTGAATAAATGGACGAAAATCTATCTTCAGATTGTTCTTTACAGCCAGATCGTTGTAAGGCGAATTTTGGAAATTCGGCTCAGGCTGAGTAATTAGTATCTTTTTGATTTTCAACTCTTTACGCTATTAGTATATCTTGTTTTCCCTCGTCCTATTGTCCAGTTGCTAATTTTACTACCAGCAAAATTGGAAGAATTTCAAGGGCACAAAGGTACAAAATCAAATAGAAAATTGATATACCTGTTCGAATGGCGAAGTAAATACTTCTCAAAAGGGATAAGAGATAGAAAATCAGAATTAAACCGGGGACGAGAAAAAGTGAAACAAAGCCCATTGCAGGCACTAATGAGTGGAATGTCGCTACTGGTAACATGATCATTCCAAGCACATTGTGATAGAGCATCATGTTAAACACCAGCTCGCCCGAAGCCTCTTTTTGGGAGAATACCGATCCCAGAATCTTGTACAAAAATATCTTGGTGAGGAAGTAAGCATTGATAACTACCATTACAATCACATATAATTCTATCCCGCTGAAACCCATCAATGAGACGCCGTTATCTTTGGCTATCAAGTAGATAGGGAACGGCAGAAAAAGATAGAAGATCAAGTTTAACCTGAACGGTCCAAAATTATTATTGTAACCCTGTTCGCGGTAAAGCCTGGAGGAGATGGTAAAATTGAAGATGCTCTGAAAAACTTGTACGATGTATTTGGAGAATCCTAAACGCAGGGAAGCAAAGATGGTCCAGCCAATCAGGATTAGGAAGAAGGTCCAGTCCTGCCCCATCGTCTTCATCGGTTTTCCGACAAAACCATAGGGCTTGCCCGGTTGTTCCGCGATGGTAATTTTGTTGGCAAGGGTATCCACCGGAACGGGTGTCAGGCTCCGGAAGTTGAGCGTATCTCCCTCTGTCTGGTAAATTCCGGGATTACCGGTAAAAATATTCATGGTAAGCTCCCGGTCTTCGGCAGTGGCCTGAACTTCAGTGGCTTTGAGGCCGGCTTTTGCTGAAATTTTCTTTGCAGGGGAAGCCGTTTTTGGGGAGGCCGCAACCTGGACAACCTTTTGATTTGCCGGGACTGCAACTTTTTGTGCAGCCGGAGCATTTACTGTTCTTAGTGAAGATGGAACGACTAAGGTGTTTTGATTAGCAGAAGCTGCCTTTTGCGAAGCCGGAGAGGAAGTTGCAGCTTTCTGGGTGAAAGTTGCCGGAGCAGCGGTTTGAACAGCCGAACCCGTAGTGGTGGTTTTGCCGGATTTTTTACCTGAAATCTGCTGGTGATACCTTTCTGCTGCCTGGATAATCTTTTCTTCCTCTGTCAGTTCCCTGGGGACTTTCGGTTTTTCTTTTGCCTGCTGCAGTGCCTTTTTTGCACTCTTTTTCGGAAGCACTTTCGCTCCCTTGCGGGGAGACTGCCCGGTTTTGGTCTGTTGCTGAGACAAAAAAGAGGTGTAAAGAAACTGCATTGCACGTTTGGATATTGACTGCGCGAAGATAACAAAAAGAGATGGAAACATTAAATTGAACATCTATTCAATATCTTTGCGGAATGGAAAGTAATGCATTATCGTGTATCTATTTTGCCCCCTTGCAGGAATCGACAGATTTTGTCTACCGAAGGGCGCATGCCCACCATTTTGGCGGCATCGACAAGTATTTTTCGCCTTACCTGCTTATTCAGAAGGACGGTGGATTGAAGAAATCACACCTGCGTGATACGTCACCTGAAAATTGCACCGGTTACGTGCTGGTTCCGCAGATCATGGCTGGTAACAGTGCCGACTTTCTTTTTCTGGCAAAGCATCTGACAGATCTGGGTTATGAAGAAATCAACTGGAACCTGGGCTGTCCTTATCCGATGGTCACCGGCAAAGGCCTGGGATCAGGATTATTGCCGCAGCCCGCGAAGATCAGGGAGATACTCGAGAGTTCCCTGCCACAGTTAGGTTGCAAGCTGTCAGTTAAGTTAAGGGCAGGTTTGGTTTCGCGGGAGGAAATTTTGCAGGTTATCCCTGTCCTCAATGATTTCCCCTTGTCAGAGGTGATTATTCATCCGAGGATAGCCAAGCAGCTTTATTCCGGCTCGCCCGATTGGGAGCTCTTCGCTCAGGTGGCGGTAATGCTGAAGCACAAATTGGTTTACAACGGAGATCTGCTAACCATAGAAGATTTAAACACGGCACAAGAGCGGTTCAAATCCATAAATACCTGGATGATAGGCAGAGGCATGCTTAAAAACCCTTTCCTGGCGGCGGAAATCAAGGGAGTTCAACTTCCTGGTAAGGGAGAAAGAATCGCAACGCTGGAGCGTTTTCATGAGGAGATTTACAGCAGTTATGCGGCAATGCTCAGCGGTCAGAGCCATCTGATCACCCGCATGACGAAATTCTGGGAATACTTCTGTTTCCTCTTCCCCAATCCGCATAAGGCTTTCAAACGGGTGAAAAAATCGATCAACGTGGCGAAATATGAAATCGCCATCCAGGAGAATTTCCTGCAGTTGAAGGATGAAGATTAATTAGTGCGCAAGTAGCCAGTTCTCGGCAGCTTCCATCTCCACCTCAAGCGGAACAGTAAGCTCGACTGCGTGTTCCATCTCTTCCTTAACTATTTGCTTCACTTTTTCGGTCTCGGATTTAAGCAGGTCGAAGTTTAATTCGTCATGCACCTGCAGGTTCATCCTTGACTGAATATTCTCGGCATCAAACCTCTTCTGAATCCTGACCATCGCCACTTTGATGATATCGGCAGCCGAGCCCTGGATGGGAGCATTGATGGCATTTCGTTCGGCAAAACCGCGGACGGCTGCATTCTCGGAAGTAATATCCTTGAGGTAACGCCTTCTGCCCATGATTGTTTCGACGTAACCCCGTTTGCGCGCCAGTAAAATCTGTTCATCCATGTAAATTTTTACCTGCGGGAAATTGGCGAAATAGTCGTCGATCAGCTGTTTGGCTTCGTTGCGCGGAATGTTGAGCCGCTGGGCCAATCCGAAGGGGGAAATGCCGTAGATGATTCCAAAATTAGCCGTCTTGGCTTTCCGGCGCATATCGGAATTCACCTCACTTAACGGGATATTGTAAATTTTAGCCGCCGTCGCGGAGTGAATATCCTCCCCATTAGCGAAGGCTTCGATCATTACCTTGTCGCCCGACAGGGCAGCCATAATGCGCAGCTCAATTTGTGAGTAGTCGGCCGACAGGAACAGATGGTTCTCATCGCCCGGCACGAAGGCCTTCCTGATTTCCCGGCCATTCTCATCACGGATCGGGATGTTCTGAAGGTTGGGATTGTTGGAACTCAGCCTTCCGGTTACGGCAACAGTCTGGTTGTAAGAAGTATGGATCTTGCCTGTTCGGGGATTGATCAGTCTTGGCAGCGCCTCCACATAAGTCGAGAGCAATTTTTTCAATCCCCTGTGTTCCAATATCTTCGCAATAATAGGATGGCGATCCTGGAGCGTGACGAGTACCTCCTCGCCGGTGGAATATTGCTTGGTTTTGGTCTTTTTCGCCTTGGGGTCGAGCAGCAGTTTATCGAAAAGAATGTGTCCTAACTGTTTGGGCGATGAGATGTTAAATGATTCGCCGGCCATGTCGGTGATCTCAATTTCGAGCTGAATAATCTGTTCCCGCAGAACGATGGCGTACTGATCCAGTGCCTTCACGTCGATCTTCATGCCGGCTAATTCCATCCCGATAAGCACTTTCAGCAGCGGCATCTCCACCTCTTCGAACAACTTCGTGACATTACCTTCGATCATCTCCTTCTCCAGCAACGGTTTCAGCTGCAGGGTGAAATCGGCATCCTCGCAGGCATATTCCTTGATTGTTTGCAGGTCGACCGACCGCATCGTGGTCTTAAATTTCCCCTTCCCGATCAATTCGGAAGTAGCTATTTTTTTGTACCCCAGATAGATTTCACTCAGGAAATCGAGGTTATGTCGTAGCTCAGGTTGAATCAGATAGTGCGCCACCATGGTATCGAAGATCGGACCGTGCAGTTTGATCCCGTACCCGGAAAGCACCAATGCGTCAAATTTGATGTTCTGTCCAACCTTTGTGATCGTCTCACTGTCGAAAAGGGGCTTCAATTCAGCCACAATTTTCCTGGCCTGTTTCTGATCGGCCGGCACCGGAATATAATACGCCTCTCCCTTTTTGAAACTGATAGAAATGCCGACCAACTGATCCGAAAGCGGATCGAGACCAGTCGTTTCGGTGTCAAAACAAAACTCCTTTTGATTATTCAATTCCCTTACCAGGACAGCCCTCGCCTCATCACCTTCCACCAGGTGATAATTGTGTTCGTAGGAATGAATCTGCTCCAAGTTGGTGGATGGCACAGAGATTGTTTGCTCCTCAAAGTCAAACAAGGAACCCTGCTGGCTGACTGGTTTTGGAACAACCACCTCTTGCTTAGGCATTTTTGAGAGCATGTTTCTGAATTCGAGCTCAGAAAATATTTGATTTAACTCTTGACTATCTGGCTCCTGACGCACAAGCTCCTCCGGCGAGTGGTTCAGTGGCACAACCAGGACGATTTCGGCTAATTTCCTGGAAAGACGGACCTGCGCTTCGAAATTGACCAGGCTTTCCTTCTGTTTTCCCTTTACCAGGTCGATGGAAGCATAGACCCCTTCGATCCCTCCAAACTGTGAAATTAGCTGTGCGGCACCCTTGGGACCGATCCCCGGACAACCCGGAATATTATCTGAAGAGTCTCCCATCAGTCCCAGGAGGTCGATTACCTGCTCCGGCCGGCTGATCTGGAAATTCTCGCAGACCTGTTCGACCCCCCAGATCTCCATCTCATTGCCCATCCGCTTGGGTTTGTACATGAAAATATTAGAAGAAACCAGCTGAGCATAATCCTTATCCGGCGTAACCATAAATACCTGAAAATCACTCTTTTCGGCAGTTTTAGCCATGGTTCCGATCACATCATCCGCCTCATAACCGATACATTCCAGGGTCGGAATCCGGTAAGCGTTAATCATTCTGCGGATATATGGAATGGCTTCTCTGATCGCTTCCGGCATGGCTTCGCGGGTAGCTTTATAGTTCTCAAAAAGTTCGTGACGAAAGGTCGGACCGTGAAGGTCGAATGCCACGGCAAGGTGGGTTGGTTGTTCCAGCTTTAGAATCTGCTCCAGCGTATTAACAAAACCGAGGACTGCCGAGGTATTCATTCCTTTTGAATTAATTCTCGGATTATTGATAAACGCGAAATAAGAACGATAGATTAGCGCGTAGGCATCAATCAAAAACAGCTTCTTCATCGAACAGATTTTATTTGAACCAAAGCTACTAAAAAGAGAAGAGCCGGCAAATCATCCTGCCGGCTCTCGTGGTAAGTTGGATAAAACACTAATTATCGCCCTGGCAATTCTCGATGCATTTGAGAATACCACCAAGTCCTTTGTGCTTTAAAAAGTAATAAGTATTCTTCCCGTCACGGGTCGAAGACAGAACACCCTTGGATTTCAGGATGCCCAAGTGGTGCGAAGTGGCAGATTGCTCAATTCCGAGCCGTTCGTAGATCTCTGTGACGGTGTGTTTTTGATTGCCTTCCAGGAAACTTACGATGGTAATTCGCATCGGATGGGCAATCGCCTTCAACATCTCTGCTGCAAGGGTAAGCTTTTCTAAAGTCTGTTCTTCGGTGTTCATTAGGTAAAAATTTATGAATACAAATATATAGATAACAAATAATTAATCAATGGAACAAATTGTTAAAATGTTTAATTTAGAACAAGTACAAACAAATTCACGAAAACCGAAAAATTATTACTTTTAACCGCACAAACAGTAGAAGCAGCATGTCATCAAAGAATGAAATTATTGCACCCGTTGAAGCAGAACTGAAAATTTTTGAACCCTATTTCAAAAAATCGACTGCTACTGCTATTCCGCTGCTGGATACGATCATGCATTATATCCTCCGTCGCAAGGGGAAACAGATGAGACCCATCCTGGTGTTTCTTGCTGCTAAACTCAACGGGCAGTTCAATGACCGGACCTATCATGCCGCGCTCACCGTCGAACTGCTCCACACAGCTACTTTGGTACACGACGACGTGGTGGATGAATCTTACCAGCGAAGGGGCTTCTTCTCCATCAACGCCATCTGGAAAAACAAGATCGCCGTTTTGGTGGGAGATTTCATTCTGGCCAAAGGATTACTCTGGTCGATCGAGCACAAGGATTACGATATCCTGAATCATATTTCTGCCGCAGTCCGGGACATGAGCGAAGGTGAGATCCTGCAGATTCAGAAAGCCAGAAAACTGGATATCACCGAAGAGGTATATTTCGAAATTATAAGGAAAAAAACCGCTTCCCTGATGGCCACCAGCGCGGCCGTCGGGACCTGTTCCGTAACGGAAGATGCCGAAATCATTGAGCGGATGAGGTTGTTTGGAGAATTCGCCGGGATCGCTTTCCAGATAAAAGACGACCTTTTCGACTTTCAGAAATCGAATCTGGTTGGCAAACCTACCGGGAATGATCTGAATGAAAAGAAGATCACCCTGCCGCTTATTTTTGCCCTTAACCAGGGAAGTTCTTCCGAGAAGCAATCCATCCTCAACATCGTCCGAAAGAAGACCAAATCCGCAGCCGATCTGAAATTTGTGTCACAGTATATTGCCTCAAAAGGTGGATTTGATTATGCCGAAAAAGTGATGCAGGAATATCACCAGAAGGCCCTCGTCCTCCTAAACGACTACCCAGATTCAGAGTACAAACGGGCATTAACTGCGTTTGTCGGTTACATTACCACGAGAGAAAGCTAAAGAAAATCTCCTTATGCTGTATTGCTTGGGTTGTGGCAATTAAAAAACGAAGAAGGTAGTTGTCCGATTCTTTCGGACAACGGAGAAGAGTCATTCTACATCGCGTGAATTAGATCCTCGCACCATGGGCACAATATAAGGGGTTGTTCATTCTGTATGAACAACATCGTTGGGCACAAATGAAATCCACAGAGATGATTACTGCTTTGTTGAAGAAAGAATTTAAGAATCCAACAAAATTTAAGGTCTTTTGATTATTAGCTATCTTTGTGTAAATTTTGGAACAATGAAGGCACTAGAGATAAGTACAAAGACCGATAAGTATGGACATTTAAAAATAAACTATCCATTAAATAATCGGGATAGTAATGTTCGAGTAATTATTCTTGTTGACGAAAATAGCGATGACGTTAACGAAGAAGAATTATGGATGAGAACAATTTCCACCAATCCAGCATTTGATTTTTTAAAAGATGCAAGGGAAAATATTTATTCGTTAACTGACATTCCCAAAGGCCATTAAGTTTTCTGGATAAAATATGAGGCTTATGTTTTAATGGGACACTTCCGTTTTCAACCAGGCTTATTAAAACAGCGTCAAGCAAATTAATGTCAATCTTGCGTCTTAAACAAAGTTTATAATCTTTTAGGTACTGATTTGAAAAACTGACTTCGTACATGTTCTATTATACAACATCAAGATAAATATTTAATTTCGTTTTGCAAACAAGTAAAAAAGATTCATTCAAAGGTCGAACAAATCGAAAATGAACTAGCGGATCCGAATACACTTACCTCAGGGATTATCGGAACCATAAAATAGTATTCCAACAGTTTCGATAATTCAAGGATCCCCACTACTGCGGCGGATTGGTTTAGGATGAATATTCTCAATAATACACCTTATTGCGGGCATTTTGTCCAACGCGATTGCTAAATCATTAATTGCACTAGCAAGGTTCAATTTTTCGATTGTTACGGTATATCAAGTAGGTACTGAGGAAGAGCGTTGTACTTGAGCTATTTTTCACCCGACCTTCGCGATCATAACTACATAATTCTTGCCGTATTTTTTGGCACATTTGGGACAGGTGGTGTACCAGGCATAAACCTTCGCACCCTTGTATCCTTTTGCAACCAGAATCTGATTGAATTCTTTTAACCATTTTCCGGTATCTTTGAAGGGGCCCTCATAGACCTTACTGTAGAACTTGCCGGTCATGATCTTGTTCTCAAGCGTACTGACACGCTTGTCTACCGAGATAAAGAGGTCCATATTCCAGGAAGAGGTGTGATCGGATAGACAGATATTCTCGGACCAGTCGGCACCGGCCTCCCGGATCTTTTTATCCATCTTCATCATCGTTCCGCCAAAATTGAGCGGCATGTAGAAAATTGTAAAAACGGAACCCTTGACAAATATCTTGTCGTTCCACTCGAAATTCTTGTCGTCCCAGGGGGCGGGATCGAATTTCGGGCAACAGATCGGATCTTCAGTTGTTTCCATAAAGAATAAGTTTGAAATGTTTGCGCTTCGCGCTTTAGCCCTTCGACAGGCTCAGGGACCGGTTCACTGCTATCCCTCGTTTGCAATCCCTCGTTTGCAACGAGGGATTACAACACCCTTCGACTGCGCTCAGGGACCGGCTGCGCTTTGCAGACTTAAAAATACGAAATTTTTTCTTCCGTTATGCTGGTTAACAAATTGTTGGCCAACCGACTGGCACCGATTCTGAACAGCCCGGGATTGAGCCACTCCTCTCCCAGGATTTCCCTTATAATGTCGAGGTAATAGAGCGCATCTGCACTTTCGACGATTCCTCCGGCGGCCTTGAATCCAACTTTTTTCCCGGTTTTTTGGTAGAATTCCCTGATGGCGCTGCACATCACCCAAGCTGCTTCGGGCGTCGCAGCGGGATCAATCTTTCCAGTAGATGTCTTGATAAAATCTGCTCCTGCATGCATGGCAATCATCGAAGCCTTCCAGATATGTTCAGGAGTTTTAAGTGCGCCTGTTTCCAGGATCACCTTCAAATGAGCATTTCCGCAACTTTTTTTGATGCTGGAAATCTCATCTGATACGACAGCGAAATTCCCCTCAAGAAAAGTTCCCACCGAGATGACGATATCAATCTCATTGGCTCCGGCAGCAACAGCCATGGCGGTTTCGAGTTTTTTGACCTCTACGAAAGTCATGGAGGATGGAAATCCGCCAGAAACAGCTGCGATGGCCACCTTGGGATCTATCAGGTTGATCCTGACAGTCTTCACCAAGGTTGGGTAGACACAAATAGCTGCCACATTGGGTAGTTCACTAAAATGACGCGGGAAAAGAGATACTTTTTCGGCCATTGCCCGGCCCTTTTCCTGTGTGTCGTCCGCACCAAGGGTCGTCAAATCGATGCAGGAAAAGGCCAGCTTCAGCTCTTTCCTGGTGTGAAATCCTTCAAATCTTGCCTTGATGGCAGCGAGTCCGTTGGAGACTTCACCGGATGGGAAAGTCCTGTCTTGATTGGCATTTAAGTCGCTCATAATATTGTTATTAAAAATTAAAATTCTCTGTTCTTGGAGTCAATAATGATGGTAACGGGTCCATCATTAACCAGCTCTACCTGCATCATCGCCCCAAAGATACCGGTACCTATCTCTTTGCCCAAATGAGCAGAAACCTTTTGGATAAAGCTTTCATAAAGCGGAATGGCGATTTCGGGCGGTGCAGCACGGATATAAGAGGGACGGTTGCCTTTTTTGGTCGCCGCGTGCAGGGTAAACTGGCTAATAAGCAGGATGTCCCCTCCGGTATCTTTCACCGACAGGTTCATGACACCCTGGTCGTCGTCAAATATCCTCAGACTGGTAATTTTGGCACTCATCCAGTCGAGATCTTCAAAAGTATCTGAACCCTCAAAACCGGCCAATATCAGCAAACCTAATCCGATGGAGGAGACTAACTCGTCGTTTACGGTAACTGCCGCCCTGGAAACCCTTTGAATGACTACCCTCATTTGGATGAATTAATTGTTGCTATTTGACCCTTCGGCAAGCTCAGGGACCGATTCTCTTGCTCCAGCGGATTTGCAATCCGCTGGGAATCTTTTGTCAACGGATTGCAAATCCGTCGGAGCAAGGGTTCCCATCTTCCCCCTTCGACAGGCTCAGGGACCGCTACATAATCAACCGGAAGGCTTCTGCCAGCAGCCAGTAACGCGCCAGCTTGCCGATAAACATGAACAGCATGGTAAGTTTTGGCGAAATTCGGAAGAAACCCAATCCCAGAACCAGCACATCGCCTATAATCGGTACGAAGGAAAGCAAAGCCGTCAGCGGACCAAATCTCTGCAATTTTGGCAGTATGGCATGAATCTTCTCCATCTTTATCTTCCCGTATTTCTCGATCCATTCGATCCGACCCAGGTAACCCAGGTAAAATATCGAGATACCTCCCAGGGTATTTCCGGCCGTAGCCACTACGATGCAAGACAGGCTGTTAACACCGGCCACCAGCAGCACCGACATCACTGCCTCCGAATTGAAAGGCAGGATCGACCCCGAGAGAAAACCGGCGAAAAAGAGGCCCCAGAGGCCATATTGCTGTAGAAATTCTACCAATTAGCTCACTTCAATTAGGATAATGCGGCAACTGCCGAGCCTATCAGGTTGGCATTGTGAATCTCTTTCACTTTTACCTTCACATCCTTGAGACCTAATTCTTCCAAAAGAACTTTCAGGTATTTGGAAACCAGCTTATTATATTCTCTGCAGTTCTTTACTTTGCTCCAGAAAAGACTACCTTCCGCCGTAAGGCAAATCTTCTTCATCGATGGATCATGAGCAACCATCACCAGCACCAGTCCGGCCAGGGAAGCAGCAACCAGCTTAGCAGAGCGTTTGTAAATCCTGCGGGCAGCCTTTACGTGCTTCTTCGTTTGATTATCGGGTTTATTGATCATATCCGTCAGGGATTTGGCATCAAATTTCTCATCAAATCCGTCATTGGGGAATAGTGTAGTGAAGATTTTCCCGAGGTACATTCCGGATACGGCTTTTTCGAATCGCTGTGCACCTGCAGTTCCTGACGCTACGTCGACCTGCTCGTCGATGGCAGTCAGGTGAAGGGGCCGATAGTTGCCCGACTCCAGGTTGATGGGGGTCAGTCCCTGCCAGTTCAGCTTTTTATCCAACTTGCCGATCTGGTCGGAATGGATGAAGGTAGCCATGTTGGTACCGGTACCGACGATTAATCCAATGTACCCGTCGAAAGAGCTGTCCGACAATCCCGCAAAGAGACTGGCGACCGTATCATTAATAACTTTCACGGTAGTAAATTCGGGTTCCCCGCTCTTGTTCAGAAACTCTTTCAGCGGTTTGCCTATCGGCTGATCGATCATCTCAGGAATGTCGACGCCTTTGGTCCAGCGAAGCAGTTTGGCATCGCCATCCGGAAGACATTCTGCTGGATAGGAGAAACAATATCCTATTGGGGATTTGGCCGGCATCTTCAGGTCTTTGAGGAAAGAAGCCTGCTCAGCGAATAATTTTGCTGCAGTAAAACCCTTTGTTTTCATGACGTTGAGGTCCTTGCTCCAGCCATCCGGTGGATAGATCTCTGTCTTGCCACCCTCAAAACTGACAACTGCTGCACGGTAATTCGTTCCGCCCAGGTCGAGGACCGTTGCCTGGCCTTCCACGCCAAGGGTTTTGGGTTTAATATAAGTGGGAATACATTGAACCTCAGTGTTGGGGTTATTCAATCCGTTTTCCACTTTTTTCTGTAGATCAATTGCAATCTCTTTCAGCTGGGCTGTTGAGAGTTTAAAAATATTTTCCTTCATCCTAATATATTTTGTTTTTACCAAAATTAGAATTTTATTCTTGAACCCATGCATTTTGTCTATTTTTGTCTAAAATAAAGTGAATCACCATGGAACAATATACTACCAGACAAAACAAAATCGGCAGGCTCATCCAGAAAGAACTGAGTGAGTTGTTCCGCCGTGAGGCACACACGCTGGCTAAAGGTAAAATGGTTTCCGTTACAGCAGTCCGGGTTACCAGGGATATGTCGCTGGCCAGATGCTATTTGAGTATTTTCCCATCGGAAGGTTCAGCAGCCGTGCTGGCCGACATCAAATTGCATAAAAGCCACCTCCGTGGTGAGCTGGGACAGGCGGTGCGCTTTCAGCTGAGGCATGTTCCGGAGCTGGAGTTCTTTGTCGACGATAGCCTCGACTATATCGATAAGATTGATCATCTGCTGAAGTAAGCTTCCAATATTCCTGACGATGCATTACGATCCGATCAAACGCCAGCTGGGAAATCTTTTTAACCACTCCCCTTTTCTGCGAAAATTTTTCTACCGCTTGCTGGATCTCCTTTTGCTGAGGTCGTGGCATGTTAAAAAGGCGCTTGTGGAGCTAAAGAAAACTTCCCCGCGAAGGAAACTGAACATCCTGGATGCCGGATCGGGTTTTGGACAGTATTGCTACCGGCTCTCGAGGCTCTTCCCGGAGGCCCGGATTCTTGGAGTGGATGTCAAACAGGAGCAGATAGACGACTGCAACGATTTCTTCCATAAGATAGGGCAAGGTGACCGTGTGACCTTCGCGGTAGCTGATCTCACACAATATAAGGCAGTTAACACCTACGACCTGATCCTTTCGGTGGATGTCATGGAGCACATTCTGGAGGACGAACAGGTATTTAAAAATTTCGGCGCCTCGTTGAAACCGGGTGGAGTTCTGATGATCTCGACTCCTTCCGACCAGGGCGGATCGGATACCGATCACCACGAAGAGGAAGGGATTCACGGTTTTATCGGGGAGCATGTCAGGGATGGGTACAACAAAGAGGAGCTCACAGCCAAACTTATAAAAGCAAGATTTTCGAAAGTTGAGATCTCCTATACCTATGGGGCATATGGATCAGTAGCCTGGAAGTTGTCGATGAAATATCCCATCCAGCTGCTTGGTTTTTCAAAGATATTTTATGTCCTGCTTCCTTTTTACTACCTGCTGCTGTTTCCGTTCTGTGCCCTCTTAAATTGGGTTGATGTGAACCGAACCAATAAATGCGGTACAGGATTGCTGGTGAAAGCAGTAAAATAGAAGCTCCTTATTGTTTGAAACGAAATGACATACTAGTTAATCAATTTAATATCAATCTAATACGGAATTTTAATTATGTTTAAACTTACTGAAATTTTAATGCACATTTCCTTCTTGCTGCATAAATATTCATTGTATATTTTCTTTGCAGGATGTTTACTTTTAGGACTTTGGGCTCTGATTTCCCCTACCGGATTTTCGGAGCATTCGGGATTTACCGGTCTTATTGCGGGCTTTTTAACGGGTCTTTTCATTTTAAGACAAAGAAAAAGCGGAAAGAAATAAACAGGTATTTAATATTTAATCTCATTAAACATTAGCTTTCCCTTTGAACTTCTCCTTTTACATAGCCAGACGATATCTATTTTCCAGGAAGAAAACCAGCCTGATCAACCTGATATCGGCTATTTCGGTCGTCGGACTGGTAGTCGGAACCATGGGGCTGATCATCGGCCTGTCGGGTTTCAACGGATTCGATTCACTGATCAAATCCTTGTTCTCCACTTTCGATGCCGAGCTCAGAATCACGGTTAAGGAAGGGAAGAGCTTTTCCACAGCCGGCGCTTCGTTCGAAGCACTAAAACGGATGCCCGGAATCGCATATTATGCCGAAATAGTTGAAGATAACGCTCTTTTACTCTACAACGAACGATCCGTTTTTGCCACCCTCAAAGGCGTCAGCAAGGAGTATCTCCAGTTTTCGGGCATCGATTCGATGATCGTCGAAGGTGGATTCAAGTTACAGGATGCGACCAACAACTATGCCGTTTTGGGCGAAGGCATCTCTTATGATCTGGGAGTGGGTGTCAGTCAGGCGGAACCTATCAGCGTCTTTGTCCCTCGGAAAGGCAGGGAATCCGCGCTTTTACCTACCGGGAATTTCAACCAGAAACTGATCTACCCTTCCGGGATATTCTCCATCCAGCAGGAGCTCGACACTAAATATGTGATCGTGCCGATCAGCTTTGCCCGTGAGATTTTCGAGATGCCCGATAAAGTAAGTGCCGTGGAGCTGAAGCTGAAGGAAGGCACATCTGAAAAAGAGGTCAAAACTGCCCTAACATCCCTTCTCGGCAACGGATTTGAAATAAAAAACCGCTACCAGCAGCACGACTATCTTTACAAGACCATGAAGAGCGAAAAATACGCCACCTATCTGATTCTCATACTAATACTGGTCATCGCTTCCTTTAACATCGTAGGTTCACTCACCATGCTAATTCTCGACAAGAAAGAAGACATAGCTATCCTGCAAAGCATGGGTGCCGACAGGAATACCATCCGGAATATCTTCCTTTTCGAGGGATGGCTGATCTCATTTATTGGGGCCATCCTGGGTACGGTGGCAGGACTCGCACTCTGCCAGGCGCAAATCAGTTTCGGACTGGTCAAGCTCGCCGGCGCAAGTTCCTCTTTTATCATTGACGCCTATCCGATGAAGATTGTGGCCACAGACATTATTTTGATCATAATCTCAGTTTCCGCCATCGGATTTTTGGCCGCATGGTATCCGGTACGATTTATCTCCGGAAAAATTTTTGGTGACGAAAATCATTAATATATTGTAAGCGCTAATTTTAAATTTATAATATGAAAAAATTTGCTTTGCTTCTCCTGCTCGGAGGCATACTATTGCCCGGGCTCAGCTTCTCCCAGCAGATAGATAAAAGGGAAAAATACGACCTTTCAAAAGACAATGTGTTGTATACCATTGGTTATGCCCATCTCGACACCGAGTGGAACTGGGAATATCCGACAACGATCAATGAATACATCAGGAATACGATGCTGGATAATTTCAAACTCCTGGAAAAATATCCTGATTATGTATTCAACTTCACCGGTTCCCGCCGGTACAACATGATGAAGGAGTACTATCCGGAATCCTATAAAAAAGTGAAGGATTATATACATCAGGGTCGCTGGTATATTTCAGGCTCTTCGGTCGATGAAGGAGAGGTCAATATTTCCTCTTCAGAATCCGTCCTGCGCCAGGTGCTCTATGGAAATCTCTATTTTAAAAGAGAGTTCAACAAGGAAAGCTATGACTATATGCTCCCCGACTGTTTCGGATTCGTCTCTACGCTGCCATCTGTCTGGAGTCACGCCGGATTACTGGGATTCTCCACACAAAAGCTCACCTGGCGCTCGACCAATGGGGTCCCATTTAATGTAGGTATCTGGGAAGGCCCGGACGGCAAGGGTTTGCTGGCCGCGCTAAATGCCACGAGCTATTCAGGAGGTGTCGAGGAGCGACTGGATATAGACAAAGCTTGGACCGCCCGTATGCTGGGCAATATCAGTAAATTCGGCGTCAACGTCGATTTCCGTTACTATGGAACCGGTGATATTGGTGGTTCTCCAAGAGAAAAAGATGTAGTTAACGCAGTCAACAGCCTCAAGCATAGCGACAGCAATTTCAAGGTCGTTCTGACCTCTTCAGATCAGATTTTCAAAGATATGAC
The DNA here is from genome assembly GCA_036508555.1 of Prolixibacteraceae bacterium. Taxonomy (GTDB): domain Bacteria; phylum Bacteroidota; class Bacteroidia; order Bacteroidales; family Prolixibacteraceae; genus CAINVV01. The sequence goes on from DATCHD010000116.1 coordinate 37,248, forward strand.
ACCGGAAATCCGTGAGAAGCTTCCTACCTATTCTGGCGACCTCCTACTTACCGAGCACAGCGCCGGTTCGATGACCTCCCAGTCATTTATGAAACGGGCCAATCGCAAGAATGAACAACTGGCTAAGTCGGCCGAGCAGCTTGCTTCTGCCGCGGACTGGCTTGGCAGCGCCACTTATCCGATGACAAAACTGAACAATTCCTGGGATCTGGTGCTGGGCAGTCAGTTCCACGACATCCTTCCGGGTACGAGTACCGTTTTGGCCTATAATTATGCCTGGAATGACGAGTTTATTGCCATGAACGGTTTCTCGGAAGTAATTAAAAATTCGGTCAGCGCCATCGCGCATGGTCTGAATACCCAGGTAACCGGGAAAGCCGTTGTCGTCTATAACCCTGTTGCCATCAGTCGTGAGGATGTCGTAACAGCCGAGCTCAGCTACGCCAAAATGCCGGTAAACGTGAAGGTTTTCGATAGGAATGGCAATGTTGCTCCTTCCCAGATCATTTCAAAGAATTCTAATACGCTGAAGATCATCTTCCAGGCGCAGTTACCATCAGTCGGATTGGCGGTCTACGATGTTCGCGAAACGACCGAATCCCCTCTTGCGTCTACCCTTTCGGTGAAAGACCAGACGCTGGAGAACAGCTATTTCATCGTTAAAATCGATGCCAACGGAGATATCTCCAGCATTTTCGACAAAAAAGCACAGAAAGAAGTCCTTGCAAAACCGGCTTCGCTGCAATTCCAACAGGAACGCCCCTCTCAGTGGCCATCCTGGAACATGGACTGGAACGACCGCAAGAATCCGCCTTTCGACTTTATGAACAAAGAGGTGACGGTAAAAATTGCTGAACAGGGACCCGTCCGCGTGGCTCTGGAGGTAACCAAAAAAGGACAGAATTCTCAGATTACCCAGCTCATCAGCCTGTCGGCCGGCGAAGGTGGTAAACGGATTGAAGTCACCAACAAAATTGACTGGCAATCGAAGGAGGTAAGCTTAAAGGCGGCCTTCCCGACCACTGTCTCTAACGAATACGCCACCTATGGCCTCAACACAGCCGCCATTCAGCGTACTAACAACAACGAGGTGAAGTTTGAAGTACCCGGAAGGATGTGGATCGACCTGACCGACAGACCGAACAATTATGGTGTCTCCATCCTGGAGGATTGTAAATATGGTTCGGACAAGCCGGATAACAATACTTTGAGACTCACTTTAATGTACACACCCAAGGCAAATTCTTATGTTTACCAAGGAACACAGGACTGGGGTATTCACGATGTGAAATACGCAATCTATGCCCACTCAGGCGACTGGGTCTATGCCGGTACCCCCTGGCAGGGAAGCTTTTTGAACGCTCCTTTACTTGCTTTCGAAACCTCCAAACACGACGGAGCCATCGGTAAAGAGCTCTCACTGCTTAAAATCAATACGAACAAAGTCGATGTGATGGCCTTCAAAAAGGCCGAAGAGAGCGGGTATTTCATTGTGCGTTTCAACGAACTTTTCGGCAAAGCAGCCAAAGGAATTTCGGTAAGCTTTCCTGGTAAGGTGGTCGATGCTTATGAGGTAAACGGACAAGAGATGAAGATCGGGACGGCAGATTTTAGTCAGGGTAAGCTGAACTTCGACATGACCAAATTCCTGATCAGGAGCTTCGCCGTGAAGCTGGAGCAGTCCACCACAGCACTGACAAAAACCACTCAGCAGTCTGTGGAACTGCCTTATAATGAAGACGTAATCAGTTCTGATAACAACAGGACGGATGGAAATATGATCGACGGACAGACGTTTCCTGCTGAATTAGTGCCGGCTATGATTGTGAGTGAGGATATTACCTTCAAAATGGGTAATAGCGCTGATGGTCAGAACAATGTCGTTGGGGCAAAGGGACAGAAGATTACCCTCCCTTCCGGGGATTTCAACAAAGTGTATATTCTCGCGGCCGCAACACAGGATACTAAAGACAACCTGAAAATCGGCAGCCAGACAGTGCCTTTCAATGTGCAGGAGTGGACCGGCTGGATTGGACAGCATTACAGCCGCAAACTCTACTTCAATGATTTGAAGGTCGCGGAGATTGCGAATCCATACAGCAAACGCGATAACATCGCGTGGTATGCTTCGCACCGTCACTCGCCCAAAGCCAATGATGCCTACCAGTACAGCTACCTGTATAAATATGAGTTCAACCTGCCGAAGGGAGCAAAGACGATCACCCTGCCAAACAATGGCAAGATCAGGATTTTTGCCGTCACGGTAGCTAAAAATGCCAACGAAGATGTGCTGCCACTGCAACCGTTGTATGATGATTTCAAGGATGCGAAACCCGCCGTTTTGAGGACAAAGGAGTACATCACACCTGATCTTAAACCGGTAAAATTCTCTCAGAAACCACTTTTTACCAGTGATCCTGACCGGCGGACCCTGAATAATCCCAGATTCCGGTCGTATCTGAGGAGTCTCGGGATGGACACTGTGGTCACAAAAACCCTACCCTCTACAACCGATTTTGCGGATTTGAAATCCGGTAATAAAGTCACCGCCACTTATTATGCTACCGGCAAATCCGCTGCAGGAAAGGAATTCCAGAATGTCAAAATGGATCTTTCCTATATTCTTGATTCCCAATCCGGGAAACTGCGCGACACTATCTGGTTCGATAACGGAGAAGGCCGCTATGTGATCGATCTGCAGAAATCTGTTTCTGTGGATAAAATCAACCTCTACTTCGATCAGTACAGGAGCCGCGGCGGACAAATATTCAGTCTCTGGGTAGCTGAAAATCCTTCCGGAACGACAGGAGATCCAAAGGCCAGCGGCTGGAAATATTTGGGCGTCTATGGCGCCGGAGGCAGAGGTGGAATGGGAGCGCAGGGTTCTTCTCTTCAATTCGAAGAAGCCCTGAAAGGCCGGTATCTCATGTTCCTTACAGATGGCAGGTGGCATGGAAATGATTACCTCAAACAGGTGGATATTATTGTAAAATAATATCATTGACAGCAAGGCAGTCCCTTTTTGCAGGGACTGCCTTGCTGTCTCAATTTTGACTAATATGAAGAACGCCTTAAGGCTGATCCCAATTGCAATTTTCTGCCTCTGTACGGTTACGGGCAACACCCAAAATTCCGGATATCTGAGTAGGGCTGAGGAAACACTGGGCAAGATCAAGCATTTTTACCAGTCGGGACAGGCAGGCCTGTTCAACGAAAATTACCCGAATGATGCAAAAGCCGAAGTGACTTATCTGGTAAACCAGGATACCTCCGTGCGCAGAAAAGTGGCCTATCTCTGGCCTACCTCTGGTGTATTTTCGGGTGTAAACGCGCTGTTAAAGATCACCAAGGATAAGAAATACGCCATTTTCATCAACGACACGATCATTCCGGGTATCGGTAAGTATTTCGATAACACCCGCGCACCGTTCTGCTACCAGTCTTATATCACCGCAACAGGTCATGCAGACCGTTATTATGACGATAACGTCTGGCTGGGCATCGATTTTCTGGAGTCTTATCACCTGACAGGAAACCGGGATTATCTCGACAAATCCATTGAGACCTGGCAGTTCATCATCAGTGGATGGACGGAAGAGCAAGGCGGCGGAATTTTCTGGTGCGAACAGAAGAAGGGTTCAAAAAACACCTGTTCCAATGCCCCTTCAGCGGTGCTGGCACTGCAGCTTTTCGAAACGACCAAAGACAAGAGCTACTTCGACTGGGGAGAAAAAATCTACCGGTGGACCAAGACAACACTACAGGATACCACTGATAATTTATACTTCGACAACATCAGCCTGAGCGGTAAGATCAGCAAGGCAAAGTATACATACAACAGTGGTCAGATGCTGCAGGCCGCGGCGCTGCTGTACAAGATCACCGGTAAGGAAATTTATCTCACGGATGCCCGGAAGATCGCAAAATCGGCTATCCAATATTTTAGCGAGGATTTTTTTACCCCTGAAGGGAAGAAGATCAGGTTGTTTAAGAACAGAGGTAACTGGTTCAATGCCATCCTGGTAAGGGGTTATAAGGAATTGAATGCACTCGACAAAAACGATGAATACTTAAAGATTTTCAGGGATAACCTGGATTATGTCTGGGACCATGTCAGAGATGAAAAAGGGCTCTTCGTAAAAAACTGGAGCGGTGAAGACAAGGCGACACCACGCAGATGGTTGCTGGATCAGGCGGCCATGGTGGAGTTGTACGCGACGCTTGGGAACTGATCAAACTTTATGAAAAAAATTTACAAAGGACTTTACTTTCAGGTCATTGTCGCCATTATTATAGGGATAATTCTGGGTGTTTACCAGCCAGCCTTTGCCGAATCGATGAAACCGCTTGGCGACGGATTTATCAGGCTGGTGAAGATGATGATCGCTCCTATTATTTTTTGCACCATCGTAACCGGGATTGCCGGGATGCAGGATACGAAGAAGGTCGGCAGGGTAGGAATTAAGGCAATATTATATTTTGAAGTCATTTCCACCTTTGCGCTAATCATTGGTTTAATTATTGTGAACTTGTTTCAACCGGGGGCCGGAATGCATGTGGATCCGCTGACGTTAGACCAATCAGCTGTGGCAAAATATGTTACAACGGCCAAAGGCGGGCACGGTGTGGTTGATTTTTTCATGAACATTATCCCTGAAAACATCATCAGCGCCCTGGCGGAAGGCAATATTTTGCAGGTTCTGCTCTTTTCCGTGCTGTTAGGATTTGCATTATCTAAAATCGGAGAAAAGGCTGCTCCGATTATGAAAGGCATTAAATCCCTGGAAGCCGGTCTCTTCGGGATCATCAAAATTATCATGAGGGTCGCACCTTTGGGAGCCTTCGGCGCCATGAGTTTTACAATAGGGAAATACGGTCTGGGTTCACTGGCCTCATTGGGTCAGCTGATGATTTCGTTTTACACTACCTGTCTCTTGTTTGTATTTATTGTCTTGGGATTAGTGATGAAATTTACAGGATTCAGTTTGTGGCGGTTACTGGGAGTGATCAAAGAAGAGATCCTGATCGTTTTGGGAACCTCCTCCTCCGAGGCAGCCCTGCCCGGACTGATGGAGAAAATGGAGAAGATTGGTTGTTCCCGTTCGGTAGTTGGACTGGTTATCCCGACGGGCTACTCCTTTAACCTGGACGGTACCTCCATCTATCTGACCATGGCGGCGGTATTTCTTGCCCAAGCCACAGGCACACCGCTCGATATCTATCACCAGATCACGCTCTTGCTGGTTCTCCTGATCACCTCGAAGGGAGCCGCAGGGGTGACTGGCAGCGGCTTCATCACACTGGCAGCTGTCCTGCCCATCGTCGGCACAGTCCCGGTAGCAGCTCTAGCACTGATACTTGGCATCGACCGATTCATGAGTGAGGCCCGTGCCATCACCAACCTGATCGGCAATTCGGTAGCTACCGTAGTGGTCGCCAAATGGGAGAAAGAGATCGATCCGGAAATTTCAAAACGGACCATCGGTTAAGTTCTGGCAGTTCGATGACTGTACCTCTCTTTGGGAAGTATCAGGAATTTTTACTATTTTACCTGCTGATCATAATACCTGAGCTGCATGAAAAAAATTGTTTCTCTTCTCTTTCTCACAGTCCTTATCTCTGTGAACCTAAACGCCCAAATGTCGGGCGCTAAAATCGGCTCTTTTGATAATTTCTGCGATATTGGTGCCCCTGAGATTCCGGGTACGGCAAACTTTGGCGAACCCTCGCAGGTCTATTATCTTTCCGGCTCGGGTTCCAACATCTGGTTTGGCATGGATAGTTTTTCCTTTCTTACCAGGAAAATGAATGGCGACTTTATCCTCCAGACGCGGGTACGGTTCATCGGCGAAGGTCATGAACTTCACAGGAAATCCGGACTGATGATCAGGAAATCAACGGCTTCCAATTCACCGGTGGTGGCTTGTACCGTGCATGGTGACGGATTAACCTCGCTGCAATACAGGGTTGCTCCGGGTGATACCATGAAGGAAATCAAATTTACAATTAAGGGCCCCGATGTGCTTCAGTTGGAGAAGAAGGGCAATACTTACACCATGTCGGTGGCGCATTTCGGGGAGGTTTACCAGTCTGAGAAAATTGAGAATTTGGATCTTGGTGCCGACCTGCTCGCCGGATTATTCGTCTGTTCACATAACAATAAATTTTCTGAAGCGGTCGAATTCAGGAACTCCCGCGTCTTCAATACGGTGCCCGACGATATGGTCCAGTATAAATCCTACCTGGGAAGTCTGCTGGAGGTGATGGATATTACCACTGGGCAGCGGCAGGTATTGGCAAGTGCGGCCGGATCGTGGCAGGCACCCAACTGGACCCCGGATGGGAAAACGCTCATCTACAACACCTCCGGTAAACTGTATAATTTCGATCTCAACACCAGGGAATCTACCGTTCTGAATACCGATTTTGTCAACAAAAACAACAACGACCATGTCCTGACTTTTGATGGCAAACAAATGGGCCTCAGCAGTTCAGCCGATGAAAATAAGGGACAGTCAGTTGTTTATACTGTTCCGGTAACTGGCGGAATACCGAAAAAAATCACCACAAACAGTCCTTCGTATTTTCATGGCTGGTCGCCGGATAGCCAATTCCTCGTCTTCACCGGTGAACGCAACGGCGACTTCGACATCTACAAGATTTCAAAGGATGGCGGCAAGGAGATACGGCTCACGGAGGCAAAAGGGTTGGATGATGGTTGCGAATTTTCGCCGGATGGCAAATACATCTACTTCTGCTCCACACGTACGGGCAACATGCAGGTGTGGCGGATGGATCCCGATGGAAAAAACCAGACGCAGCTGACTTTCGATGGAATGAACAACTGGTTTCCGCATGTTTCGCCCGACAATAAATGGCTGGTATTCATCACTTTTTCGAAGGAGGTCCCGGCGAACCAACATCCATTTTACAAACGGGTGTATCTGCGGATTATGCCCGTTAATGGTGGGGAGATCAGGACAATCGCATATCTCTATGGTGGACAGGGAACCATCAATGTGCCGAGCTGGTCGCCTGACAGTAAGAAGATTGCTTTCGTCAGCAATGGGAATTTCTGATGAACAAAATATGAAAATCACAATCTTCGCCCTGACTTTCCTGGTAAGTCTAAGTGCATTTTCGCAAAATGCGGTAAAAGAAAAACCGCAGACACATGTAAAAATTACGCTGAACGCCTTTTCTTTCAACGACTTGCTGCTGCCAAATCCAACAACTGGGAAGCAAGCTTTTACTATTCCCGAACTACTGGACTGGTGTGCCTTGCAAAACATCGAGGCGGGCGTCCGTTGGAAAATTCGACCGCAATCGACATTCTGTTTATCTGATTTCGGCCCCATTGGTGATATCCTCTGCAGGGACGACAAACACCAGCTTTCCTTCCGGATTTTCGGCCATCAGGATCATGCCTTGCGACTCGATGCCTTTCAGGTTTTTAGGTGCGAGATTCGCGAGAATGGTCACTCGCTGACCGATAATCTGATCCGGTTCGTACTGCTCGGCGATACCGGAAACCACCGTCCGCTGGTCGATGCCGGTATCGATGGTGAGTTTCAGCAATTTCTTCGTCTTGGCTACCTTTTCAGCGGCGACGATGGTACCGGTGCGGATATCCATCTTCGCGAAATCATCGTATTCGATGTGAGGCTTGGCGGGGGCGATCACCACCTCGGCCGAAGCATTGGCAATTTTAGTGGCCATTAGTTTGTCTACCTGGCGCTGAATCGCGTCGTCTTCGATCTTCTCAAAAAGCAGTTCCGGAGTGTTTACCCGAGCCCCGGCTTTGAGCAGATCGGTCCGACCCAGTTCACTCCACGGTAATTTCTCCAGATTCAGAAAGTTACGAAGTTTGTTCATCGTAAACGGCAGGAAGGGCTCAAAAACGATGGTCAGGTTGGCTGTAATCTGCAGACAGACATTCATAATTGTCTTCACCCGCTCCGGATTGGTTTTGTAAACAATCCAGGGTTCCATATCGGCCAGGTACTTGTTACCCAGTCGTGCCATCTCCATCGCAAGCCTCAGTGCCTCACGGAAATGGAAAGTGTCAAGCGCCTTCTCAACCTCCCCGCGAAGCTGCAAGAGTGTCGCCAGTGCCTCCTCGTCCTGAGGTTCCAACTTTCCGGGTACGGGGACGAAACCATCGTAATATTTGTTGGTCAGCACGACCACACGGTTCACAAAATTGCCCAGAATAGCCACCAGCTCACTGTTATTCCGGGATTGAAAATCCTTCCAGGTGAAGTCGTTGTCCTTGGTCTCTGGCGCATTGGCCGTGAGGGTATATTTCAGCACGTCCTCCTTACCAGGAAACTCTTCGAGGTACTCATGCAGCCACACGGCCCAGTTGCGCGAAGTCGAGATCTTATCCCCTTCGAGGTTAAGAAACTCATTGGCAGGCACATTGTCGGGCAATATATAAGAACCCTCGGCCTTCAGAATGACCGGGAAAATGATGCAATGGAAGACAATATTGTCCTTTCCAATGAAATGCAGCAACCTCGTCTCCGGATCCTTCCAGTATTTTTTCCAGTCGGCCGTCAGCTCTTTCGTAGCCGAGATATAGCCGATCGGCGCATCGAACCAGACATAGAGCACCTTACCTTCGGCGCCTTCCACGGGTACTGGAATGCCCCAATCGAGGTCGCGCGTGACCGCCCGTGGATGGAGTCCGCCGTCGATCCACGACTTGCACTGTCCGTAAACATTGGGTTTCCACTCTTTATGGCCTTCAAGAATCCACTCACGAAGCCAGGGCTCGTATTTGTCTAACGGCAGATACCAGTGTTTCGTCTCCTTCATCACGGGTACGTTTCCGCTGAGCATCGACTTGGGATTGATCAGATCGGTAGCGTTGAGAGAGGTGCCGCAGCTTTCGCACTGGTCGCCGTAAGCCTTTTCGAAGCCGCACTTCGGACAGGTTCCGGTAATGTACCGGTCGGCCAGAAATTGGTTAGCTTCCGCATCGAAAAACTGTTCGGAAACCTGCTCAATGAACTCGCCTTTATCATACAGCGTCCTGAAGATCTCAGATGCAGTTTCATGGTGAATCTTAGCGCTGGTGCGGGAATAGACATCGAACGAGATGCCGAATTTTTCGAACGAATCCTTGATCATTCCGTGGTATTTATCCACGATGGCCTGCGGAGTAGTCCCTTCCTTTTTGGCTTTCAAGGTAATGGGAACACCATGTTCATCGGATCCGCCTATAAACAGGACCTCCTCCCCTTTCATCCGGAGGTAACGGGCAAAAATATCGGCTGGGACATACACTCCGGCCAGGTGACCGATGTGTACCGGTCCGTTAGCATAAGGCAAAGCAGAGGTGATCAGTGTTCTTTTGAAATTGCTCATTCGTTGAAATTCTTTATGGTATGCTGTAAACAAACCGCATAGCTGTAAACAGGGTGCAAAGATAAGAAATACCCGCCATTTATTGAAAAGGAACCAGTTGGAAGTAAATTGAGGTAGCCAGATATACACGGATTAAAAATGAACTGTATATTTGTTCTAAATAATTTTATTCAGCAATCAAATGAGTATTTTCGACAGCATCATCCTGGCCATCATCGAAGGACTAACAGAATTCCTTCCGATCTCCTCAACCGGACACATGATCATGGGCCAAACCCTGCTCAAAATAGACGGCGACTTTGTCAAGACTTTCGAAATATCCATCCAGCTGGGAGCTATCATGGCCATCGTGCTGCTCTATGCCCAAAGATTTTTACAGAGTTTTACCATCTATCTTAAGTTGGGTGTTGCCTTTATTCCTACCGGGATTGTCGGTTTCCTGGCATACAAAACCATCAAAATGTACCTGTTCAATCCTTATGTGGTGGGTGTCGCGCTGGTGATCGGAGGTATTGTTTTGGTTCTGATCGACAAGAAAGTCGTCGCAAAAGAAAGCAAGACCCTCGACCTGGAATCGATCTCCTATAAAAATTCCTTCTTCATCGGACTGATTCAATGCATCTCCATGATACCCGGTGTCTCCAGGGCAGCCGCAACGATCATCGGCGGAGTCTTCAACGGACTGGATAAGAAACAGGCGATGGAATTCTCCTTCCTGCTGGCAGTTCCTACCATGTTCGCAGCAACAGGCTACGACCTGATCAAGACGCCAATTCACTTTAGTTCAAACGAATACATCTTATTAGGCATCGGGCTGCTGGTCGCCTTCATCTCTGCCTGGGCCGCCGTGAAAGTATTCATCAAACTGGTCGAAAACTACGGTTTCAAATATTTCGGATACTACCGGATCATCATCGGACTACTGTTCCTGCTGTTTATAAGATTTTAAAACTTTATTATGAAAAAATTATTTTGCTTCCTTGCCTTCGCAGTGCTGACATTGTCGCTGCTCTACGGTCAGCAGCAAAACTTGCAATTACCCTTTAGAAACACCAATTTACCCACCGATCAAAGAGTGGCAGACCTTCTTACCAGGATGACGCTGGAGGAAAAAGTCGCGCAAATGATGGACAGAACCCCTGCCATCGAACGCCTGGGTATTCCAGCTTACAACTGGTGGAACGAAGCCCTGCACGGCATTGCCAGGACCGGCCTGGCGACTGTATTTCCTCAAGCCATCGCGCTGGCGGCCACTTTTGACGAACCCGCCATGCTGGAAACTTTCTCTGTAATCAGTGATGAAGCCCGTGCAAAGTACCATAACTACCAGAAAGACAAGATCTACGACCGTTACAAAGGACTCTCTTTCTGGACTCCCAACATCAATATCTTCCGCGATCCACGCTGGGGAAGAGGAATGGAGACTTATGGAGAAGATCCCTTCCTGACGGCAACAATGGGTGTGGCTGCAGTCAAGGGGTTGCAGGGCAATGATCCAAAATATTTCAAGAGTTTCGCCTGCGCCAAACATTTTGCGGTCCACAGTGGACCGGAATCCAGCCGCCACAGTTTCAACGCAAGGGTCAGCGAACGCGACCTCTGGCAGACTTACCTGCCTGCCTTCGAGGCACTTGTAAAAGTCGGCAATGTCCAGCAGGTCATGTGTGCCTACAACCGTTTCGAGGACAAACCTTGCTGTGGCAGCGATAAGCTACTCGTAAATATTCTGAGGAATGACTGGGGTTACAAGGGAATTGTCGTTTCCGACTGCGGTGCCATTGACGATTTCTGGCGGAAAGACCCGAGGACTCCACGCCATGACACACACCCGGATGCCCCGACCGCTTCCGCGGATGCGGTACTGAACGGAACAGATGTCGAATGCGGAAGCAGCTACAGGAGCCTGATCGAGGCGGTCAGAACAGGAAAGATGCAGGAGAGCGATCTGGATGTTTCCCTCGGCAGGCTGATGAAAGGCAGATTCATGCTGGGAATGTTCGACCCGGACGAAATGGTTAAATGGTCTAAGATTCCCTTCAGCGTCCTCGATTGTCAGGACCACAAAGACAAAGCCCTGAAAATGGCCAGGGAAAGCATGGTGCTGCTCAAGAACAAAAACAATACGCTGCCGCTGAGTAAAAACATCAAAACCATCGCGGTAGTGGGTCCGAATGCCAACGATTCCGTGATGCTCTGGGCGAATTACAATGGATTTCCATCTAAAACAACCACCATCTTGCAGGGAATCAGGAACAAACTTCCCAATGCGCAAATCATCTACGAAAAGGGATGCAAGCATACTGGAGAGGTCAGCATGGACACTATTGGCATGACGGTTTCGAAGGTGAAGAATGCCGATGTAATTATTTTCGTCGGCGGTATCTCACCCAGACTGGAAGGAGAAGAGATGCGGGTAACGGTCGAAGGTTTTAAAGGCGGAGACCGCACCAACATTGAGATTCCGAAAATTCAACAAGAGATGGTGAAGGCCCTCAAAGCCACCGGAAAACCCGTGGTCTATGTGGTTTGCACCGGTAGTGCCCTGGCCCTGAACTGGGAAGAAGGCCATGTGGATGCCATCCTGAATGCCTGGTACGGTGGACAGGCGGCAGGTGCAGCAGTGGCCGACATCCTGTTCGGCGATTACAATCCAGCCGGCAGGTTACCCGTCACATTCTACAAAAGCATCGATCAACTTCCTGATTTTGAGGACTATTCCATGAAGGGACGCACCTATCGCTACATGACACAGGAACCCTTGTATCCTTTTGGCTTCGGACTGAGCTACACAACTTTTGCTTACAAACCGGCGAAACTGGCAAAATCTACTATTTGTAAAACAGACCATGTAGTGCTGACTACTGAGGTACAGAACACCGGCAAACGCTCCGGAGAAGAAGTCGTGCAAGTGTATTTAAGGAATTCAAACGATCCGGCCGGCCCGATAATATCCCTGAAAGGTTTTAAAAGAGTATCGTTAAAAGCAGGTCAATCACAGAAAGTCAGCTTCGATCTGGCCCCCGAAACTTTCAACTCTTTCAATGATCAGACGCAAAAATTTGAAGTACTTCCTGGTAAGTATGAGCTGCTCTATGGAGGCAGTTCCGCCAATAAATCACTCAATAAAGTAACCTTGGAAATTCAATAATTACCATGAAACCTCTTTTTCTGATTTTTCTATTCTTCGTTTCCACGCTCTACGCGCAAAAAGAGATTACCCCGAACAAGGTAGTCCCGTCCCAAAAACAGCTCGATTACCAGTCCATGGAAGTGGTCGGATTCATCCATTTCAACATGAATACCTTCACCGACAAGGAGTGGGGCTATGGTGATGAGTCTCCAACATTGTTCGATCCGAAGAAGCTGGACACCGAGCAGTGGGTCAAGGCGGCTAAAGACGGCGGATTCAAAGAGCTGATCCTGACGGCCAAACACCACGACGGTTTCTGCCTGTGGCCCAGCGCTTATACCGAACATTCTATCAAAAACAGTCCGTATAAAAACGGGAAAGGCGACATCGTGAAGGAATTCGTCGAGGCCTGCGCCAAATATGGCATCAAGGCCGGATTGTACCTTTCGCCCTGGGACCGCAACCATGCAGGTTATGGCACGCAGGACTATCTCACCTATTACAAGAATCAGCTCCGCGAACTGCTCACCAATTATGGCAAGATCACCGAGGTGTGGTTCGATGGCGCCAATGGTGGTGACGGCTACTACGGCGGGGCAAAAGAGACCCGAAAGATCGACAAGAAGAGCTATTATCCCTGGGAGGAAATCCGCGAAATCGTGTACAAACTGCAACCCGGAGCATCCATCTTCTCCGATGCCGGACCGGATATCCACTGGATCGGCAACGAGCGCGGCATCGCCGGAGAAACCCTCTGGAGCATGCTCGACAGAACCAAGGTCGCGGTAGGTGACGCCGATTCCGATTACCTCAACACAGGCGACTTCTTCGGCACTTCCTGGGTGATTGGCCAGTGTGACGTCTCCATCAGAAAGGGATGGTTCTTCCACACCACCGACGACGAAACCGTTAAAACCCCTTCCCAATTGGTGGATCTCTACTATCGCTCTGTTGGCCGTAATGCAGTTTTTCTTTTAAACCTTCCTCCTAACCGGGATGGCCTTTTTGCCGATAAAGATGTGGCTTCACTGAAGAAATTCAAGGAAATCCTGGATAAGACATTCAAGGAAAATATGGTCGCCAACGCAAAAGTGACCGCCAACAGTCAGTTCGCCAAAGACGCCAAATTCAGTCCAGGCAACCTGACCGACAATGATGCAAACAGTTACTGGGCAGCTGCAGCCGACAAGCGTCAGGCCTCCCTGGAAATGGCGATCGACAGCACCAAGAAATTTGATCGTATTCTGCTGCAGGAACCCGTTCGCTTCGGACAAAGAATCTGCTCTTTCGATATCCAGCTCCTTCGTCCGGGTGGCTGGCAGACAATTGCCAGCGGCACCAGCATCGGGTACAAAAGGCTTTTGAGAATCACCCCGATCGCCGGCAGTAAACTCAGGATCAACATCCGCGATGCCAACAATACCCCTGCCTTATCGAATTTTGGTGTCTTCAAGGCTGCAGGTGGAGATGTAATTAATTAATACCGAAATCAGTTTTAAGTTTAAAAAGATTAGTTTTATAAGTTCTATTATTCCAAAACAGTAAGCCACATTCAATAATTCAAGTTATTTTAATGCCTTTTTGAATTGAAAAGCGAAAAACTGACTCGAAAGGAAATCATTGACCTCCGACTTAAACAAGCCGGCTGGAATATTTCTGACCGAACCCAGGTCATAGAGGAGTTTGACATTGTTATTGATAAAATTCTGGCAGAAAAAGCCCCGACTCCTTATGCCGGACACCAGTACAGCGACTATGTTTTATTGGGCAAGGATGGCAAAGCGCTGGCAGTGGTAGAGGCAAAAAAGAGCTCTGTTGATGCAGCCATCGGAAGG
>DATCHD010000117.1:0-20571 GCA_036508555.1 Prolixibacteraceae bacterium
ACGTTCTTACACGATAATTACCATTATAAGTGTCAACACATTTGTTGAACTCATACTCAGGCAAAAATGACATCAGTTGTGATAAAACAGTCTTCCCTTGGTTCATGGTCTTGCGGATTAATACCGCAAAGATCAAAAAACAAGATTTCAAATCAAAAAATCAAAGAACTTACCTCTATCCCTTTATATATAAGGGTTCTAGAGATTTTCTAAATTCTTAACCGGACAACAGTGGTTTTGAATAATTATTAACAAAAGAAAATATCTGAAAAATAATTGCCAAAAAAGTTGGAAATCAATGTTATTTATTTCTAACTTTGTGTTAGATATATATAACATAAAATCATTTGTCATGAAAAAAGTCATTTTAATTTTCGCTGTGGCAGCATTACTGATTGTTTCCAGTACCATTTGGTTCGCCTACGCTGCATCAAGCTTCAACCTGATTGAATTTTTCCCCCGGATTGTCCTTTTTCTAGTTGGAGGACTTGCCGTATTCATAGGAATAAGACGCATATCGGGCATAAAAAGGGGAGAACCTGCCGAAGATGAATTATCAAAGAAAATTCAGGTTAAAACTGCCTCAATTTCCTATTACATATCAATTTATCTTTGGCTGTTCATCATGTATTTCTGTGATAGGCTGAACATTGAAAATCACACCTTAATAGGTGTTGGAATAGCCGGGATGGCATTGATATATTTATTTTCATGGATCGGATTAAGGATGTGGGGATTAAGACATGAATAACAGAATAAAGGAGTTCAGGGCAAAAAATAACCTTACGCAGGACGAACTTGCACAAAAAGTGAATGTACGGAGAGAAACGATTGTCTTCCTGGAAAAGAACAAATACAACCCATCCCTGAAACTGGCATATGACCTGGCCACCGTATTTTCAGTAACAATTGAAGAGTTGTTTATCTTTGATAAAGAGTTATGAAGGGTCATGGATATCATGTTTTCCGGACGTTGCTGTCTTAAAATGTCACATATTCCGGGTCAGGTACATCAATATATTGGTACATTTATCCAACCTTTGATCCATTTTTATAGTTTCAACTAAAAGTGAACTGATAGGTATTGAAAATTAAGAGACATTTCGTAAGTTTACTGAACCTTATCAAATTTGAAACTAGGTTGAGAGAACCCTTCAGAGCTCACAATTAAACTTTAAGGGGCTAAAACCTGTATTCTGAGAGCTTGACAGTCTTCAAAATATTTTGTAAAGTCATTGTTCTTTCTTGTTTCAAAATATAGTATTTCGTCCTTCGAGAAGAAAGATGACGACTTCTGTGTTTAAGTTCTATCAAATGTATCTTTTAATTTGACAAAAACACTTATAGGTAACTATCACCCTATTTTACTACGATGGTCTTGATATTCACAAATTCCCTGATGCCAAAGGCGGACAGTTCACGGCCATAGCCACTCTCTTTGATGCCTCCAAACGGAAGCCGGGGATCCGACTTGACGAAATCGTTGACAAAAACACAACCTGCCTCCAATCCCTTTTCTGCAAGCATTTTGCCTTTATCCAAATTGGCAGTGAATATTCCCGCACCCAGACCGAATACGGTGTCATTGGCAATTTTGATAGCCTCCTCTTCCGTCTTGAACCTGTACAAAACTGCCACCGGACCGAATAGTTCTTCATGGTAGGCAGGCATGCCCGGCATCACATTTTCCAGTACTGTTGGCGGATAGAAAGCTGCAGACCCTACCGGGATAGTTCCACCCAGCAAAACTCTAGCTCCCATGTCCCTGCTTCTTTCGACCTGTAAGTGAAGCTCATCACGAAGATCGGTGCGGGCCAACGGACCGATAGCCGTCTGCGGGTTGAGAGGATCTCCAAATGCGGCCTCGGACATCAGTCGCACAAATTCATCCTTAAAAGCAGCATATACTTTTTCGGCAATGATAAATCGCTTGGCACCGATACAACTCTGTCCGGCGTTAAGCAACCTACTGGTCACACATAACCTGGCGGCCGCAGGAATATCGGCGTCTTCCAGGATTAAATAGGGGTCGCTGCCTCCCAGTTCGAGGACGGATTTTTAAGGTTGGCACCGGCGGCGGCGGCTACGGCTTTCCCGGCAGAAGTGCTTCCTGTAAGGGTAACAGCCTTGATGACAGGATTTTCAATGACTTTCTGAACGGCGGAAGAACCGATCAGAAGGATCCTGAATACATTTTCCGGGAAACCGGCCTCAAAGACCAGCTTTTCGATGGCCAGCGCACAGCCGGAAACATTGGAGGCGTGTTTTAACACCCCTGTATTACCTGCCATCAGGGCAGGAGCAAGGAAACGAAATACTTGCCAGAATGGGAAATTCCAGGGCATCACCGCGAGGATCGTTCCAATGGGTTGGTAGGAGATGTAAGATTCCTGAGCCTCTGTTTGAACCAGCTCATTTTGTAAAAATCTCTCACCATTTTCGGCATAATAGCCACATACCAAAGTGCATTTATCGATCTCTCCCAAAGCTTCACGATAGACCTTCCCCATCTCGGAAACGATCAGGGCAGCCAGCGATTCCCTCTTTTCCACAAGTTTTGACTGGAGATTTTTCATCAACTTTGAACGGTGCTCAAAGTTGGTTTGCTTCCAGCTTCGGTAAGCTGTATCCACTTGTTGTACTATGGCATTTACCTCCGGAGTCGAGTATTCCCGGTAGGTTTGGACGATTTTACCAGAAAAAGGATTGATGGATTGCATGGGATTATATACTTGTAATATTTTGATTATCAATTTTGTGTCTCAAAGATAATCATTTTAAACTCCGGATCAGGTTTAACCTCTCTGGAAACCTCAAGTACCTGCTCGTTCTATGCAAGGTATTCTCCTGTGATTATTCCTCTTGACTTTCGTCTGAAAGTGATTTTTTTACTCCGGCGCTCCCAACTGATTTGTGAATATTTATTTTTAGATTTACATCTCTATTCCTGACAATAATAGATTTTTTCCGTTCTACACTATAAAATTTTTAAGATGAAGAAAAATTATCTATCCATTCTAATCCTGTCACTTTTTGTCCTGGTATGCATCTCATGTGCTGAAAAAGACCCATTTACCCTGAACAAAACCTATCATGGATTCAAACTGACCGAGAAACGATTTGTCAAAGAGGTGAATGCCGAGTGCTACTACTTTGTCCACGAACAGAGTGGTGCCAGGTTACTCAAAATTGCTGCCGCAGATCCTAACAAACTTTTTAATGTTGCCTTCAAGACTTTGCCGGAAAACGATTTCGGAACGCCCCATATCCTGGAACATTCTGTCCTCAATGGGTCGAAGAATTTCCCCGTGAAGAGCCCTTTTGATGTTTTGATGAAAGGCTCCCTGAATACTTTTTTGAACGCAATGACCGGATCTGACATAACAACCTATCCAGTGGCCAGCATGAACACGAAAGACTATTTTAACCTGATGCATGTCTATCTCGATGCTGTTTACAATCCTTTTTTGCTGACAGACCCCCGGATTCTCAGGCAGGAGGGCTGGCATTATGAACTGGAGAATAAAGATGCTCCGTTGGTATTAAAAGGAGTAGTCTACAATGAAATGAAAGGCGCCTATTCCGGTGCAGACCGGGAACTGGATTACCAGGTCTCCAAAGCCCTTTTCCCCGATAATACTTACGGCGTTTCATCAGGAGGTCATCCCAGCGAAATCCCAAAACTTACTTTTGAATACTTCATAAATTTTTATCATAAATATTACCATCCGAGTAACAGTTATATCATGCTTTATGGGGATGCCGACCTGAATCAGGAGTTGCAGTTTATCAATGACAATTATCTTTCGGCCTACCAAAAGGCGGATATGAATCTGAGTACTCCATTGCAAAAACCTTTTGCAGAGATGAAAGTAATCGAAAAAAGCTATCCGGCTCAGGAGGGAAGTCCGTTAAAAGACAACACCTTACTGTGTGTAAGTATCGTTGCCGGACAAAGTACCGACCGTCCGGTGTGCCTGGCTTTGGATGTTCTGACCAATGCCCTGGTTAACCACGAATCTGCACCAATCAGACTGGCTCTGCAGAAGGCAGGAATTGGTAAAGATGTGAGTGCTACTTTGAATGAGGGTTTCCAGAATAGATTTGAAATTACCGTACAAAATGCTAATCCTGAAGATCTGCCCAAATTCAGGGAGATTGTTTTTTCCGAGATGAAAAAGGTTGTCGCCGAAGGTTTGGATTCGATCATGGTAGAAGGGATCCTGAACCGTGCAGAGTTCAATATGCGGGAGGGCAATACCCCGCAGAAAGGGTTGATGTACCTTTTCATGAATTATCAGGGATGGTTTTTTGCCAATGATCCATTCCTTGGCCTGGAGTTCGAAAAACCATTGGCAGCAGTAAAAAGCGGAATTAAAAATCACCTGCTGGAGAAAACGGTCCAGAAGTATCTTATTGAAAATCAACATGCTGTATTGATCTCACTCAAGCCTGAACCTGGTCTGCAAAAAGCTATTGATGCCAATGTCGTCAAGGAGCTGGCTGCCTACAAGGCAACACTTTCTCCTGGTAAGATCGATGAGCTTGTCCAGGAGACCAAAGAATTAAAAGAATATCAAAAAAAGGAAGACTCACCAGAGGCGCTGGCTAAAATACCAATGCTTCAATTGTCTGACATTCCGACCAAGGCCGAATTCAACACGGTTGAACAGAAAGACATTAAAGGTATTCAGTTGATGTACCACAATGAGTTTACCAACAAGATACTCTACCAGAATCTCTATTTTGATTTGGGGGTATTGCCGCAGGACAAAATACCGTATGCCGCGTTGCTTACATCAGTTTTGGGTAAAATGAATACAGCAAACTATACTTTTGGGGGTATGGACAATCAGTTGAACATCAATACCGGAAGTTTTTACAGTTCCATCACAACGTTTTTGGGAGATCGGTCTGATGAAAACCTGGTTCCCAAATTCGTAGTCACTTCAAAAACGACAACGGGAAAAGCCGGCAAAATGACGGATCTTATCAATGAAATTTTGCTAAAATCAAATTACAATGATACTGTCAGGTTGAAAGAGCTTATCAAACGCGAGCAATCATCTTTGGATGGTTCCATTAAACAGGATGGAATGAGTTTTGCCATGACACGTGTTAGCTCCTATTACTCAAACAGGGGAATGTTCAAAGAGTTGACAAGTGGGCTGGATTACTATAACTTCGTTACAGACCTGTTAAAAAACTTTGGTACAAAAAACAAGGAAATAATTGCCAATCTTTCTGAAACGGCACAGTTACTGTTCAAAAAAGATAATTTGATCGCGGCTATTACCTGTAGTCCTGAAGATTTATCTGCCTATCAGACAGAACTTGGAAGGACCAATGAAGTTATGTCCTCCGGTACCGGGGAGAAACAACCCTGGAAATTTGAGCTGACCAACAAGAAAGAGGCCTTAGTATCTGCCTCAAAAGTTCAATATGTAGTGAAAGGCTATGACTTTAAGAAATTGGGTTATGAGTGGAACGGCAAGATCAGTGTTCTGAGCCAGATCATCAGCACAGACTGGCTGCAAACACAAGTGCGTGTCATTGGCGGAGCCTATGGCGGATTTTGTGGTTTTTCTGCCAACGGGAATACCTATTTCGCCTCCTACCGTGATCCGAACCTCAAGGAGACGATTCAGAATTTTGACTCTACCACCGTCTATCTGGGTAAATTCAAAGCAGACTCAACCACCATGACCCGTTACATCATTGGTACGATTGCAAGACTGGATCAGCCCCTGACTCCCTCCGGTAAAGGAGCAACAGCCATGCAGTATTATTTTGAAAAAACCAAAGCAGATATGCTGAATGCCGAGCGCAAAGCCGTACTTTCGACTTCTGCAGAAGATATCCGTGGCATGAAGAAAATGGTACAGGATATCCTGGTAAAAAATGAATATTGTGTGTATGGCAGTGAAGCAAAAATCAACGAGAACAAAGCTCTTTTTGATAAATTGATACAAATAGGAAAATAATTCGAATTCAAAATCAACTACCGACTGTTTAACAATGCGGAAGATGCATATTCAATGGTCTTGAAAGAAGCGCCGGAACTTATAATGCCGGAACTGGGGTCGGCCTAAGTACAGTTCAAAGAATAATAGAAAAACATGGAGGACAAATCCGGGCAGAATCAGAAGTAGATAACGGAGCCACTTTTTTCTTCACACTTTGCAGTTGAGGATGAGGGCCAGGTTTCTATCTATATAAAATAAATTGCTTATTTTGTTATAATTAAATACCTGTTTAATTTGCCGAAATGAAGACAAAAATAGGATTGGTGGGCATCGGTCTTGATACCTACTGGGCACAATTCGAGGGCTTACTCGACCATTTGAAAGGATTCCAGGGCGAAATCAACCAAAGGATTTCAGGGTTCGGCGTGGAGGTTATCGATGCCGGGATGGCCGACAATCCGGTGCGGGCACGCGAAGCCGCTTCCTACCTCGCAAGCAACGAAATTGAGCTGCTTTTTCTCTACATCTCCACCTATGCCCTCTCCTCCACCGTTCTGCCGGTCGCACAAAAAGTGAAGGTCCCGGTGATACTGCTCAACTTGCAACCGGTTGCTGCGCTCGATTATGCGGCTTTCAACAAATTGAACGACCGAGGTAAAATGACCGGGCTCTGGTTGGAGAACTGCCAGGCTTGCTCGGTACCCGAAATTGCCGGCGTCTTTAACCGTTGCGGCATTAAGTATGATATCGTAACCGGATACCTGAAGGACGCAGCTTCCTGGAAAGAAATTGAAGAATATGTACGTGCGGCCAGCGTGGCAGAAAGTATGCGGGCTAACAGGCTCGGTATCCTAGGTCATTATTATGGCGGAATGCTCGATGTTTACACGGACCTCACCCGGCAATCTGCAGTTTTTGGCACCCATTTCGAGATGCTGGAAATGTGCGAGCTGAAGAAATACCGGGATGAAGTCTCTAAGGATGAAGTTTATGCCAAAATTGCCGAATTTAATGTCACCTTCGAGGTATCGGCAGAATGTGAACCCGCCGAAATAGGCCGCGCGGCACGCACTTCTGTCGCCCTCGACAAGCTTATCGAAACCCACGGGCTCGGTTCAATGGCCTATTATTACGAAGGCGAATCCGGCAATGAATACGAGCAAATCGTCACTTCTGTCATTGCCGGCAACACCCTGCTGACCGGCAAAAATATTCCCGTAGCCGGGGAATGCGAAGTCAAGAACGCCCAGGCCATGAAGATCATGGCAGAATTTGGCGCGGGCGGCTCTTTCTCAGAGTTTTACCTGATGGATTTCAAGGATGATGTCGTCCTGATGGGTCATGATGGTCCGGCCCATTTTGCTATCGCGGAAGGCCGTGTCCGGCTGGTTCCACTTCCCCTCTACCATGGCAAACCCGGCAAGGGACTCTCCATCCAGATGAGCGTAAAACACGGTCCGGTGACATTGCTCTCCATTGTTGAAAGCAAAGATGGAATTTTCTTCCTGGTCGCGGAGGGCGAGTCTGTACCCGGACCGGTTCTCGAGATCGGAAATACCAACAGCCGATACCGCTTTGCACTGGGCGCCAGGGAATTCATGAACCAATGGTCGAAGCAGGGCCCCGCGCATCACTGTGCCATTGGCGTCGGACACATTGCTTCATCCATCAGTAAACTTGGGATGTTGCTGGGTATTGAAACAGTAAAGATCTGCTAGATTATGGCATCGCGATAACTTGCTTCTTCTCAAGTAATTTCTGTTTCAGGATATTGTAATCCACCTCCTGAACCGCCTGCTTTTTATCGATGGCCAGCGAAGCCGCGATGGCCGCGCTCTGTCCCAGAATCATGAAAACCGGCTCCATCCGGATCGATCCGTAGGCAATGTGGCTGGAAGAGACGCAAACCGGAACGAGCAAATTCGAACATTCCGCTTTTTTCGGAAGAATGGAACCGAAAGAAATCAGGTAGGGCTTGGTTAAATGAACCTGCACGTCCCCTTCATTCTGCACCCAGCCATCGGGCGTCACGTAGCGCTGAACGTTGTGCGAATCCATGTTGTAGGAACCCATCCCGATCGGATCCTTCACCATATTCTTGTTGGTCACCTCATTTTCGGTCGTCACAAACGTGCCTGACATCCTTCTGGACTCCCTGATATACATCTGCCACGGCCAATTCCCGTTCTCCACAAACTCATCTTTGGCCAGTCCCCAGCTGGTGAATACTTCCCTCACACCGGCAGTCACCCGCGAATCGTTGCCCAGGTAATAGAGCAATCCCTTCTGGTAATTCTCATGCTCTTTGGCGATCTCCTTCCTCCGTTCGTACGATGCCTCGGGATAGTCGTAGTTCCCTCCAATGAAATCATAGCTGAACGGGCCATTGTTGTTGGTATCAGTCTTCCAGTTGGGGATCTGGTCGAACTTGCCGAGGAAATCTTTCCATCCGGCATCCAGCAATCTGCCCATCAACTCATAATTGTCCGGGTTGTATTTTTCAGGCTTTGGAAACGGAACCCTATTCTCCTGTAAGTTGCTCATGCAAACCCTGAAGCAATAGGCTTGCAGCTTTTTATCGCCGGTCTTGTTGGGAGCGATCGGCTCTCCGGAAATTCCATAAATCAGTCCGCCGAGATGCGTATCCGGTGAAACGATCAGCACGGATTTGCCGGATTTTACCATTTCTACGGCAGCAACTACTGCCGCGGAAGTCCCCCCATAGATGATCAGATCTGCTTTATAGCTGTTGGATTGGGCCTTGGTTATTTTACATAATCCTGTACTCATGAGGATTGCCAAGGCCAGGACCAGGAAAATTGTCAGGATACCCCTAAAAAATCTGTGCATAAGATATGGTGTTAACTTGGTCTTACATTATTTTAATAGTGCCCCGTCATTCCGGACTTGATCCGGAATCCCCTGAATAAGAATGGGATGCTGAAATAAACAGGATGAGCAGGATCCCGTAGGAAAGTTTTAAACCTCTCATTGAATGGGCGTTTATAGATAATTAGTTCTGGTTTTGCAACTTTTCCCTTATTATTTTGTTCCAGATGCAATAACACAAACTTACCAAATATTAATTCCTCCCTTTATGACAAACCTAAACTTTACGCCAAAATTTGGCTGGCTGCCGGATTGGCCCGATTTCTCCTCGGTTATCCGCACTGGGACAGAAAGATTCGGTCAAAAAAATGCTTGCAAAGCTGGCTCCTTCAGGCGCTCCCGGCGCTGCTTCAGTCAATTTATCGCAGTGGTTTCCTCCTATACAAAACGGCCCGCACGTTGATGCATCAAACCGGCGACAGCGGCACTTTTATGCGCAACATGATGGGAGCCATGACCCTTTTCGGCGTGCCGCCGGAGGAGTACTGGCCCTACAATGAGCCGGATTTCGATCTCGAACCAACCGGAACCACTCCGGCGGATTTATTAGCCAGCATCAAAAAGAGTCTGGCTTCCTCGCTTCCGCTGATGTTCGGATTCACAGTCTATAGTTCTATCGCACAATCAAATACCAATCACGGCAAAATCCCGTATCCCGAAAGAGGCGACAAGGTGGAGGGTGGTCATGCGGTGGTTGCGGCCGGCTACGATGATGGAATGAAGATCAGAAATGTAGCGGCGGGTGCGAGAGAGACTACCGGAGCTATCCTAGTAAGAAATTCTTGGGGAGCCGGTTGGGGAGACCAGGGATATGGCTGGCTGCCTTATGATTACATTCTGAAAGGATTAGCCATCGAGTGGTGGTCGCTCCTGAAAAACGAGTGGGTCGACACAGGGAATTTCAATCCGTGAAATTCTTGATTGGAATAAATATAGCGTAACTTTGTAAAAACAAGAAATGATGGCAATCACCGATCAGGATAAGATCAAAACCAAGTACTACACGGAAGCGATCCGCTACATGGATAATGCAAAAGAAACCCTTAAGAAAGCAGGGAAAGAGGATTTTTTTTATGTTGATAAAAAATATGTAAAAACCGCCTGCGGCACTGCATATAATGCTGTATTACTAGCACTTGACGGCTACTTGCTTCTTAAAGGCGTCGAGAAGAAGAAAGGAAGAAAAGACATTAGCTATTACGAAGAAGAGATATCTAAACTGGATAAGAAATTATTGAATTATGTCAATGACGCTTACCACACTCTCCATCTATCCGGATATTACGATGGGGTTAAGGATTCAAAAATTATCCTTGAGGGTTTTCGTTTGGCCTTCCTTATCATTGACAAACTAAAACCGGCAGCCTGATCAATTTTTTATTACAGTCCCCCTGAGGCACGTACCATGGTGAAAATTGCACATATTGCCATTTGGACCAAAGACTTGGAAGCGGTGAGGGATTTTTACGTCCGCTATTTTAACGGCGTAAGCAATGATAAATATGTCAATCCAATCAAGAAATTTGAATCCTATTTTATCAGCTTTGAAAGTGGCCCGGCACTGGAAATAATGCGCAGGGAGTCTTTGGCTGATGGATCCCATGATATAAATGAACATCTCGGAATCACGCATATCGCCTTTACTTTGGGCTCAAAAGAAGTGGTAATTTCCCTTACCGAAAAACTTCGGGCAGATGGCTATAGAATTGTCGGAGAACCACGTACGAGTGGGGATGGCTATTTTGAAAGTGTGGTACTCGATGTTGAGGGAAATCGAATAGAGCTTTTAGCCTGAAATCCCTTTGACTAACTGATCAGGTTCTGTTCTTTTGTAGAGAGTAATCCGCACGCTGCGTAGATGTCCTGCCCCCTGGAGGCACGTACGGAAGTGAAAATTCCCTTGTCGTTGAGCTGATTCTTAAAATGCAGGATGGTCTCTTCGTCCGGACTTACCAAGGGCGTACCCGGAACCGGATGGAACCTGATCAGGTTGATCCGGCACTTGATGCCATTCAACAAACGAGCCAGCTCCTTTACGTGTAATGGAGTATCATTCAGACCGTTGAAAAGGATGTACTCAAAGGAAACTCTTCTCTGCCCGCTGAAATCCCATTTCCTGATCTCTTCAATCACTTCACGGATGGGATAGGCAATCTGCACCGGCATCAGGCTCTTGCGCTGCTCATCGAAAGGGGTATGCAGACTGATGGCCAGATGCGCCTCGCTCTCTTTCAGGAAACGCTTCATGGCAGGGACAATTCCGATGGACGACACCGTGATGCGCCTCGGACTCATCCCATAACCCCAGTCGGAAGTGAGAATTTCGATGCTCTTCAGCACTTCGTCGAGGTTATCGAAAGGCTCTCCCATGCCCATGTAGACGATATTCGAGACAGCCGCCGCCTCTTCGATGCTACGAATCTGATTGACGATTTCTCCCGCCGACAGCTGACCCTGAAATCCCTGTTTGGCCGTCATGCAGAAGAGGCAGTCCATCTTGCAGCCTATCTGCGAGGAGACGCAGACCGTCGTCCGGTTATCGTCCGGAATCATGGCTGTTTCTATAAATTGATGCTTCCCGGTAGTGAAGAGATATTTTTTTGTACCATCGGCGCTGACCTGAACCTTCACCGGCAGGGAGGTACCGAAATCGAAATTTTCTGCCAGCAACTCTCTGGTTTTCTTGGAGAGATTGCTCATCTCTTCGATCGAGTTGACAGGCTTTTTGTACAGCCAATCGGCTATCTGTTTGGCCGCAAAGCCGGGTAATCCCAATTTTACGGTGAGTAAGACCAACTCATCCAACGTCTTACCGAATAGCGGTTCCCTGGTTACTTCCATCTTTTCAGAAAAATATCTTGGCATAAATATGGTCGTAGGGGATGCCCTTTTGGATCAACAGATCCCTCACTTCCACCACCATCAATGCCTGACCGCAAAGATAGCTTTGAAAGTTATAAAAAAGTAGCCACATTTGGATAACTTTGTCCTGATTTTAAAGTATAATGAGCTTCATTCAGCTTAAAATGATCAGAAAAAACCTACAGGGAATCAGATGGGTATTTGTGCAGTTCGTGCTGCTTCCGGTCTATTTTTACCGGGCAGTCCTATCACCGATGACACCTTCTTCTTGCCGTCATGTACCTACCTGCTCGCAGTATGCTCTCGATGCGGTGAAGATTCACGGACCCATCCGGGGATTCCTGATGGCAACCAACCGGATTCTGCACTGCCACCCCTGGGGTACCAGCGGGTACGATCCGGTGCCACCAAAAAAATAGACTATTTATGCGAAAAACTATAATCATTCTGATTCTGATTCCGGTTATGTTTGCGTGCAATACGGCGCAGAAGAAACCAATAGAGAAAATTGTCTTTGCCAGCATCCTTCCGCTTCAGTATTTTACCGATCAGATCACCGGCAAATCCTATACCTGCGAGGTGATGGTTCCTCCCGGCGTCGGACCCGAAACCTATAATCCCACGCCCCGGCAGATGGCCGAAATGTCGAAGGCCGGAGCCTATTTTGCCAATGGCTTTCTTGGCTTTGAAGAGGCTTATCTCGATAAATTTCAGTCTATCAATCCCGGATTGGCATTCATCAATACCTCAACCGGAGTGGAACTGATTCATGCTGAAGGACATAACCACGGCGACCAGCAACACGAAAAAGGCGTGGATCCTCATACTTGGTCATCCCCGGATGGGGCCAAAATCATCGCCCGGAATATTTTTGACGGAATGGCGAAAATCGACCCTGCAAACAAAGAAAAATTTCAGGCGAACCTCGACAGGCTGTTATCAAAAATCGACAGTGTCGATCGCGAAGTGAAGGCAATTCTCGCCAATATTCCTTCGCGGACCTTCATGGTATTTCATCCTGCACTCGGGTATTTTGCACGGCAATACGGGCTCGAACAGCTTTCGATTGAGTTTGAAGGCAAGGTGCCTACTCCGAGGCATGTGCAGAATATCGTACTGCAGGCTAAGGCGCAAAAAATCGCCTACATCATGATTCAGAAGGAGTTCGACATCGAAAATGCGGAGATCATCTCCAATGAAACGGGGAGCAAGATCATTCAGATTGATCCGCTGGCTTACGACTGGCCAGGTGAAATGATCTCCCTCGCAAGGAAAATGGCTGCTGCAAAGTAGCGCCTCAACCGCCGATTAATTTGTAAATTTATACCCGTTATGCTACTGGAAAATCTGAGATATAATGTTCCGCTGATCGATATTAGGAATATCACGGTAGGTTACGATGAAAACATCATTCTTTCAGATGTTTCCCTCACCATCCACGATCGTGATTTTATTGGAGTGATCGGTCCGAATGGCGGAGGCAAGACCACCCTGCTGAAGGCCATTCTCGGCTTGTTGACACCCGTCCGCGGGGAGGTCGTTTTCCACAATTGCATGACCCAAGGCAATTATCACCGGATCGGTTATCTTCCGCAGATCAACAACATAGACCGGAAATTTCCGATTTCTGTGAGTGAGGTGGTAAAGTCTGGACTGATGTCCAAAAAGAGGATTATCAAATCCTACGCCCAAAAAGACCTTGAATTCGCCAACCAGCTGATGGAGCAAATGGGGATATACGAAATCCGCAACAAGGCCATCGGCGAGCTTTCCGGCGGACAGATTCAGCGGGCCTTGCTTTGCCGGGCACTAGTCAACCAGCCCAAGCTGCTGGTATTGGACGAGCCAAACACTTACGTGGATAACCGGTTCGAAAAAGAATTGTATGAAAAGCTGAAAAAGCTGAACGAAAACATTGCTATATTGCTGGTATCCCATGACTTAGGCACTATTTCCACTTATGTCAAATCGATCGCTTGCGTGAACCACTCGCTCCATTACCATCCCGGGAACAAGATTACACCCGAGCTGATGGAGGCTTATGAATGCCCGATTCAGATCATCACCCACGGAAGAATTCCGCATACCGTCTTAAAACAACACGAGCAATAATGGAGAATCTGATGTCGCTCCTGGAGATGAGTTTCTTTCGGAATGCCCTGCTGGCTTCCCTTCTCGCAAGTATAACCTGCGGAATCATAGGAACATACATCGTTTCACGTCGCATCGTTTTTATCAGCGGCGGCATCACCCACGCCTCGTTTGGCGGCATCGGAATGGGCTATTACCTGGGTTTCGACCCGATTCTGGGTGCCGTATTATTCGGAATCTTCTCAGCTTTGGGAATTGAATTCTTTACCAGGAAAGCCGATCTCCGCGAAGACTCAGCCATCGCGATGCTCTGGGCGCTCGGCATGGCCCTCGGAATCATCTTCATTTTCCTGACACCCGGTTACGCCCCCAACCTGATGAGTTACCTCTTCGGAAATATCCTGACAGTTTCCCTGACCGACCTAATTTTTCTGGTATTACTGACCATTGGCATTGCCGCTTTTTTCATCGTTTTCTACCGGATGATCCTGTTTATCTCGTTCGATGAAGAATATGCGCTGACCAACAATACACCGGTGAGACTCTTTAATATCATTCTGATTTGCCTGGTTGCTCTAACTATTGTATTGAACATCAGAGTGGTGGGAATCATTCTGGTTATGTCGCTGCTCACCATTCCGCAGGCCATCTCCAACCTGTTCACCCGCCATTTTCATATCATGATCTTCCTGTCCATACTCTTCGGATTTATTGGATCCCTGGCCGGCCTCATCTTCTCTTACGTCTACGATATCCCGTCAGGCGCTGCAATTATTTTTGCACTGGTGCTGATGTACGGAGTCATCAAAATTTATTTTGTTACCAGAAAGATCTTCGCAACGTAATTTTTCAATTCACTGGAGCTCCTTTTTCACTTTTCCTTTTTCACTTTTCACTACATTTGTATGCATGATAGACCAAGCCACCGTCCAGCGAATACTCGACACCGCAGAAATCACGGAGGTTGTCGGAGAGTTTGTCACCCTTAAAAGAAGAGGAACGAACCTGATTGGACTGTGTCCTTTTCACAATGAGAAGACCCCATCTTTTAATGTTTCCCCATCGAAAGGCATCTACAAATGTTTCGGTTGTGGCAAAGGAGGATCGTCCGTCAACTTCATCATGGAGCACGAGCACCTCTCTTTTGTGGAGTCACTGAGGTGGCTGGCAAAAAAATACCACATCGAAATTCAGGAGAAAGAGGAGACCCCGGAGGATGTTCAGGAGCGCAACGATCACGAGAGTCAGATCATCGTTTCCGAGTTCGCGCAGAAATATTTCGCTGTCCAGCTTTGGGACACGGAATATGGCAGGGCCGTCGGGTTAGGCTATTTCCACGAACGCGGTTTCCGCGACGAGATCATCAAAAAATTCGGTCTGGGTTATTGTCCGGACGGGAAGGAACCCTTCACCAATTCGGCTCTGAAAGAGGGTTACAAGATGGAGTACCTCGAGAAGACCGGGCTCACCATCAAGCGTGATGATTGGGTCCGCGACCGTTTTTCGGGCAGGGTGATGTTCCCGATTCACAGCATCTCCGGTAGGGTCATCGCTTTTGGCGGCAGAACACTTTCTCAGGAAAAAAGCATTGCCAAATACCTCAACTCTCCCGAATCGGATATCTACCACAAGAGCCGGATCGTTTATGGCATTTACCAGGCCAAACGCGCTATGATTCAGGAAGATAAATGTTATCTCGTAGAAGGTTATACCGACGTCGTTGCGATGCACCAGGCGGGAATCGAGAATGTGGTGGCCTCCTCAGGGACTTCTCTCACAGTCGACCAGATCAGGCTCATCAGGCGTTTTACGAAGAATATCACCATCATCTACGACGGCGACCAGGCGGGGATCAAGGCCTCGCTTCGCGGGATCGACCTCGTGCTCGAGGAAGGCATCAATGTCAAAGTGCTCCCCTTACCCGATGGCGAGGACCCCGACTCCTTTTCGAAATCGATGAGCGCCACCGAACTGACACAATATATTAAGGATAACGAAACCGATTTCATCAAATTCAAGACCAGGATTCTTTTGTCCGGCATCGAGAATGATCCGCTTTCGAGGGCCAGGCTGATTACTGATATCGTCAGTTCTATTTCCGTGATTCCCGAGGAGATCGTCCGCACCGAATACCTTAAGGAGTGCAGCCGCTTGTTGGAAGTGCGCGAGGATGTGCTTTACAATGAGATCAGGAAGCAGCGGCTGAAGAAAAACGAAGGTCCGACAGTCAGGGAGAGTCCTGCTTCATCTGAACCGGGGCCTGAAACGGCAATGCCAAAATCGGCGATTTCCACGGTAGTGGAGAATCCTTTTGAACTGGAGGAGAAAGAGCTGCTGAGGGTACTGCTCAAATGCGGATCGCTTAATATTTATGATTATGAGCATGAGGTGAGTGGCGAATGGATCTCGGAATCTGTGGCCACCTATGTTTTATCCGAGCTCGAGATCGACAACATGGTCTCGGTGGATCCGTTGGTCAATACCATACTGGAGGAGTACCGTCTTCACATGGTCGATCCGGATTTCAATGCCATGCGACATTTCACCCACCATAACAATCCCCAAATCAATCATTACGCTTCAGGCATCGTCTCCGAAAAGCATCCGTTGAGCACCTTCTGGGAACGGAGCGGCAGTCACATCGAAAAAGAGGAAGACTTGCTGGAGGTGGTGGTTCCGAAGCTTGTCCGCGAGTACAAACTACGGGTAATTTCTACTATGATGAATCAGATAGAAAGCAAGATGAAGATCGCTGACGCGGCTAAAGATTTCGATGGAGCGATGGAGCTGATGGCTTCTTACCAGAAGATGACCGAGATCAAGAAGATCCTCAGCAAGCAGCTGGACCGTACCGTCAACCCCAAAAAATAGAAACCGCCATGCTTTGTGAATCACCAACTGAGATGTTTGCAACCGGTGTTAAAACCCTCACAATTAGATAGATATATACAAATTGATAGAAAAGTGAGTTAGAATTTTTGTACGATCCCAATCACCAAGTGCGCAATAATTGAGTTTGAAAAATATTTGGACATGATGCATTTTTGTTTACCTTTGCAACAACATGCTTACCCCGCTTCCCGTAAGAACAGCGCGCTCAGGGTGAGCTTTTTATTTATATTTCCATGAGTAAAGTGCCTTATGCCAAAACGGCACTCTCGTATGCCGACCAACTTAAACAGTTAAAAAACAGGGGGCTCGTAATTGCCAACGAACCCAAAGCACTTCATTTATTAGAAGTAATTAGCTATTACCGCCTTAGCGGTTATTGGTATCCAATGCTTGCCAACAAGCAAAACCATCAGTTCAAACCCAACTCGAACTTCGAAACGGCTTTCAATATTTATAAATTTGACCGCGAATTGCGCTTGCTTATTATGCGCGAACTCGAAAAAATTGAAGTTGCAGTTCGTGCAAAAATGATTTATGTGCTTTCGCACAGCCGGGGGGCATTCTGGTATCTCGATTCGGCCAATTTCTCAAACCCGGTTAAACATGCCGATACGTTTTCGAAAGTTGGATCTGAATATTCGCGCAGCGACGAAGAGTTTATACAAGCATTTAAAAACAAGTATTCCGATTCGATGCCTCCCAGCTGGATGATGTTTGAAGTGTCGTCGTTTGGAGTATTATCAAGTTTATACAGCAATCTCGTATCCGGAAAGGATAAGCGTGATATTGCCGGTTATTTTGGATTAACCGACAGCGTTCTTTCTTCGTGGCTGCATAGCATTGTTTATTTGCGTAATATTTGCGCCCACCATTCCCGTTTGTGGAACCGGGAAATGCGAATTCAGCCAATTGTTCCCCGCAGTCCCCGCAATCCGTTTATCAATCAAACTACCTACATTTCGCCTGAAACCGGTTTGTCAAAGTCGCTGAATAATAAAACCTACTTTATCGTTTCGATGATCATTTACCTGATGAATACTATAAATCCAAGGCATAAAGTTCAGGCTAAGTTTAACACTTTGCTTTCAAAATATCCTAATATTGATACTAAGGCAATGGGCTTTCCCGATAATTGGCAAACCGAAACACTTTGGCAATAAGTATAAGAATAAAGAAAATTGAGCTGAATAGATGAAATCCAGATGATATTTCTTACCGGAGGTACTGGCATGCTTGGGGCACATCTGCTCGTGGATCTGACAAAACGTGGGGAGCAGGTGAAGGCGTTAAGGAGGAAGAATTCCGATCTGAAGCATGTCAGGAAGATCTTTTCGTGGTACAGCTACGAGGCAGAACGGCTTTTCGGGCAGATCGAATGGGTGGAAGGCGACATTCTTGATCGGATCTCTTTGCGCGCTGCGATGGAAGGAGCTGACACCGTCATCCATGCAGCGGCCAAATTATCTTTTGATCCCCGCGACAGGGAGACCGTGCTATACGAAAACGTTGAAGGGACGGCCAACCTCGTTGATCTGGCACTGGAGCTCAATATTCAGCGTTTTTGCCAGGTAAGTTCTGTTGCGGCATTGGGAAACCAGGACTTCGGCATTCCTGTTAACGAAGATTTATCGTGGAAAAATGATGACCAACGATCCGCCTATTCCGAAAGCAAATTTCAATCCGAGATGGAAGTTTGGCGAGGAATTGAGGAAGGATTGAATGCCGTCATCGTAAATCCATCTGTGATCCTTGGTCCGGGGAAATGGGAAAGCGGCTCGCCACGCTTTTTTCATACTATGCACAATGGCATGAAATTTTACACGGACGGCAGCACCGGATTTGTGGATGTCAGGGATGTGTCACTTGCCATCATCGGACTGTTGCAATCTAAGAAATGGGAGTCCATCAAAAACCAGCGTTATGTTATTTCCGCAGAGAACCTCACCTTCCGTGAAGTCTTTGATTGCATCGCGGTAGCTTTGAACCAACAAAAACCAACCATCCGGGCCAACCGGATTCTTTTGCAGCTTGGATGGCGTGCTTCACGTTTGGTCTCTCTTTTATCAGGCCGGGAACCAACATTGACTAAAGAAACTGCCCGAAGCGCGGGAACCATTTCAGCTTACGATGGATCAAAAATTATCAGGACGATCGATTTCAGTTATACTCCTATTGAGAAGACCATTCAGGATATCGGGAGGATTTTTGTTGATGAAAGGGAAAAGGTCAAATTGAAAAATATTTCCCCTGCTTGTAGCGTTTCACTCATCTGATTACGTATTGTCTGCAAAAACTTATATAATTAAGGAAGAATGAAAAATATCTTCAATTTAACGGCAATTCTGACGGTGCTTCTGATCACATCGTCCTGTTCCAAAGAGAGTACGAACTTGAATACATATTTGGATGCAACAACTGCTTTTGCCAATGTCACAAGTGCCAACTTTACTGTAGTCAAAAGTATTCAGGCATCCAATGAGGCCAATCAGCTGCGTTCACCAGATTATTCCGCTTTGTTCGAAATTTCAAAAGTTGCCAGGAACAAGGAATCACTTCAGATTACGGCGACCTACCCTGTCGGTTGTGGGGACAGTAAATTTGAACTGATATGGAATGGGTTAACAACGCTTCCCCCAAAAACCGTCATTATCTATCTGCGAAGGACTTCAGTTTGTGCAGGACAGACACTTACTTCTTCTCAGGTATTGCCGACGAATAACATTTCCCAGACATTGTCAATTAACCTGACAGAGTGGTTGGGCGATGCCACATCTGGACAGAATGTTATCGTTTTATTGTGCAATACCTCGAAAAAAGCAAATACGGACAATTCAGATATCATCGCTTCAGTCAATTGACTAATTTTTTTACGTAGAGCATTTATCAATTAAATTGCAATTTGGAAAGAAGAAAAGAGGAGAACTTAGAATTCATTATTCAGGGATGTATTAAAAAGAAAGAAAAATTTCAGGAACTCCTTTATAAGAAATTCTTTGGCTATGCCTTAAGTGTTGCGCTTATTTATAACCATCAACGCAGTGATGCGCTTGAGGTGGTGAACGATAGTTTTGTGAAAGTATTTTCGAAGATTGGAAAATATGATACATCAAAACCGTTTCCGGGATGGTTGCGCAAGATTGTGATCAACACCTCTATCGATAATTTAAGACGAAATAACAAGGATCACCAGTTCGTTGAAACTGATAAATATCCAATTCAGGATGAAACGCCCAACGTCATAAGCCATCTGGCAGCTGAGGATATCATTAAAATCCTTAATCTGTTGCCGCATTACCATAAAACTGTATTCTGCTTGTACGAAATTGAAGGATACAGTCATGATGAGATCGCTGAACAACTGGGTATTCCAACAAGTTCATCGAGAGTTTATTTAATGCGGGCAAAACAACAATTAAGGGAATTGTTACCGGTAAATTATCGGAAACTTCATCCCTCGTTGCAAACGAGGGATAGCAAATTACGCGAAGGATGAAAAACGATATAAACGAGAGCGAAATATTTACGCAGATAAAACAGTCCCTCGAGAATTACGAAGAGACGTATATCCCGGGTTCATGGGAGAATTTTTTGCAAAAAAGAAAGAATAACAACAGAAAATTTTTTTTGCGGATAGCTTCCGGCATCGCTGCCTGTCTGCTGATAGGATTTATGGGTCTTACTTATCTCCATTTTGAAAAGAAGGATATTGAAAATTCATTGGTTAAACAAACTGCCCCTATTGTCAGGGAAACTCCCGGTATCGAAAAAAAATCTGAAGAAAAATCACCCCCATTGGTTGCGTCCCTTAAATCTACTTTCAAAAGCGACAAATCGAAAGGAACCGTATTGAAAACCAATCCTGACATGAAGG
>DATCHD010000118.1:0-57382 GCA_036508555.1 Prolixibacteraceae bacterium
AGGAGCGAATTACAAACGAGGAGGAGCGAATTACGAACGAGGAGGAACGAATCTCATGTCTTATATCTCATGTCTCATTTCAGGTTTTCATTAAGGAATTCATCCATCATGGTATAAAGGTGCAGCGTAGTGTTTCCCCCCCGTATACCATGGTTGCGGTTGTTGTACGACATCATTCTGAATTGGATCCCTGCCTGCACCAGTGCTTCAGCAAATTCTATCGTATTTTGATAGTGAACATTGTCATCGGCAGTTCCTGCCACCAATAATAATTTCCCTTTGATGCCCTTCACCAATGTGATGGGCGAATTTTGGTTGTAACCCTCCGGATTCTGACCCGGCAGCCCCATGTAGCGCTCCGTATAAACCGTATCATAAAAATAGTGACTGATCACAGGCGCTACCGCGATAGCCGCATGGATCAAGTCTCCCCCTTTACAGAGTGTCATGGACGAGATGAACCCGCCGAAGCTCCAGCCCCAGATGGCAATCTTCTTCGCATCTACATACGTTTGTTTTGACAGATAACGGGCGGCCTCAACCTGATCGTTGGATTCAAGATTCCCCAACTGGCCGTAAGTACATTTGCGGAACTCTTCGCCCCTTGCACCTGTTCCACGTGGATCGACACAAACCACGAGGTAACCTTGCTGTGCCAGATAGGTGTTCCAGTCGACCGAGAAATTATCCAGCACCTGCTGTGAATTCGGACCACTGTACTGGGTCATCAATACAGGATATTTGGCTCCCGGATTGAACGGTACCGGCTTGATCATCCATCCATTCAACTCAACACCTTCTGAAGTAGTGAATTTAAAAAACTCTTTCTGAGGTAGTTGCATACTGGAAAGCTTTGACTTCAAAGCAGAATTATCTTCCAGTACCCGAATCTGTTTTCCTGTAATGTCATGCAGGGTAACAAGGTTAGGTGTCTGAATACTGGTATAAGTGTTCACATAATATTTGAATCCCTTGCTGAAATCTGCATCATTGGTGCCGTTCTGAGTAGAAAGTATCACCTTCTTTTTCTTGTCAAAAGATATGCCATAGACCTCCCGTTGCATCGGAACTACTGCTGCAGCCTGGTAATAGAAGAATTTCCTGATTGCATCATATCCGTAGAATTTGAGTACGTCAAAGTTTCCCTCTGTCAATTCTTTTACTTTAATCCCGCTCATATCATACAGGTAAAGATGTTTGAACCCACTCTGATCACTTAGCACGACAAAACTCTTGTTATCCTCCAAAAATTTGAAATTATCCAAAAAGTCCGTTTCGATGTACCTTTTATTCTTCTCAGTATAGATCAGTCTGCTGTCTCCGGTATTCGGATTGGCCAAAAGCAGCTCCAGTTTGTTTTGTAACCTGTTCATCCGAAAGATTCCCAGATCACCCCCGCTATTGGTCCAGGAAATCTTCGGAAGATAATTATCCGTCTCTTTCCCCGTATCCATCTGGATACTTCGGCCATTTTTGACATCATACACCCAAATCTGTACGATGGAATTTTTCTCGCCTGCCTTGGGATATTTGAAGCTGTACTCTCCCGGATATACCTTATTTTCAAGATGTTCCGGACTTAACCCCTTGTATACAGGAAAATGGTAAACCGGGACCTGCTCTTCATTAAATTTCATAAAGGCCAGCTGCCGGCTGTTGGGCGACCATTCGAACCCTTTATTAAACTCAAACTCCTCCTCGTATACCCAATCGGGTGCCCCATTGATGATTTTGTTAAACTCACCGTCGTTGGTTATCTGACGTTCGGTTCCAAAACGCAGACTCTTGACGAAAAGGTTGTTTTTGCGAACAAATGCAACCCGTTCACCATCCGGTGAAAAGGTTGCCAGTTGCTGTTCTCCACCATTGGAAAGTCTGGCAAGTTCCTTTGTCACAAAATTATAGACAAAATAATTGGCTGTAAAGGATCTTCGATAGATGGGTTTGCGGTCGATCATCAGCAATACTCGTGTTTCGTCGCTGCTGAACTGGTAATCGGTAATACTTTTCAGTGAATCGTTTTTCAACTGAGAGACGTCGAGCAACGTTGCCACCTTCTCGCCGGTTTTATAGCTGTATTTGACCAGCTCTTTACCCATATTTTCGAGGGTGGTGTAGTTCAGACCATCGTTTAGCGAAGCCAAACCGTTCACGGATTTCTGACCATACGTTTTTTTGATGACCACATCTTCGAGCGTCAATTGTTGCGCACTAAGACCAAGTGTCGCCAGCAGGACCAGCAAAAACAAACAATATCTTTTAAGCATAATACAGATTATAAGTAGATTACAAATTAAATAGCTCAGCAAATGTCAAAAGATTGCTTCGTCGTTCCTCCTCGCAATGACGGTTCGTTACACTGCATTTGTAGTGAAATGATTGCCACTACTTTCTAAAAATGCACCGTCATTGCGAGCGAAGCGAAGCAATCTCCCGCCCCTGCACGAAACCTATTCGACCTTCAAAAATAGAAAAAATCCATCCCGATCGAGGTGAATTCCTGGTTAGTATTAAAAAAACTGACGATTGTGAACTCTTTCGTTAACAAAGATCAAAATAGATTTGATGAAACGGCGGAAGTTAGTTAATTTTGCACCTTCATAAAAAAATCAAGATGATTAAGATAACACTTCCCGATAACTCTGTCAGAGAGTTCGATGCCGGAGTCACCGGAATGGAGATTGCTGAATCGATCAGCAGAAATCTGGCTAAAGAGGTATTGTCTATTTCAGTTAATGGCGAGATTCGTGACCTGATGCGTCCGATTCAGTCAGATTCATCCATCAGATTATATACCTGGGAAAACAAAGAAGGACGTGATACTTTCTGGCATTCCTCGGCACATATTATGGCAGAAGCCATTGAATCCTGTTTTCCGGGTACGAAATTTGGTATTGGTCCGTCGATCGATAACGGTTTCTATTATGACATAGATCTTCCCGAAGGTCAAACACTTACCGAGAAGGATCTTGCTGAAATCGAGAAGAAGATGACGGATATTTCCCGGGCCAGGTACGATATTGTCCGTTCAGAAATCACCAAACAGGATGCCCTGAAACTCTTCGCCGAAAAAGGCGATCCATACAAACAGGAACTTATTTCGGAGCTGGAAGATGGAACCATTACCCTTTACCAGCAAGGTGGTTTCACGGATCTCTGCCGCGGACCGCACCTTCCGAATACCGGTTATATCAAGGCAGTTAAGCTGACCAACATCGCAGGAGCCTACTGGCGCGGGAGTGAAAAGAATAAGATGCTGACGCGCGTTTACGGGATTACTTTCCCGAAGCAAAAGCTGCTGGAAGAGTATATAATCCTGATGGAGGAAGCCAAAAAACGCGACCACCGCAAGATCGGGAAAGAGATGGAACTCTTTATGTTCTCGCAGGAAGTGGGTATGGGTTTGCCGATGTGGTTGCCGAAAGGAACCATCATGCGCGACCAGCTGGAAAAATTCCTTCGTACGGTCCAGAAGAAATTCGGATACGACCAAGTGATCACCCCACATATCGGCGATGTAAAACTCTACAAGAAATCGGGTCACTACGAGAAATATGGCAAGGATTCATTTCAGGTTATCCGGACTCCGAACGAAGGGGAAGAGTACCTGCTTAAGCCTATGAACTGTCCGCACCATTGTGAGATTTATCGTTTTAAACCACGATCTTACAAGGATCTGCCTGTCAGGCTGGCTGAATTCGGAACTGTTTACCGTTACGAACAGAGTGGTGAGTTACATGGTTTAACCCGCGTCCGCGGATTCACGCAAGACGATGCGCATATCTTCTGCAGACCGGATCAGTTGAAAGAGGAATTCCTCAAGGTGATCGATATTATCTTCATCATCTTCAGGGCATTGGATTTCAAAGATTATACGGCACAGATTTCATTACGCGATCCGGGCAACAAGGAAAAATACATCGGTTCTGATGAGAACTGGGAGAAAGCAGAAAGCGCCATCATCGAAGCCTGTGCCGAGACAGGACTGAATACCGTAACCGAGTTGGGTGAGGCAGCCTTCTATGGACCGAAGCTCGACTTCATGGTAAGGGATGCGATCGGCAGAAGCTGGCAACTTGGGACTATTCAGGTGGATTACAATTTGCCTGAACGTTTTGAACTCGAATATATCGGTTCGGACGACAAACGCCATAGGCCAGTCATGATACACCGTGCGCCTTTCGGATCGATGGAGCGTTTTTGTGCGGTACTGATCGAGCATACGGCAGGAAAATTCCCTATCTGGCTCACACCCGAGCAGGTTGTCGTCCTGCCCATCAGTGAAAAGTACAATGAATATGCGCAAAAAGTTTCAGAATATCTAAATAATTCCGATATTCGCACCGTCGTTGACGACCGTAACGAAAAGATAGGCAGGAAAATCCGTGACAATGAGATGAAACGTATTCCTTATCTGCTCGTAGTAGGTGAAAAAGAGTTTGAAACTGAGACAGTCGCGGTTCGTCGTCAGGGTGAAGGCGATCAGGGGACTGTATCTTTAATTGAATTTAAGGAAAAGATTCAAAAAGAGGTCAGTTCAATTCTTGAGGAATTGTACAAATAATCTGTATTAACTAAAACATAGGAGGATAAAGCCATAGCAGTTATCAGGACCAAGGGGCCAAGAGCTCCAAAAGAAGAAGAGAAATCATTGTTTCGGATCAATCACCAGGTTCGGGTACCTGAAGTTAGGCTTGTTGGCGATAATATTGAGCCACAGGGGGTTTACAAAATCCAGGATGCTCTTCGGAAGGCCGATGAAATGGAGCTGGATTTGGTAGAGATTTCGCCAAATGCGGAACCACCTGTTTGCAGGATTGTTGATTATCAGAAGTTTATCTATGCTCAAAAAAAGAAGCAGAAAGAACTGAAGGCCAAGGCAGTTAAGATCATTGTTAAGGAGATCAGATTCGGTCCGAATACGGACGAACATGATTACAATTTTAAATTAAAACATGCCGAAAAGTTCCTCCAGGATGGTGCAAAAGTGAAGGCTTATGTATTTTTCAAAGGACGTTCGATACTTTATAATGAACAAGGCGAGATTTTACTTCTCCGCTTTGCCAACGCACTGGAAGACTTTGGGAAAGTAGAACAACTCCCAAAGCTGGAAGGAAAAAGAATGACCATATTTATTTCGCCAAAAAAGAAAAAATAATTTAAAACAGTTAGACAGAGATGCCTAAAATGAAAACGAATTCCGGCGCAAAAAAACGCTTCAAGCTGACCGGAAGTGGAAGCATAAAAAGGAAACACGCTTACAAGAGTCATATTCTGACCAAGAAAAGCACTAAACGCAAACGCAACCTGACCCATTGGGGGACGGTGGCCAATGTAGATACAGCCCATGTAAAAAGGCTTCTTGCGTTAAGGTAATGTTCCTTGAAACAATTTCTATTTTTTAACCGGGGAATGAGCAACTAAGAATCCATTCATTTGGATCGCCATTGTCCTAAAATTTTTAAAAATGCCAAGATCAGTCAATCACGTAGCTTCGAGAGCCCGTCGTAAGAAGGTGCTTTCGCTCACCAGAGGATACTTTGGTTCGAGAGGTACTGTCTGGACGGTTGCCAAAAACACATGGGAGAAAGGTCTCCAGTATGCGTACCGTGACAGAAAAAGTAAAAAAAGGTTATTCCGTGCTTTATGGATTCAGCGAATCAATGCTGCAGTTCGTACAGAAGGTCTCTCCTACTCCCAGTTTATGGGCAAGATGAAGGCCGCCAACATCGAAATCAACCGCAAAGTCTTAGCAGACCTTGCCATGAACAATCCTGCTGCATTCAGCGCAATTGTAGAGAAAGTAAAGTAAATATTATCTGGCGAGATAAAGGTTTAAAGGCTGTCCCAAAAGGATGGTCTTTTTTGTTTTTCAATTACCTTTAAACCTTTTCCACGATAGGTAGTCAAAGCTCCGTAAATACCTATTATTTAGTGTTAACTAGCTGAATTATACATAAGATAAATCAAACATGAAGATTGAGATTATCGGACTCAACAAAGTTTACCGCAATGGTAATCACGCCATTACGGATGTGAACATGACTATTGAAAGCGGAATGTTCGGTTTGTTGGGGCCAAACGGAGCAGGAAAGTCAACGCTGATGAGAATTCTTGTAACATTGATGAAACCGACTTCCGGACAAGTGCTTGTCAACGGACTGGATCTGATGAAAGACCGAAAAGAGATTCGCTCGATGCTCGGATATCTCCCACAGGATTTCCGCTTCTTTACCAAACTGAAAACGTACGAATTTCTTGATTATGCAGCCCGTCTGGCAGGATTAACCAACACCAAAAAAAGAAATGAAATCGTAGAGAAGATGCTTGAAGAAGTTGGCCTCTACGAAGCTCGAAACCGTTTCGCCAATAATCTCTCGGGAGGTATGAAACGCCGGCTCGGTATTGCTCAGGCGCTGATTGGCGATCCAAAACTTATCATCGTGGATGAGCCTACAACTGGTCTGGATCCGGAGGAACGTATTCGTTTCAGAAATCTACTCACAAGGGTTAGCGATAAGGATGTAATTATCGTCCTTTCAACGCATATCGTTGGCGACATTTCCAGTACCTGTACGGATATGGCGCTGATGAACAAAGGAATCTTGTCCTACAAAGGCTCACCGGATAAGTTGATTGAATTGGCAAGAGACAATGTCTGGAAAATCACTGCAACGGATATCGAATATCACGAGATTCAGGAGAAATACCCGATCATATCTTCTATTCCTTCGGATGAAGGCTGGGAAGTTCAGGTCGTATCCAAAGAGATCAACGGTTACCTGGGCGAAAGGATTGAACCAAACCTCGAACATGCCTATGTTAATTACATGGAAAATGAACTCAACCAAAAATGGATTGAGATTTAATCTTTAAGGACAGATTTGATCAGAATTTTTTAAATATACCTGATAATGAGAGCAATTCACAACATTATTGCAGTAGCAAAATACGAATCCATAACCTTGTTCAGAAGTTGGTTTTTTCGTATTTTCTCGATTTTATCCCTGGTCTTTGTATTCTTTTATAATTTAACTACCCAGACTGGCATAAACAGACCTAACGGTGATTTTATCGCGCTTCCCTCTTTAATTCCTTTTTCGAACCTGTACATCATCAATCTTGCGCAAGCCATAATTGCGGTTTTTCTTGCTTCAGAGTTTTTGAAACAGGATAAGAAGCTCGATACCACTGAGGTTGTGTACATGCGTTCCATCACTAACGCCGATTATGTGATTGGCAAAACACTTGGAAATATTTGGGTTTTCGTTATATTGAACCTGATAGCGCTGGGTATGGTCGCCATTTTCAACATGGCTTCTCCTTATACCCGTTTTGTGCCAGCTCCATATATATATTACTTCCTTCTGGTATGTATCCCGACCCTCATTTTCATCATGGGTTTCTCCTTCTTCTTGATGTCAGTAATTAAAAATCAAGCTATTACATTTCTTGTACTCTTAGGCTATATAGCAGCAACCTTATTTTATCTTCAAAATAAGTTCCATTATATTTTCGACTATATGGCATTTAAGCTGCCAATGACCTGGTCGGAAGTGGTTGGTTTCTCTTCACTTAAAGATATTTTGATACATCGTGGCATATACTTCTTTTTAGGACTTGGGTTTATTGGCCTGACTATCTTGTTGTTAAAAAGGCTTTCACAGTCCAGGTTCGTCAAAGAAGTTGTAATGAGTTTTACAATAGTATGCATGGCCACAGCCCTGTTTCTGGGCTTCACTTACATCCGTAATATTAGCACTGAAGAGGAACACAGAAAGGAAATGGTTGCCGTAAACGATCGTTTTGCCAACTTGAAAGTTGTACACGTAAAGTCGTACGATATTGAGCTTGAACACCTGGGAGAACAGATTTCAGCTACTGCATCTCTAAAATTAGTGAACACTGATAAGGAATCCATCAATGAATTTGTGCTAACGCTGAATCCCGGACTAGCGGTAATCCAGCTGACGGGAGCACGTTTTACAAGGGAACTTCAACTTATTAAGATTCAACCTGATAAGGCATTACAACCTGGTGATTCGATACAGATCAGTATCCAGTACAAAGGAACCATTGACGAAGCATTTTGCTACCTGGAT
Organism: Prolixibacteraceae bacterium; assembly: GCA_036508555.1. Taxonomy (GTDB): domain Bacteria; phylum Bacteroidota; class Bacteroidia; order Bacteroidales; family Prolixibacteraceae; genus CAINVV01. The sequence goes on from DATCHD010000118.1 coordinate 8,103, forward strand.
CAGACTCCTGTTCAGCTCGAAAAATGGAAAAACAGTGGTGCCGGGCTTATCGATAAGAAGCATGCTTTTGTCACGCCTGGTTATCTGCTGCTGACTCCCGAAACCAGATGGTATCCAACATCCGGCGTTAGCTATTCTTCAAAGGGATTAAACTGGCTTACCACACAGTTTTCGCAATACAAACTCAAAGTCAAAGAAGAAAAAGGTTTAACAGTTGTTTCACAGGGAAAGAAAACGGAAGATACGAATGGGACGACTTTGTTTGAACCGGAGCAACCCCTGACACAGATTTCATTGGCTTCCGGTAATTATGAGACAAGGTCTGTCACGGTAGATAAAGTCAATTATTCGCTTAGTTTCTTCAAGGGGCACAATATTTTTGATCCTTACTTCAAGATATTGACAGATTCAATTGTACCTGTAATCCGCGATCTCAAGAAATCATGGGAAATAAAGATACATAGGGAATATCCTTTCCAAAGATTGCAATTGATTGAAATTCCCGCACAATTCTGCTCCTTCAATCATTCGTGGACCAGCGCACGAGAACAGGTTCAGCCTGAGACAGTCTATCTGGCGGAAGGTGGTTATAAAATTAACTCATCTAATTTTGCCATGGTTAAATGGTTTACCCAGCAGCAGGCTGGCCATGATGATCACAATGAAACCGTTTCACCCCGCGAACAGGAGGCAAACTACTTGAAAAGATTTGTCAACGAGACATTTACCAACAGTAAAGTAAATTCGATGGGTGGAGGAATGAATATCAGGATAGGAGGTCCAGGTGGTGGAGGTAACGGCCCGAATCTTAATGCAGTTGATGTTTTGAATCCCTATTTTATCTTTCCTAATTATTACAACTACCTGAATTTCATAGCATCATCAGCCTATCCGATCACCAACAGGGTGGTTGAGTCCTATCTCTCCAAGAGTGCTACCGACGGAAATAACTTCATGCGAAATATCATGGGTCTTTCGGGAGACGAAAAAGGGAACATTGCCCTGCAAAACAGATCCTTTTCAGATATACTGGAAAAACAGGCAGACGCTGATATTCTGAATAACGTCATTCAAACAAAGAGCGGTTTCCTTTTTGCCCTGATGAAAGGAGCCGTTGGTCCGGAGAAATTCGATGACTTTATCCGTACGTTTATGGATGACCGTAAGTTCAGATCCATCCCGGTTGAAGAACTGAACCAGGAAATGCGGAATAGTTTTAAACTGGACCTCGACCAATATATGCCAAAATGGTATACGGATGCAACCTTACCAGGATATATCCTTCTGGATACCAAGGCTTTTAAGATCCAGAAAGACAACCAGATCAAGACGGTTGTTTCTTTTACACTGACTAATACCGAGAATATCTCCGGGGCAGTTACTGTTTCCTTTAGAATCGGAGGTTTTGGAGGCGGCGGGCAACGAGGCGGCAGGATGGGCGGCGGTGGCAGTGACGAAAACATTGAAAAGACAGTGGTGATCGGAGCTAAAGAATCCAAACGGATGACTTTTTTGCTGAACAGAGATCCAAGATCCATGACCGTTAATACTTATGCTTCTCATAATCTGCCTTCCAGTATATCACAACCTTTTGAAAAACTGGAAATTGATCCCAAAGGAGAAGGCTCTGACAAGGAAGAGATTATTCCATACACAGAGGGATCGGAAGCAAATGAAATTATTGTAGACAATGAAGATAAGGGTTTCAGATTTGTTCAACCCGTTTCAAACAGCTTTATCAAGAAGCTGATAACCCCTGATGTTCAAGATGATGATCTGAAATATAAGGGGATGAATATGTGGAATCCCCAGGTCGATTGGACCCTCACCACCAATGATCAGTTTTATGGAAAGCAGATCCGTTCTGCCTTCTATTGTAAAGGTGGCACGGGCGACAGAAAAGCAATATGGACTGCTCCAATCCACGAAGCCGGGTATTATAAAGTTTACGCTTTTATTCCAAAAATCAGAATGAGATTTGGTACTAGAAGTGACCGCGGTGGTGGCAATGGTGGTGGTGGAGAACCCGAAGAAACTTACAATTTCACCATCAAGCATGACGATGGAACTGACCATCCTGCCGTCAAACCTGATGTACGTGAGAGCACCTGGGTTGAAATCGGGACATATCACTTCGCATCAGATTCTGCCAGAATTGAATTATCAAATAACACCAAGGCCCGGATGATCTTCGCGGATGCCATCAAACTTGTCAAAGAAAAATAACATCATACAAGAAAATGAAAAGAATAATTACGCTACTGTCTTTATTAAGTCTGATCCTGATATTTCAGGTTAAATTACAGGCACAAACTATTCTCACGTTGGAAAAAGCCATGGAAATTGCTGCGGTTAACAGCCCCAGCATTCAGGGTGCATTGTTCAATCTTCAGCGTACAACCGAGACACTGAATGCCCAGCGGGCAGGTTTGAAATCGAAATTTGCGCTGAGCCTCAATCCTATTGACTACAGCAACAGCAGAAAATTTGATAACCGTACCTCTGCGTGGTTCACCAACAAATTGATCAACTCATCCGGAACTTTCAGAGTCGATCAACCGATACTGGCTACGGATGGAAAAATCTCACTGGTCAATACCTTCGGATGGCAATCGAACACTTCCGATGCCTCCGGATATAATATTACCAATAAGGCGTTTTATAACAACCTCTATCTTAGCCTGACGCAACCACTTTTTACTTACAACAGGACCAAAGTCGCCTTAAAAACGCTGGAATTAAACAACGAAAACGCCCAGCTTAGCTATTCCATGCAAAAACTTTCCCTCGAAAAAACGGTATCACAATTGTTTTACAATGTGTACATGGCACAGATGAGTCTTACTATCAGGGAAGATGAGAATGTCAATACTCAGAAAAGCTATGAGATCATCAAGAACAAGGTGGATGCAGGTCTTGCAGCGAAGGAGCAATTATTCCAGGCAGAAGTTAACCTCGAAACGGCCCAATCAGCCACTGCTTCGGCCAGAGTAGCCCTTGAAAGCGCAAAAGATCAGTTCAAGCAATACATCGGGATGGACATATTTGAAGAGATTTCTGTAATTACCGATGTAGCCGTAACACCGATAGAGGTCAATGGCAAGAAAGCGCTCGAACACGCTCTGGCTTCCCGTATGGAACTTCGTCAACGCCAAATTTCCATTGAAACTTCCCAGTTTGACCTTATCGCAATAATGGCCCAAAACGAATTCAGAGGTGATATGTCACTCTCGATGGGTTATGCCGGCGATAACGAAACGCTCGCCAATATTTATGATAAACCGACAAAGAGTCCGCATTACGGTATTACGTTCAACATTCCAATCTTCGACTGGGGGCAGCGCGCCGCTCAAATCAGATCTCAAAATGCTGTTATTAATACCCAGAAATTGAATTACTCCAATCAGGATATTCAGATCAAGCTGGATATCAGGCAAGTTATCAGAAACCTGGGAAATCTAAAAGATCAGATTACCATTGCTCTCGACAAGCAAAAAAATTCACAACTCACTTATGACATTAACCTGGAGAGATTTAAAAACGGAGATTTGACCAGTATGGACCTGAACCTCTTCCAGGTGCAGTTGTCTACTAGCAAAATGGACTATGCCCAGTCGCTGATTAATTACAAGTTGGAATTGTTGAACCTCAAGATCCAGTCCCTGTATGACTTTACGACCAATCAGCCAATCATTCCCGAACATTTTTTAAACGCAAAAGCAACAAATAAATAACCATCAGAAAATATCAATTTTATGAAAATCAATAAATTGTGGAGATTCATCTTCCTGCTTCCGATTCTAGCCTCCTGCGGCAACCAGCAAGCACCGATTACAAATGACATCGCCGTCCCGGTTTCGGTGATGGATGTAAAAAATGGACCAATCGTCCAGTACATTAACAGCACAGGCACAGCCAACGCTGCCAGTCAGGTCGTTTTGGTCACTGAAATGGCAGGAAATTATGTTCTTGCGACAAACGCCAAAACAGGCAGACCTTTTAAACTTGGTGATATGGTTGATAAAGGCCAGGTCATCGTTAAACTGGAAAATCCTGAATACATCAACAATATTTCATTTGATACCAAGAAGCTGAATTTCGAAATAGCTGGGTTGGAAAATGAGAAGCAAAAATCACTTTATGAAAAGGGTGGTGTCACCTACCGCGAATTGAAGAATGCTGAAATTGCCCTGGCTCAAGCAAAAACAAGTTTTGAAGATGCCAATATCCAACAGGACAAGAGTGAAGTGAAAGCGTTGTTCAAAGGCATCCTTGTCGACATTCCGCAAATTACCATTTACGCTCGCATCCCTGCAGGTACCAATGTTGTAACCCTGATGGATTACAGTAAACTGACCATGGAAGTCAACCTGCCGGAGAAATACCTGACCACCATAAAGCTCGGACAAGAAGTAAACATTACCAATTACACTTTACCAAACGATACGCTGAAGGCTCAGATCAGCGAGTTGTCTCCGGTCATCAGTACCGAGACACGTACTTTCAAAGGAAAGATTGTAATCAACAATCCGGAACTCAAGCTTCGCCCCGGTATGTTTGTCAAGGCAGATATTGAAACTGCCAGAAAAGATGACGCTGTCGTGATTCCGAAAGATATCATTGTTGCCGGGGCAAGAGGAAAGACCGTCTTTATTTATGATAGAGAAGCTGCCCAACGCAGAACCATCACTACAGGTCTGGAAAATGATAAATTCGTAGAAGTTGTAGAAGGAGTGAAAGCCAATACCCGCATCATCGTGAAAGGATTCGAGACATTGAGGGATGGTTCTAAAGTTAAGATCGTCAAATAGTTTACCTGTTATTCCAGGCAAAATTTTAAAATAATTTCCTAATGAAGAAATTGACAAACTTTGCAGTCAATTATCCGGTTACCATTCTGATGGTGGTGCTGGGAGTACTGCTTCTAGGTGTCATCTCCTATCAAAAACTGGGGATCGATCTCTTCCCTGACCTGAATTCACCCAGAATTTTCGTGGAAATCAAGTCTGGCGAAAGACCTCCTGAAGAGATGGAAAAATTATATGTTTCCAACATTGAGGCCATCGCTTCCCGCCAGAGTGGCGTACTTCAGGTTTCCTCCATATCCAAAACCGGATCAGCACAAATTACGGTTGAATATGCCTGGAACAAAGATATGGATGAGGCATTTCTGGATCTACAGAAGGCTCTGACGGCCTACTCACAGAACAGTCAGATTACTGAACTGACTATCACTCAGCACGATCCAAATACCAAACCGGCCATGATCGTCGGGATGTCACACACCACGATCAAAGACATGAATGAATTGCGCAAGGTGGCAGAAAACTACATGCGCAATGAGCTTGTCAGGATTGAAGGTGTTGCCCAAGTCGAATTAAGCGGAGTGGAACAGAACGAAGTCAGAATCGATACGGATCCTTATGCCCTGGAATCCTATAATTTAACGGTCGACCAGCTTTCTCAAAAGATTCAGTCGTACAACAGAAGTATTTCCGGCGGTACCATTACCGAAACCGGACTGCAATATGTCGTGAAGGGTGTCAGTCTTTTGCTGGAAAAGGAAGACTTCGAAAATCTGATTGTCGGGTATAAATCCACAGTAACAGGAAGTACAACTGCAGAGAAGGCTCCCACCTACTTGAAGGATGTCGCCAAGGTCAGTTTTCAAAACAAAGAACCACTCAATATTGTACGCATCAACGGAGAACGTTGCATCGCACTTTCCATCTACAAAGAGACGAAATACAATACTGTGAAGGCTGTCGAGGAGATCAACAATACGCTCAAAACCATTGAGAAAGCTCTTCCAGGTTACAAATTCACGGTAGTATCCAACCAGGGAACATTTATCCGCAGCGCCGTCGATGAGGTGAAAGACACCATGTTTTTCGGAATCATTCTGGCCGTTGTGATTTTGTTCCTCTTCCTCAGAAGGATAGGTACTACGCTGATTGTCAGCTTGTCTATTCCGATTTCGATCATAGCAACCTTTAACCTGATGTATTTCAACGGACTCTCGCTCAACATCATGACGTTGGGTGGTCTGGCCCTGGGCGCTGGAATGCTTGTCGATAATGCCATCGTGGTAATGGAGAATATCTTTAGGAACCACGAAAATGGAATGTCTGCCAAAGAGGCCGCCATTGTTGGAACAGCAGAGGTTGGCGGAGCAATTACTGCCTCTACCCTCACCCATATCGTGGTTTTCCTTCCGATCATTTACATGCATGGCGCTTCTGGTGCCTTGTTCAAAGATCAGGCATGGACGGTAGCATTTTCACTTTTCTCTTCACTGATTGTAGCGATTTTTGTGATACCAATGTTGTATCACAGGTTCTTCATGAACAAGAAAAATGCTTCAATCTCCATACAGAAGAGGACCGGCTACAGTAATTTCATTACCAATCTGCTTCCAAACAGAATGGTTGTCATCTTTTCTTCACTGGTACTCTTTGGTCTGTCACTTTTCCTGATTCCAAAAATAGGCAGCGAATTTATGCCCAAAAGCGAGAGTAAAGAATTCTCTGTCCAACTTAAAATGAAAGAGGGAACGATGCTTGTTCGCACATCTGAGGCAGTGGCTTCCATGGAATCAATGATCAAGGATTTACTTGGCGAAAACCTGGAGTCGATCTATTCCAGGATTGGTCCTTCCACTGGATTATCGACCAATTCTTCATCCATTTTTGAAGGGGATAATACAGCTGAAATAAAGGTCGCTCTGAAACCAGACACAAAACTTACTTCTTCAAAAGTCATCGCCGCAATTGCGGAATGGTATGCAAAAAATCCGGAAATGGAAGTGAGCTATGCGCAGGACGAAACGGCTCTGCAGAGCATTTTGGGTAACACCGAGGCTCCAGTGGTAGTTGAAGTCAGGGGCGATGATCTGGTCGTACTGGATTCTCTGACCCATCGTACCCAGAAAGTTGTTCAGGATATTCCCGGATTGTACAACTTCACTACCAACATGGATCAGGGTACTCCTGAAGTCAACGTGATGGTCGACCGTTTCCGTGCCGGAACCTATGGTCTGGCTGTCAGTGATATCGTTACCCAGGTCACTTCAAAACTCGAAGGACAGCTGGTAGGTCAGTTCGACAAAAACGGCGAATTGCGCGATATTACCATTCATCTTCCCAAGTTGGGCTTGTCAGAACTGGGAGACATTATCATCCGTAACGGCACACAGGTTGTTCGGCTCGGAGAGGTTGCTTCTCTCAAACAAGCCATGGCACCGAAAGAAATTTACCACAGCAACCAGATACGCGTTGGAAAAGTGATGGCAGAAATTAAAAAGGGCGCCTCACTCGATAAGATTTCCAAAGAGATTCAAAGCAAGATTGCAGGCATTGAACTTCCAGCTGATTATCGTTTCAAGATTGCCGGTGAAGAACAAAAAAGACAAGAATCATGGGCCAGCTTAGGATTTGCTTTAATCCTGTCTATCATATTGGTATACATGGTTTTAGCATCAAAATTTGAGTCTCTGGTTCATCCGTTCGTTATCTTGCTTTCGATTCCGTTTGCCATTGTCGGTACTGTCATACTCTTCTATATTATGGGCCAGACATTTAACATGATGGCATTGATCGGGATCATCATGCTGGGAGGTATTGCGGTGAACGACTCGATCATCTTCGTCGACCGTATCAATCAGTTACGTGAACTTGGAACAGAGAAAAGAGCGGCTATCGCACAGGCGGGTCAGCAGAGGTTACGTCCTATCCTTATGACGAGCATCATCACCATAATTGCCCTGGTTCCATTAACTTTGGGATTCGGAGACAGTGTTTCGCTCAGGTCCCCAATGGCACTCGCGGTAATTGGCGGTATGGTAACCAGCACCTTATTGACACTGGTCGTTATCCCATGTGTCTATGATCTGTTGACCAGCAATAAACCTGTTGAGCAGGAATTTTAATCATACAACTTTCAACAGATGGACTTCATTATAAAAAGAAAAATTTTGATCAGCATGCTCTTCCTGGGGCTAAGCATGTTGGGATATGTCTCATGGAAAAATCTGCCCATGGAACTATTCCCCAATGCAGAGTTACCTGTACTGTATGTGCAGGTAACTTGCCAGCAGGAGGTAGACCCCAAATTCATGGAGAGCCAGGCAATCATCCCCATCGAAGGAGCCATCGGAACACTGCAGGGCATTGAAAACATGCAGTCTTCGTGCCAGTCAAGACGTGGATCGATCATGGTTGAGTTCAACAAAAAAGTCAATTTTAAATATACCTATCTGAAACTGCAGGAAAAGATCAATGAGATCAAAGCATCGATTCCGACTCAGTTTGTTGTAACGGTGGTTAAAGTTGACGCTTCTCAGGTGAACAAACAGTTTATGCAGTTGCAGGTTCGCGGTACCGGAGGAGTTGATCAGGTTAGGAATATTACGGATCTGAAGATCTCCCCAGAACTTCAGAACGTCGATGGCATTGCAGGAATCAACGTCTTTGGCGGTCGTGAGAAAACCATTGAAATTCAGTTGAATATGGATGTTTGCAGTGCCTACAAAATCACGGCAAACACCATACGAAACAAACTTACTCAGAATTACAGGACCCGTGCCTATGCCGGTGACGTATATGGTTCCAATCTGAAATACGCGATCCAGATTACTTCAGAATTTGACGATCTGAGTCAGATTGAAAATATAGTGATTGCCGATGGTCCCATTTTGCTGAAGGATGTTGCAAAAGTCTATTTTGGCACCAAAGAACAGACATCTTATTCGAGGGTAAACGGGAAAGATGCCGTATCCATTACACTTGTCAATGATGCGCAATCCAATCTGATTGAGCTTTCCAAAAAAACAATGGAGGCCATCGATAAGCTGAACAAGGAGCTTGCCTCCAAAGAAATCGAAATCACTGTGCAGACCAATGCTGCCGAGATTATGGAGAAGAACCTGAATCAAATCGGCGAGCTGGCGCTGGTGGGAGGTTTACTTGCGATTTTCGTCCTCTGGATCTTCCTTAAAAACATGAGACTCGTATCGATTATCGCACTGGCCATTCCAATTTCCATTCTTACCGCCTTCAACTTTTTCTATTATGCGGATGTTACCATCAACAGTCTTACACTCGTGGGCATGGCCTTGGCGGTGGGAATGCTGTTGGATAACAGCGTTGTCGTTCTGGAAAATATATACAGGCTGCGAGCCACAGGTAAGTCTCCGCGTGATGCTGTAGTCCAGGGTACTTCAGAGGTCTGGCGATCAGTTCTTGCTGCAACAATGACTACTACAATGGTCTTCCTGCCGTTTGTTTTCTCGGACAATTACATGATTAAAATGATCGGCAAGAATGTCGGTATCTCCATTGTTACGACACTGATAATATCCCTTGCCGTAGCCATGCTGCTGGTGCCCATGATGGCCTATGCCTTCCTGAAGAAGAAGGCTGGCGGAAGTATGGAGTTTACCGTAGTCTCGACCCGTAATAAACTGGTACAGGGCTATGTGATGATTCTCAAATATTCTCTGCGGAAACCTGCACAGACCATCATCGGGGCGCTGATCTTCTTCTTTGTCACTATGTTTATCTGCCTGGCTATCAGTATGAATCCGCTGAAGGAAGTGAAAACGAATGCGTTCCGCATCTCCGTGACCATGCCTTCCGGATCAACTATTGAAGGTACTGATAAGGTCATCAGCGAAATTGAGAACCGTATCAAGGGAATTGAGGAGATCAAGGATGTAACGAGTAACATTCAGGTTGAAAACGGAATTGTAACGATTGCCCTGAAAGATGATTTCCAGAAAATCAAGAAACGTTCGCTCTCGCAGATCCGCGATGAGGTCACCAATAAAATGAATGGGCTTCCTGGCGCTACAATCGACATTACAGATGCATCCTCTACGGGAGGAAGCAACACCGGTGGTGGTGGTATGGGAAGCTCCGGATCATCCAATTTCATGGCAATGATGGGTGTTGGTTCCAACTGGGAACGCATCGTCATCAAGGGACAGGATTTCGAAGTGATGAAAAATGTCGCTTCCGATATGCAATATTTTCTGGAGAGCCTCGAATCAATGAATGGTGTCCGCGTTAGCTATTCCAATAACAGGCCGGAAGTTCATCTGAAGTTTCAGCCGATGATGATGAATGCCTATGATGTGACGCTAAACAGTGTATCCAATGAGTTGAATTCCTTCAGTAAGGAAATTTCAACCAACATTCCGTTCAAACAAGGCAATGAACAATACGATATCACCATCAAAGAGATGCCTAAACGGGGTCAGACCGTTGAAGAGGCCAAAAAGAACAGAACCGCTTTTGACCTCAGAACACTGCCGATTACAGATTCCCAAGGCGGACTCCATGAGCTTCAGAACATCAGTGATGTAGTGTTATCTTCAGGGTACGCAAGCATTACAAGGGTAAATCAGGAAAAACAGGTTGAAGTCCGGTACCGCTTTATCGATGCCTCGCAGGATTCAAAAGATCTGCTCGAATCGTACAGGGCCGAAGTAGACAAGATTGTTGAAAATTACAATATGCCTTCAGGAATCGCCATCCAGGTCATTCATGAGGAAGATACCCTGTCTGAATTTTATTTTCTGATTCTTGCCGCTTTCATCCTGATATTCATGATCATGGCATCAGTGTTTGAATCAGTTTCATTACCATTTGTGCTCATGTTTTCTATTCCGCTGGCAGCAATCGGTTCCTTCCTTGGATTGATATTCAGTAACAATTCGATGTTTACGGCCAATACAATGATCGGATTTCTGATCCTGATCGGCGTGGTTGTTAACAACGGAATAATTTTGATTGACTACACCCAGATTCTTCGTCAGAGAGGATACAGGAAAAACCGTGCCCTGATTGTAGCTGGGATGTCTAGGCTCCGTCCGATTCTGATTACTGCCATCGCAACTATTGCTGCGATGCTGCCTATGGCTATGGGGGATAATGAATATGTTGGCGCCATTGGTGCTCCGTTTGCTATTACCGTGATCGGTGGTTTGAGTCTGAGTACTCTTTTAACCCTTGTATTTATTCCAACCTTCTATTCAGGACTGGAAACAACCTTGAATTGGATGAGAGAATTGAACTGGAAACTTAAAATTGTCCAGGGAATACTCTTCATAGCAGGATGTATATTTGTTTATTATCGTGTCGATGCCTTCCTGTGGAAGATGCTCGATCTGATCGCCTTTGTCATCGTAATTCCAGGCACTACCTGGTTTATCATGAACAGTCTCCGCAAGGCGAAAGAGACTGTCATTGACGCTGATCAGCAGATTAACATCAGAGTCGAGAATCTTGTTAAAATTTACGATTGGGGTGGTCGCTTTGCCAGGGAGTGGAAAGGCAACAGAAATATCAGGGAACGGGCCGGTCAATTGAAATATTTCCGCCATTTGAAAGACTTCGATCTTTTTATCTGGCAGATTCCGTTGCTCGGATTCATGACCTATTTCACCTTCCTGTACCTGCAAAACAGTTTATATTCGCTTGTCTTCGCCATATTCGTTTATCTGATGATAATCTCCATGTGGAGTCCTGTCTCAGAATATCTCAACTACAGAGCCGAAAATGAGCAGAAAAAGTGGATGGCCAGGGTCGCAAATATGGGATATAACTTCCTGTACTGGGGAGTACCGCTGATCGTATTGCTGTTCTTCTATCTCAAGTGGGAAAAGTTCGTTTCAGTTGCCATTCTGGGTGCAATCTGGTATTTTATCCTGGCGGTGGATACCACAGCCAAGAGACTCTACCGCGAAAACGTCAACATTGAACGTTTGAAAGGACGCTTTGCCCGCATCAGACGGACATTCTACAAGATTGTTGAACAAATGCCGGTAATCGGTCGCAAGAGAGATCCGTTTAAGGCATTGAAAGGTGTTTCCCTCGAAATTAACACCGGGATGATTGGTTTGTTAGGTCCGAACGGGGCTGGTAAATCGACCATGATGAGGGTGATCTGCGGAATCTACGAACAAAGTTATGGTAAGGTGTGGATCAATGGAATCGACACCCAGGAAAAACGGGAAGAGCTTCAGGGGCTGATAGGCTATTTGCCACAGGAATTCGGCACTTACGAAAACATGTCTGCCTACGAATTTCTGGATTATCAGGGTATTCTCAAAGGTCTGACGGATGCTGCAGAAAGACATAAAAGGATTGAATATGTACTGAGCTCGGTTCATTTGTGGGACCGCAAAGATGATAAAATCGGTGGCTATTCCGGCGGTATGAAGCAAAGGATGGGTATCGCCCAGATTCTGCTGCATCTACCGAGGATATTGGTCGTCGATGAGCCTACTGCCGGACTGGATCCGCGCGAAAGAATACGATTCAGGAACCTTTTGGTCGAGCTAAGCCGCGAACGGATCGTGATCTTCTCTACACACATTATCGAGGATATTTCAAGCTCCTGTAACCAGGTAGCGGTTGTTAATCGTGGAGAACTGTGCTATGCGGGTCATCCGAATGATATGGTGAAGCTGGCTGAAGGTTTTGTATGGCAATTCAACATCCCGGCTAAAGAGTTTGATTCCTTCCCGCAAAAAGAGCGGGTGATTCACCACATGCGTGACGGGGAAAATATCAAGGTGCGTTTCCTTTCTGCAGAGAAACCTTCTGAAGATGCTATCCCTGTTAAACCAGTGTTGGAAGAGGCTTATTTGTGCATTCTCAAAGGCCTGAAGAAGAAATAATGAACAATGATACTTGAATTATGGATAAAGCAATAACGAAGAGTAGCCTGAAAAACAAATCGGACTTGGTACTGAAAATGGCCAGATATAACCTGAAAATCATTTTCGCCGGACGTTTTGTCTGGTTTGTAGTAGCAGCGCTGTTTTTTTTCATTTCCCTCTCCTTTCAGCTGGCCTATAACAAAGCCAGTTTTGATTCTTCGGATATCTATAACAGACTGTTCGTTCCGGGGATTCTACTGATCTTTTATCCTACTGTATTTGGCATACAGAATGATGCTGATTCCAGAATTCTCGAGATTCTGTTCGGGATCCCGGATTATCGTTACAAAGTATGGTTGATCCGTCTCTGTATGATCTTTTTGCTGACTTGGGCAATACTGTACCTTTTTTCATGGATTGGATATCTCACCATTGTTCAGTTTCCTGTGTTTAACATGTCCTTTCAACTGATGTTTCCGGTATTGTTTCTGGGGAGCCTGGCCTTTCTCGTTTCAACGATAGTCAAGAATGGCAATGGTACTGCAGTTGTGATGATTCTTCTCGGAGTGGTTTTAATGATGATGACTAATTTTACAGCCAATACACAATGGGATGTTTTCCTTAATCCCTACAGCATTCCACAGAAAATGAACGAAATGATCTGGGAGCAAATTTCGCAAAAAAACAGACTGTTTCTCTCCTTAGGAAGCCTGGTATTTCTACTTGGCGGATTAACAAACCTTCAAAAGAGAGAGAGCTTTCTGAAATAATTATAGATCAGAATAAACTGATTAGCAGCGCTATATTCAGACATGTTACCACGATACCAATCATATAAAGTAGGGTCGCATTGAATTTGCTGTTCTTGTATTTCCCCATCACCTTTTCGGAAGAGGTGAGGTAGACCTGAAGGAAGACCGTTATTGGCAATTGAATACTCAGGATCATCTGCGAGTAGATCAGGCCGTTAAACGGGTTGGAAATCAAAAATATCAATAAAAGTGCGACTACGAAGGATATGGCTATCCCCAGACGGGAGTGGTTATCCTTTATATCATAGGGTTCCTGGAATATACCTGAAAAAATCGAACCTGCCGCCATTCCGGAGGTGATCGTCGAAGCGATTCCAGCACACAGCAATGCTACCGCGAAGACAATCCCCGAATGGGTGCCAAGCAATGGTGACAACAGTCCCTGTGCCTGCTGAAGTTCAGTTACAGGTGTTCCGGCCTTGAAAAATGTTGCCGCCGCCAATAGGATCATTGCGCTGTTGATGCCCCACCCTACCAGCATCGAAATCAAGGTATCCAGAAATTCGAAATTAAGCTGCTTTTTAATGGTTTTGTCATCTTCGAGGTTCCATTGACGGCTCTGGATGATTTCGCTGTGGAGAAAGAGGTTATGCGGCATAACGACTGCCCCCAGTACACTCATGATGATGACCATGGATCCTTTCGGAAAGGAAGGTGTTACCCAGGAATGGATCGCGCTGTTCCAGTCGATATGTACCAGCGAAAGCTCGTATAAAAAAGAGAGCCCGATCACGGAAACAAACGCGATGATCCATTTTTCAATCATCCGGTAACCGTTCGTAAACAGCATGATCATCACAAAAGCGACAACCAGCACAGCCCCTGCCCTGAGAGGTATAGCAAAAAGCATGTTGAGTGCGATCGCGCCGCCTAAGATTTCAGCCAGAGAAGTGGAAATTGAAGCAATGATAGCTGTTGTGAGAATGACCTTCGAATAGCGCGGTTGGATGAATTTCGTCGCGGCTTCAGAGAGGCAAAGTCCGGTTGCGATACCCAGATGGGCCACGTTGTGTTGGAGCATGATCAGCATGATGGTCGAAAATGTCACCATCCAGAGAAGCAGGTACCCAAAATTCGCCCCGGCAGCCAGGTTCGAAGCCCAGTTGCCAGGATCGATGAATCCAACTGTCACGAGCAAACCCGGACCGAGATATTTCAAAATCTCCAGTCCACCGAACTTTGGCCGGTAATCTTTCCGGTCGATGTTATCCAAGAAGTTCGTAACGTTCTTGCTCATAAGGCAAAGATACCAATTATGTTATTAAAGCCTGAAGTACTTCCATCCTTCAAGCGGGGATCTAAAAAATATGTATATTGGCGTTCCAAGCTAACTGCATCGCCAGCGCTATTGGGAAAATACAAGGAGATTCAACTTTTCAACTGCGTGAAATCAAACTTTTTGTTAAACCGCTGGAATCCTGTATCTTAGAAGTGAAGTAAATATTATATAACTAAAGATGAAACAATATTTTATTCTCCTCCTGCTGCTTCTGGCTTTTAATTTGCCTGCCCAAACACCCGTTAAATTGAAATGCGAACACTTGGTGTGTCCATTGGGCGTCGATGCTTCTAATCCAAGGTTATCCTGGCAATTCGACGATCCCCGGATGGGCAGCAAACAATCTGCTTACCAACTGGTTGTCGGCACAGATTCAGCAGCGCTAACTAAAGGGATCGGCTATTTGTGGAATACTAATAAAATTCAGTCAGACAGCACTTTAATTACCTATTTAGGCCCTAAACTGCAGCCGTTCACCAGGTATTTCTGGCAGGTAACCTTATGGGATCATCAGGGCAGACAGAGCGAACGAAATCCTGTAGCCTGTTTTGAAACAGGAATGATGGATGTAAAAAACTGGCGTGGTACCTGGATAACGGATACCAGGGATATTGCCCTGCGGCATGCACCATATTACAGGCACGAGTTCGAAATAAAAAAGAAGATTGTGTCGGCACGTGCCTACATTGCAGTCGGCGGACTATTCGAATTATATATCAACGGAAAGCAGGTCGGGGATCACCAACTTGATCCGATGTTCACCCGCTACGACCGACGCACGTTGTACGTCGTCCATGACGTGACGCCTTACCTGAATACCGGTATAAATGCGCTCGGAATCCTCCTGGGAAACGGTTGGTTTAATCTGCAATCCACTGCGGTCTGGTACTTAGACAAGGCTCCCTGGCGAGCCCGGCCCAAATTTTGCATGGATCTTCGCATCACCTACCAGGATAGCACCGTCCAAACCATCTCTTCAGGAACAAGCTGGAAGACAAATCTGGGTGCAGTAACATTCAACAGCATCTACACCGGTGAACACCAGGATGCCAGATTTGAAAAAACCGGCTGGAGCAATGCAGGCTATGCAGATTCCACCTGGACCAATGCTAAACTTACCGCGGCTCCTTCGCAAAATATTGTCTCCCAGCAGCTTCAACCCATCCGGGCGGTTGAAGAAATTCCCGCAAAGAGCTTTAAAAAATTCAGTGACACACTCTATGTCTTTGACCTGGAAAGAAACATCGCCGGTATCAGCAAAATAACATTGAAAGGCCTTCCGGGTACGGTTATCAAACTAAAACACGGGGAAAGGATTTATAAAAACGGCCGTGTGGACCAGTCCAACATTTCGGTCCACTATCGTCCCACAAATGAGTCAGATCCCTTTGGAACAGATATTTACACACTAAAAGGAGATAAAGAGGAGACTTTTTACCCGCACTTCAATTACAAGGGTTTTCAATACGTCGAAGTAACTTCAAATCAACCGATCAAACTGTCTCTTGGCAGCTTAACCGGTCTGTTCCTGCACAGCGATGTGACGCCCATTGGCAAGATTCAAAGCTCCAATCCTATACTCAACAAAATCTGGTTTGCAGCAAACAATTCCTATCTCTCCAACCTTTACGGCTACCCGACCGACTGTCCGCAGCGTGAAAAAAACGGCTGGACGGGTGATGGCCAAATCGCCGTTGAAACAGGATTGTATAATTTTGATGGCATCACTGTCTACGAGAAATGGCTCGCCGATCACCGCGATGAACAACAACCAAATGGCGTACTGCCAAATATCATCCCAACCTCCGGATGGGGTTACGACTGGGCCAACGGACCTGACTGGACCAGCTCACTGGCCATCATCCCATGGAATATCTACCAGTTTTATGGCGATAACCGTTTGCTGAAACAGACGTATGAAAACATCAAAAGATACGTCGATTACATTGACCGAATAAGCCCGCATAACCTGACTGACTGGGGATTAGGCGATTGGATTCCGGTAAAATCAAAGGCAAACAAAGAGCTGACATCCTCCTGTTATTATTATACCGATGTATGCATCCTGGCCAATTCGGCTAAGATGTTCGACAAAATTGAAGATTATAAACACTATTCCAGTCTGGCCGAAAAAATAAAACGTGCCATCAACATCAAATTTCTGGATCCGGCTACAGGTATTTATGCCCGGGGACTTCAGACCGAACAGGCAGCACCGTTGTTTTGGGGAGTCGTTCCGGAAGAGTTCAAAGCACTTGTCGCGGAGAAGTTGGCTAAACGGGTGGAAGCCGACAATTTTCATCTCGACGTCGGACTCCTGGGTACCAAGGCTTTACTGAATGCATTAAGTGAGAACGGCTACGCAGATGTGGCATACAAAGTAGCTTCTCAGGAGACTTTTCCTTCCTGGGGATGGTGGATGGTTAATGGGGCTACGACACTGTACGAAAACTGGCCCGTAGATGCCAAATCGGATATTTCCTTGAACCACATTATGTTTGGAGAAATAAGTGCCTGGTTTTACAAGGCTTTGGGTGGAATTCGAACAGACCCTGCTTATCCGGGTTTCAAAAACATCCTGTTAGAGCCACATTTTGTGAAAGGATTGAATCAGTTTGAGGCTTCTCATCATGGACCTAACGGTATGATAGTTTCGAGCTGGCGCAAAAACAAGGACAAAGTGGAATACGACGTGATCATCCCCTCCAACAGCAGTGCAACACTCAAACTGACGGGGAAGAATATCCTTGAAAACCATCAGCCGGTAGAGAAAAATCCGTTCATTAAACAGGTTCATGCTGAGAACAATTCTCAGACCTATTCATTATCCTCAGGAAATTACCATTTTACCATCAATTGAAGTTTCGTTCTGCTAATTAAAAAACATGATATTACTCAAAAGATAAAGCAGATTTGAGATTATTTATGAACAATCAGTTGTTCATTACTGAGGGGGTGATTCTTAAAAATCGCTCCCTTATTTCTTTATATTTGTGCAAACTCGTTGTGCATGGTTCAAGGATATTCAGAAGATTCCATACGTACGCTCGACTGGAAAGAGCACATCCGGAAGCGGCCAGGAATGTACATTGGCAAGCTTGGCGATGGCTCGGCGGCCGATGATGGCATTTATGTGCTGCTCAAGGAAGTAATCGATAATTCGGTCGACGAATTCATGATGGGTAATGGCAAAAAAATCGATATCCAGGTAACTGATCAACGGATTTTTATACAGGATTTCGGCCGGGGCATTCCACTTGGTAAACTGATGGATGTAGCGGCCCGCATGAATACCGGGGCAAAATATGATTCCAAGGCTTTTAAGAAATCTGTGGGTCTCAACGGTGTTGGTATTAAGGCTGTGAATGCTCTTTCAGCCTCTTTTACTATCAAGTCTGTCCGCGATGGCAAGGTGAAATCCATCGAGTTCTCCAGAGGCGACGTCATATCTGACAACCAGGAGCAGTCGACCGACGAACCCAATGGTACGACGGTTGTTTTCAGACCCGATGAAGATATTTTCAGTGATTACCACTACATCGACGAGTATGTTGTGGCCATGTTGAAAAACTATAACTACCTGAACGCCGGGCTGATCATCAACTACAACGGGGAGAAATACATTTCCAAAAACGGTTTATATGATCTGCTGAACGAAAACATCGGCCAGGAACCCCTCTACCCTATCATCCACCTCAAGGGAGAAGATATCGAGAGTGCCATTACCCACGGCAATCAATACGGTGAAGATTATTATTCGTTTGTCAACGGTCAGCATACCGTCCAGGGCGGTACACACCTTGCTGCCTTCCGTGAAGCACTGATCAAGACCATTCGCGATTTTTACAAAAAAGAGTTCGATGCTTCCGATATAAGGGCTTCCATTGTCGCCGCCATTAGTATAAAAGTAGAGGAACCGATCTTTGAATCCCAGACAAAAACCAAGCTGGGATCGAGGGACATTTCGCCCGATGGTATATCGGTACGCAATTTCGTCATGAATTTCATCCAGAAGGAACTGGGAAATTTCCTGCATAAGAACCCACAGACCTCTGAAGTATTGTTGAGGCGTATCCAGGAATCTGAAAGAGAAAGAAAGGCTATTTCAGGAATTCAGAAACTGGCCAAACAACGGGCTAAGAAAGTTAGTCTTCACAACAAAAAGCTGCGGGACTGCAGGGCACACTATAATACTCCGAATGAAAACAAGGATAACAGCTCGATTTTCATTACAGAGGGAGATTCGGCCAGTGGCTCCATCACTAAATCCAGGGATGTCAACACCCAGGCTGTATTCAGTCTTCGCGGTAAGCCGTTAAATTCTTATGGCCTTACCAAGAAAATCGTTTACGAGAATGAGGAATTTAATCTCCTTCAGGCTGCTTTGAACATCGAGGAGGGCATCGACGAACTCCGTTACAACAAGGTCATCATCGCCACCGATGCCGACGTGGACGGTATGCATATCCGCTTGTTGCTGATCACTTTCTTCTTACAATTTTTTCCTGAATTGATCCGCAGAGGCCATCTGTATATCCTGCAGACACCACTTTTCAGGGTCAGAAATAAAAAACGGACAGAATATTGCTATTCGGAACAGGAGCGTGATATCGCCGTAAAAATGCTGGCAACAGGGGTCGAGATTACCCGTTTCAAAGGACTCGGAGAGATATCCCCTGATGAGTTTAAAAATTTTATCGGTGAACAGATTCGTCTGGACCCGGTGATCCTGAATAAAAATGAGTCGATCGTAGAGATGCTTGAGTTTTATATGGGAAAGAACACTCCTGACAGACAGGACTTTATCATTGAAAACCTGCATGTCGAGAAAGATGAAGTATAGACGGAAATACGGTCCCTGAGCCTGTCGAAGGGCCAAAAGGCAAACATTATAAATTTTTCAAATGTCTAACGAAGGAGAACTTTTACCTGACGATCTGCTTCCCGAAAAAGTCGATCCGGTGGGAAAAAAAGAGCTGCACCATATCATCTATCTGTCCACGATGTACCAGAACTGGTTCCTCGAGTATGCTTCCTATGTCATACTCGAGCGTGCCGTTCCGTACGTCAACGACGGACTAAAACCCGTACAGCGCAGGATTCTCCATGCCATGCGTCAGATGGACGACGGCCGTTACACAAAAGTTGCCAACATCATCGGCCAGACCATGATGTATCACCCGCATGGGGATGCCTCCATCGGTGATGCACTGGTTCAACTCGGGCAAAAAGAGCTGCTCATTGATACCCAGGGAAACTGGGGAAATATCCATACCGGCGACGGTGCCGCTGCCCCCAGGTACATCGAAGCCCGTCTGTCAAAGTTCGCCCTCGAGGTACTTTTTAATCCCAAAACCACCCGATGGCAGCAATCTTACGACGGACGAAACCGGGAGCCGGTCACACTTCCCGCTAAGTTCCCGCTTTTGCTGGCGCAGGGTGTGGAAGGTATCGCGGTCGGACTCGCCTCCAAAATTCTGCCTCATAATTTCCTTGAACTGATCGATGCCTCCATCGCCCAACTGAATAATGAACCCTTTGAATTGTTCCCTGACTTCCCTACCGGAGGATTTCTCGACGTATCCAAATACAACGACGGCTTGCGTGGCGGAGCCATCAAGATCAGGGCGAAAATCGAAAAATTCGACAACAAAACACTGGTTATCACAGAGATACCTTTCGGAAAAACCACCACATCGGTCATTGAAACGATCATCAAGGCCTTCGAAAAGGGGAAAATCAAGATACGCAAGATCGACGACAATACGGCTGCCAATGTGGAGATTCTCGTCCACCTGCTTCCGGGTACGAGCTCAGACAAGACCATCGACGCACTCTACGCCTTTACGGATTGTGAAGTATCGGTCTCGCCCAATTCCTGTATCATCGAGGACGACAAGCCTCATTTTATGCCCATTAGCGAGATCCTGAAAAGGTCTGTCAGCAATACGGTCGAGCTGCTGAAACTGGAGCTGGAGATCCATAAAGGCGAACTTGAAGAGCAATGGCACTTCTCCTCTCTCGAAAAAATCTTCATCGAGGAACGGATATATAAGGATAAGGCATTCGAGGATTCTGCCAGCATGGATGAGGCTATCGCTCACATAGACAAGCGTTTGGAACCCTGGAAACCCAAATTCAATAGAGTTATTACCAGGGAGGACCTTCTCCGGCTCATGGAAATCAAAATGGGCCGCATCCTGAAATTTAATTCTGTTAAGGCTGACGAACTAATCAAAGCGATTGAGGAGGAGATTGCCGAGACACAGCGTCATATTGAAAATATCATAGCCTATTCCATCGCCTGGTACGAACGCCTGAAGACCAAATTCGGCAAGGGTCGGGAAAGGAAGAGTGAAATAAGGAGCTTCGAGAATATTGAGGCCACCAAAGTGGTGGTTGCCAATGAAAAACTGTACATCGATCGCGAAGAAGGCTTCGTGGGAACCGGATTAAAAAAGGCAGAATATATCTGCGATTGCTCGGACATCGATGATATTATCGTCTTCAGAAAGGATGGAACCTATTTCATCTCCAAGGTATCTGACAAGGCTTTCATCGGCAAGAACGTTCTGTATGTGGCTGTTTTTGAGAAGAATAACGACCGGACAATTTACAACCTTGTCTACCGCGATGGAAAAGGCGGGTACAATTACATGAAAAGATTTGCCGTTACCGGTGTCACCCGCGACAAGGAATACAACATGACGATTGGTACGGAGGGTTCCAGAATCCTCTATTTCAGCGCCAATCCTAACGGGGAGGCCGAGGTAATCCGGATTCTTTTCAAGCCCAAGCCCAAACTGAAGAAGCTGGTCGACGAGGTAGATATGGCAGAACTGGCCATCAAAGGGCGGGCCTCGATGGGTAATCTGGTGTCAAAGAATGAAATACACAAAATAACGCTCAAAGAAAAAGGTGTGTCCACCCTGGGCGGACGCAAAATCTGGTTCGACGAGGATGTCTTAAGACTAAATGCGGATTCCAGGGGGCTTTATCTCGGTGAATTTAGCGGAGATGACAAGATTCTGGTTGTCGACAAGGAGGGTATTTTCCATCTTTTCACCTACGATCTGGAGAACCATTTCGAAAAAAATATCCTCTCAATCTCCAAATACGATCCTGACCAGGTGGCCTCTGTTATGTATTTTGATGCGGAACAGAACCTCCATTATCTGAAGCGGTTCACCATAGAACCTAATGCGGGCAAGCAATGCAGGTTTGTTGGCGATTTCCCTGACAATAAACTCATCTGCATCAGCTGGGAGAAGTATCCTCAATTTGAGGTTGAATTTGGTGGAACACATGAAGCTCGCGAGAAAGAGATCATTGATGCTTCGGAGTTCATTGCTGTGAAGTCTTACAAGGCAAAGGGAAAACGAGTCAGCACCTTTGAAATCAAGACGATAACGGAGACTGAACCACTTTTAATGGAAACCTCGTTAGACTCGGAAGCACCAGAAGCCTCAGAAGCAGATACCCTGAAACCTCAAGTATCAGATCCTGAAGAAATTGAACTGATCGATGATATCCCTTTTGAAGTCATCAGACCGAGCAAAGACGGTGAACCGGGACAGATGGAATTAATCTTCGAATAATGAGAATTTTTCTGACCGGATACATGGGTTGCGGCAAATCAACTATCGGCAGGAAAGTCGCGGCGCTGATGGGCATTAATTTTATCGATCTGGATAAGTACATCGAAGAGCGCAATTTTAAGTCAGTTCCCGACATTTTTGCCCTGGAGGGCGAACCGGCATTTCGAGCAAAAGAGAGACAGGCACTCCGGGAAGTAGCTGAATTCGAGGAGATTGTAGTTGGAACAGGTGGAGGAGCACCATGCTTCTTCGATAATATACAGCTGATGAACCAGGCAGGTATCACAGTCTATCTGGCTCCGGACAATGAAACGCTTGCCTGCAGACTATTGAAGTCTAAAAATGAACGTCCGCTGATCGCCGGCAAATCAAAAGAAGAATTGCTCGCATTTATTCAACAGGCTGTCGAAAAAAGAGCTCCTTTTTACGAACAATCCAAAATCATTATCAGGGGTAAAAATGATATAGAACCGGAAGACGTCTTCAAATTGATCCAAGAGTATAAACTATAGTCAATATCCTGTTAATCAAACCGGATGGCCCTGTCTGGCGAAATTCTTGAAACATACCAGGAAGGTAGTATCAACATCAAAAGCGTAATGACTAAAGTACCTGCATTAAGTAATAATAAATGCGTTAGCTTTAGGTTAATTGGCACATACTGAAGATAATAAGAGGCAGGATCAAGCTTAAAAACATGAAGCCAGGATTGTAAAAAGCATAATCCTATCCCGGCAATATTCCCCCATAACATTCCCTTGCCCAGCAGGAAAAAGGCCAGGTAAAGGAAAATTTTGCGGATACTTGCATTACTGCTCCCTACCGCTTTCAGGGTACCAATCATTGAAGTGCGCTCCAGAATCAGGATGAGTAAACCGGAAACCATATTAAACCCGGCTACCAGAATGATCAAAGTGAGTATAATCCAGACATTCATGTCGAGCAGGTTCAGCCAATCGAAAATTTGCGGATATTTGGAGGTGATAGTGACCGGACGCAACATGACAGTATCCTGTTCCGAATAATGAACGGTAACCTCTTTCACTTTCTTTGCGACTTCGCTTAGACGGTCAAAATTATCGATCGAAATCTCGAATCCGCTTACCTGATCCGACCGCCAGTTGTTGAGTTTTCGTACCTGCTGAATGTCGGCTATAACAAAAAGCCTGTCAAACTCTTCCAAACTTGACTGATAAATTCCAGAAACATAGAACTTTCTCATTCGCTGGTCAGTACCCTGATTGTTCAGAAAATAGCAGTACACTGGATCTCCGACTTTAAATTTCATCAATGAAGCAACCTGCCTGGATATCAGGACTTTGTCTGTACTTGATGTATCGCTTAAAGGAATAATTGATCCCGAAACAAGGTTGTCTTTAAAGAATTTCCAGTCGAAATCAGTGCCAACACCTTTCAAAATCATCCCCATCATCTCAGTATCTGTTTTGATGATGCCAGGTTTAGTTGCGAAAACTTCAATATGTTTAACCCCCTTTAAGTCATTCAGTTTCCCCAACCAGGATTGATTTTTGTTGACCGGAATCGTTTCGAAGGAGGTATTAGTATCAAAATTGACGATCTGAATGTGAGAGCCAAAACCTATCACCTTTTCGCGGATTTCATTTTTGAAACCAGTCACGACCGAGACCGACAATATCATCAGCATCAACCCGAAAGCGATGCCAAACAAGGCGAAAGAGATGATTGAACGAGAAAATTTTTTCTTGTTTTCGCGATCCGAGAAGATTCTTCTCGCAATGAATAATTCTAAATTCAATTTTGACACAATACATTGTTTAGCTGTAAAAATAACCAAAAAAGACGATAGATTCCCTTTTTTGTTACCTTTGACTCCAACTCCCTCGTTCATTCCCATTTCTCAGTTCTCATCTTCTCTCGCTCCAGCGGATTTGCAATTCGCTGGTAATCTTTCACCAGCGGATTGCAAATCCGCTGGAGCGTAGCCGTTGCAACCCTCATTTCCATATTTCCCATTTTCCCAATTTCTATGTTATCAGTAAAACCCAAAAAATTCCTCGGCCAGCATTTTCTTAGGAATCATCAAATAGCCTCAGATATAGTTGAAGCGCTGACCATGGGGGACAGGACAAAGGTTCTGGAAGTCGGTCCGGGGATGGGTGTGCTTACAAGGTTTCTTCTTCAAAATAAAGCTTATGAAACGACAGTAGTCGAAATCGACCGGGAATCAATAAGTTACTTAAAAACATATCTACCTGAACTTGAGGGCCGTATCATCGAGGGCGATTTCCTCCGAATGGATCTAAGAGAAAACTTTTCCACTGATCCATTCTCCCTTATCGGAAACTTTCCCTATAACATATCCTCACAGATTTTATTCAAAGTTCTGGAAAATCGCAACCTGATACCCGAAGTCGTGGGAATGCTGCAAAAAGAGGTTGCCGAACGTATTTGCACCGGTCCGGGCAGCAAGACTTACGGCATTTTGAGCGTCCTGTTGCAGGCCTGGTACAACGTGGAATATCTTTTTACTGTAAATGAGGAGGTTTTCGATCCGCCGCCAAAAGTAAAATCCGCGGTAGTGAGATTGACGGCAAACGGCAGAACAGAATTGGGATGCAGTGAAAAACTCTTTAAATCTATTGTCAAACAGGCGTTTAATCAACGAAGAAAGATGTTGCGGAACAGCATTAAGAGTTTTACTCCGCGCTATGACGAACTGGACGCCCATACATTAACCAGACGTCCGGAGCAACTCTCTGTGGAAGAGTTTATTACCCTCACAAATGCAATAGAGAAGTTATTATAGGCTATTCATTGCCGTCACCGGATCCAGTTTTGAAGCAGATCTTGCCGGAACCATTCCTGCAATCAGTCCGATGGTAATGCTGATAATCAATCCGGTAGAAATATTTCCCAGTGTAAGGACGAATTCAAAATCAAAGCTGACTTTGGCTATATAAGTGCCTATATAAATGATAAGCAAACCAATAAGTCCGCCGATTAAAGAAAGTATGGTAGCTTCAAAAAGGAATTCAAGCATGATAAACCGGTTCTTCGCACCCATGGCTTTCTGAATGCCAATAATTTTGGTTCGCTCCTTCACCGAAACAAACATAATATTGGCAATTCCGAAGCCTCCAACCAGGATAGAGAATCCACCAATGATCCACCCCGCAAGATTCAAAACCTTAAACAAGCTATCAAGCGCTCCGGATATCAGGCTGACCTCATTCAGTGCAAAATCATTTTCCTCTGCAGGCTTGATCCTTCTGATGGAACGCATGATACCCTCCAGTTCTTCTATTAGCCGGGCAGTAGGGATATCATTTTTGCCCTTGACGATTATCGTCTGACCAGCATCCATTTTCGCGTCAACCATCCGGTGAGCAAATTTTACAGGGATCAGCACCCGGTTGTCCATACTCGTGCCGAACATATCCTCTCCCATTTTTTCAAAAACACCCACTATTAATATGGTAAATCCCTGGATTTTAATTGTCTTTCCTATTGGAGTACTCCCTGGAAAGAGCTGTGTTGCCAATTCGGAACCCATCATTCCCACACTGCGTAAACCATCCAGCTCATCGTCCGACATCGGCCTGCCTGCTGCAATTTTCAGACTCCAGGTATCGATCAATCCGGATGAACCACCAAGAATTACCACATTTTCGGCTTTATTGGTCCCATACTGAACAGTCCGGCTAAAGCCTTGGTAATAAACTACATACTCAGCCAGATTTGATCTTCTCTTGATTTCATCCGTCTCAGTTAATTTCGGAACCGGCCGATTCAGGTATTTCCACCAGGGATAGTCCGTTTCGCCCGGAGGTGGTGCCCATGGCCACTTTTGAATGTAAACTACATTGCTGCCCAATTTCTCCATGCTGTTTCTGATCGTCCGCTCGAGTGAATCGATGATGGTGAAAACTGAAATAATGCAAAAAATACCGATCGTGATACCCAAAAGGGAGAGAAAAGTTCTGAGGGGATTTACAACCAAAGAGTTGTATGCAAATCGAAAACTTTCAATAAACAGCCTTATAAATAACATAGAATGGGTTGATTTCACCGGAAAGTTAAAACTATTTTTATTACTTTTGTGGAAAGTTTTCAAGGATTTATCAATGAATGATTTAAAATATATTAAGTCTGCTTTGATCTCAGTCTACTACAAGGACGGATTAGAAGAGATCGTCAAAAAACTACACCAGTCCGGGGTTCATTTATTCTCCACCGGAGGTACAAAACAGTTTATTGAAGAGCTGAATATTCCGGTTTCCTCGGTCGAAGGACTAACCGGTTATCCCTCTATACTTGGCGGCAGAGTAAAGACGCTCCACCCGAAAGTGTTTGGCGGTATCCTTGCCCGCAGGGAAAACGCCGGCGATAAAACTCAGCTTGCCGAATATGCCATCCCCGAGATTGATTTGGTTATTGTTGACCTATATCCTTTTGAAGCAACAGTAAAATCGGGTGCTTCGGATGCGGATATCATCGAAAAAATCGACATCGGCGGTATTTCACTCATCAGAGCAGCTGCAAAAAACCACTCTGACGTATTAATCATTTCTCATGTAGGACAGTATGGAAAATTACTCAACCTGCTAAACGAAAAAAATTGCGCGAGCGACCTGGCCGACCGCAGACAATTTGCAACGGAGGCTTTTGCTACTTCATCTAACTACGATACAGCTATTTACAGTTACTTTTCTGGCGACAACAATGAGCTTTTCCGCAAAAGTTTCAATCAGGCAAAGCATTTAAGATATGGCGAAAATCCCCATCAGAAAGGGGTATTCTTTGGTAATTTCGAAGAACTCTTCGATCAGCTGCAGGGCAAGGAAATATCGTATAACAATCTGCTGGATATCGATGCTGCAGTTAACCTTATCGACGAGTTCGATGATACCACTTTTGCTATCCTCAAACACAATAATGCATGCGGATGCGCTTCCCGCGAAAATGTAACCGATGCATTTCTTGCAGCCCTGGCCGGGGATCCGGTTTCGGCATTTGGGGGTATCTTTGTCACTAACCGTAAAGTTGATCAAAAGACAGCAGAAGAGGCAGCAAAAATCTTCTTCGAAGTAATCATTGCGCCTGCTTATACATTAGAAGCGTTATCTGTCTTTGAGAAAAAGAAAAAGCTGATCGTGTTAACCAGAAAATCAAATGGTCTTCAGGAATACCAGTACAGGACAGTCTTAAATGGGGTAATCCTCCAGAACAGGGACTCAAAAAAGGAGACAGTAGGAGACCTGCAAACTGCCACGGTAACTGCACCTGGAAAGAGCGAAATCGAAGACCTTCTTTTTGCCAATCGTCTGGTTAAACAGTCGAAATCAAATACCATCGTGCTGGCCAAAAACAAGCAGCTGCTGGCAAGCGGAGTCGGTCAGACCTCAAGGGTGGATGCATTGAAACAAGCCATCGAAAAAGCGAAATCCTTCAAATTTGAACTCGAAGGTGCGGTGATGGCTTCAGATGCCTTCTTTCCCTTCCCTGATTGCGTGGAAATTGCTCACAAAGAAGGTATTACCTCCATAATTCAACCCGGAGGATCCATCAGGGACAAAGAATCTGTCGACTTCTGCAACAACCATCAGATGTCCATGGTAATAACTGGTTTCAGACATTTTAAACATTAGAACTAAATAAAAAAATCATATGAGTTTCTTTTCATTTCTAACACAGGAAATTGCAATCGACCTGGGTACTGCCAATACCATCATCATATTTAACGACAAAGTTGTGGTAGATGAACCATCCGTCGTTACCATCGATACCAAAACAGAAAAGTTGGTGGCTATCGGCGAGAAAGCCCGGCAGATGCAAGGCAAAACACACTCTAATCTGAAGACTATCCGCCCCTTGCGGGATGGTGTTATTGCAGACTTCAACGCTGCTGAACAGATGATCCGCGGAATGATTAAGATGATCAATCCAAAGAAGAGGTTTTTTTCTCCGGCGCTCAAGATGGTTATTTGCATCCCTTCCGGTTCAACCGAAGTTGAGATTCGTGCAGTTCGCGACTCAGCCGAACATGCTGGAGGACGCGATGTGTACATGATTTATGAGCCTATGGCAGCAGCCATCGGAATTGGACTCGATGTTGAAGCTCCTGAAGGTAACATGGTGGTCGATATCGGTGGTGGTACTACCGAAATTGCCGTTATTTCCCTCGGCGGGATCGTCACAAATAAATCTATCCGCATCGCCGGTGATGATTTAACGGCCGACATCATGGAGCACATGCGTCACCAGCACAATGTGAAGATTGGTGAAAGAACTGCGGAGGAAATTAAAATCGTTGTCGGATCGGCCATGACCGAGCTCGATGAGCCACCGGCAGATATGATCGTAAAGGGTCCGAACCAAATGACGGCTATGCCTATCGACGTACATGTGACCTATACTGAGATTGCTCACTGTCTGGACAAGTCCATTTCTAAAATTGAGACTGCTATCACTAACGCATTGGAACATACACCCCCGGAGCTTTACGCCGATATCTACAAGAGAGGAATCTGGCTTGCCGGAGGTGGTGCACTGCTGCGTGGGCTGGACAAAAGACTATACGAAAAATTCAATATTCCTTTCCGGATTGCAGAAGATCCCTTAAGAGCTGTAGCCCGTGGTACCGGAGTTGCATTGAAAAATGTAGATAAATTTTCATTCCTTCTTAGATAATTATCTCAATAACAAAGCCATTTGCACTGTTGCTGAAAAATGAGGAATCTATTCAGGCTCATCTTAAAGTACCATTATATTTTCCTGTTTTTGATTCTGGAAATATTTTCGCTTTCGTTTGTTGTTACCTATAACAACTACCAGAAGGCAAAATTTTTGTCCTCCAGCAATGGGTTCACTGGCTATTTTTATGAGAATTTCGCGGGAGTCTTTCAGGTTTTCGACCTGAAAAAAGCCAATACCGAATTAGCGGAAGAAAATGCCCAGTTGCGGACAGCCCTTCAACATTACCAGTTAAGAACCATAAACAACTCCCGTCAAAGCTATCTTACAGAACGTAATCCATTGATTACCATGACGCGCGACTCGCTGAATAAGATCGTTTATTTCTTTACCACTGCCCGGGTGATCAATAATTCCATCAACCAGCGCCACAATTTTTTAACCATCAACAAAGGAAGGATCCAGGGAGTAAAAACGAATATGGGAGTCATCTCTGCCGGCAGAGTGGTAGGGCTGGTAACCGATGTAGGAGACAATTACAGCGAGGTAATCTCCATTTTGAATGAAAGATGGAAACTGAGCGCTAAAATCAAACGAAACGATTTCTTTGGGTCACTTTCATGGAATGGTCGCAACTACAGGAAGGCCCAGCTAAACGAAATTCCCTATCATGTTCCGATTCAGAACGGGGATACCGTGGTAACCACAGGATTCTCCTCCAGTTTCCCGGAAGGACTTACAATCGGGATTGTCTCTGACTTCACACTTGGAACAGGAAGTAATTTTTACAAGATAGATATTGACCTGGCAGTTGATTTTAAGAGTATTGTGCAGGTGGCGTTGGTGGAAAACAGACAGTTAATAGAAATCAACAAACTTGAATCTCTGAACAACGATGGTAAATAATTTATTCAAATATTCGGTTATTTTCATTGTAGCAGTCTTGCTTCAGGTGCTGGTTCTCAACCACATCCTGATATTCAGAATGATTTCTCCTTTCTATTATCTCATTTTCCTTTTATTGCTTCCATTCAACACTTCGAGGGCCATGCTGATATTCCTGGGCTTTATTCTTGGCCTTTCTATAGATGCTTTCACCAATACCCTTGGCGTCCATACCGCTGTCTGTGTGCTGATTGGCTTCATCAGACCCGGAGTGCTAAACAAAATATCAACCCGCGAAACGCGTGAATCAGTCTCGGCCCCGAGAATTTCCACGATGAGTTTAAACTGGTTCATCAATTATACTGCTATCTTCGTAGCTATTCATCATTTACTTCTTTTTATGCTTGAGGCATTCACATTTCAAGGGATATTTTTTACTTTGGCAAGAGCTTTTTTAAGTGGAATTTTATCTATTATTTTGATTGTGATCAGCCAGTTTTTATTCTTCCGAAAATAGCGCCAACACGTGGATACCTATTCTAAAAGAAAATACCTGTTAATAGGAATATTTTGTCTGGTAGCACTGGTAATGATTATCAGGCTATTTTACATTCAGGTGATTGATTCCTCTTATAAAATTTCAGCAGCTAGCAATGTCCTGAGGAGACAGATCAACTATCCCGCCAGGGGACTCGTCTATGACCGTAACCATAAATTGATCGTCTATAACCAGGCTGCATACGACGTACTGGTTACCCCCAGAGAGATGAAAGCCTTTGACACATTGACTTTCTGCAGAATCGCAGGAGTCGATAAATCGGAATTAGTGTCGGAGATAAAGAAGGCCCGTAGCTACTCCATGTATAAACCCTACCCGATCATTAAACAATTATCCTCCCACAGATATGCAGCATTACAGGAGCAATTGTTTAAATTTCCTGGTTTCTACATTCAGGCTCGAACACTCCGGCAGTATCCTGCCACCATCGCTTCGCATATTCTGGGTTTCATCGGCGAGGTGGACCAGAAAAAAGTTGATGATGACCGATACTATGAAAGCGGAGACTACATCGGAATATCCGGAATTGAGCAGGCCTATGAAGCCGAACTGAGAGGCGTCAAGGGAATTTCCTATATGATGGTGGACGTTCACCAAAGGGTAAAGGGATCTTTTGAAAACGGAAAATTGGATACGGCCGCTGTTATAGGAAAGAACCTCATCTCAACACTTCATGCCGACCTGCAAACTTATGGTGAAAGACTGCTTGCCGGAAAGGTTGGAAGCATAGTCGCCATCGAGCCTAAAACAGGGGAAATAATGATTCTTGCCAGCTCTCCCTCTTTTGATCCAGGAATGTTTGTGGGAAGAGAGAGAACAAAGAATTACCTGACCCTCCTCAACGATCCGTTGAAACCCATGCTCAATAGGGCAATAACCTCCTCCTACCCGCCCGGCTCCACATTCAAAGTTGCCGATGCAATTATTGGGTTGGAAGAAGGATTGCTGGGCCCGGAAATACGTTACTCGTGCAATGGCACGAGATCATCTCCTATAAAATGTACACACAACCACGAAACTCCTTTACCGTTGGAGAGCGCTATTCGCGAATCCTGTAACGCCTATTTCTTTCAGGCTTTCCGCGCTATCATCAACAAATATCCTAATGCGGAGGATGGATATGAAGCTTGGCGAAATCATTTGATGGATCTTGGCATCGGACACAGGATCGGAGGAGATTTGACCGCTGAAAACGCCGGTAGTGTTGCAAAAACAACCTATTTTGATCGCATATACGGTAGAAGCCACTGGAATGTAATGACCGTCCGGTCCCTTTCTATCGGTCAGGGAGAGTTATTGCTCACCCCGCTTCAACTGGCTAACTTGGTTTCAGTTATCGCCAACAAAGGATATTATATCGCTCCTCATGTAGTTCGCAGCATTCAGGATATTGACCATTCTGAAAGAGAGCTCTCCTTCGAAAAACATGTCACTACTGCTAATCCATATTTATTTCAAGTCATTGCCAATGGAATGGAAAAGGTGGTTGATGGAGGTACCGCAAAGATCGCCAAAGTCGATGGGATAGCCGTTTGCGGTAAGACGGGAACCATTCAAAACCCTCGGGGAGAAGCACATTCTGCTTTTATTGCCTACGCACCGAAGGATGACCCTAAGATTGCCATTTGCGTCTATGTGGAGCACGGTGTTTGGGGGGCCAGATATGCGGCGCCCATCGCCAGTTTGATCATCGAGAAATATTTAAACGATTCTATCTCACCCAAAAGAAAACCGCTCGAACAGACGATGCTGAGCGCTGACCTTATATCGGCCATGCATTTGACCGGGGGAGATTGAGGGAAGAATTTTAAAATTAATGAAGAGTCAAAACAACCTATTTCTGAATCTGGACTGGATTACCATCCTGATCTATCTCACATTGACAATGTTAGGATGGGTCAATATCTATGCTGCCGTTTACAGCGAAGAACACCAAAGCATTCTGGACCTGGGTCAACAGTATGGTAAACAGATGATCTGGATCGTTGCGGGTTTAATCCTGGCAATCATCGTCTTAATCATTGATAGCAAATTTTATGTTGCTTTTGCCTACCATATCTATGTTTTTGTCCTCATTTTGTTGGTTGCAGTCCTGTTCTTCGGACGTGAAGTAAACGGCGCCAGGGCTTGGTTTGAAGTTGGTGGGGTAGCGCTCCAGCCGTCAGAGTTGGGAAAGTTTGCTACCAGTCTGGCCATCGCAAAGGTTATGAGCCAGTTTGGTTTCAAAATGAACAGGACAAAATCATACCTGGTACTCGGGGCACTAATGACAATCCCAGCTCTGCTGATCTTACTCCAGAATGATACCGGATCGGCCCTCGTCTTTGCCGTATTTTTCCTCGTTTTCTACCGTGAAGGCCTTTCTGATATCATATTGATCGGCGGTTTTACCGCAATTATACTGTTTATTCTTGCCCTGCTCTGGACCCAACTCCAGATTTTGATATTATTGATTGTGGTATCCCTCATCCTGTTCACTTTCCTGCGGCAAAGCTACAAAGACGGATTCATCGCTTTCGCCATCACTAGTCTGATTTATGGAATTCTTTTCGGGCTCAAAAATATCACAGGATTCGACGCAACACCCTTCCACCTGCTGGTCATCACATCTATCCTGATGATCATCATCTTTATCATATACGGATTTGCCAAACACATCAAACAAGCCTGGTTTGTATTACTATTCTTCATCTTCTCCATCGCTATTTCCCTATCTGTGAATTACTTCTATCGTAATATCATGGTATCTCACCAGCGAGACAGGGTAGATAACCTACTTGGTATCAAGACCGATTTATTGCATTCAGGGTACAATGTTCATCAGTCCAAGATTGCAATCGGTTCCGGAGGTATTCTTGGAAAAGGATTTTTAAAGGGCACACAGACAAAATATAATTTCGTTCCCGAACAAAGTACCGACTTTATCTTCTGTACAGTCGGAGAAGAGTGGGGATTTTTGGGTACTTCGGTGGTAATTATCTTATTCCTGACCTTGTTGATACGGCTGATCTATTTGGCGGAGCGACAGCGATCGATCTTCAGTCGGATTTATGGATATTGCGTTGCCTGTATCCTATTTTTCCATATTATGATCAATGTCTCCATGACCATCGGGTTGGCACCTGTCATCGGAATTCCACTCCCCTTCTTCAGCTACGGAGGTTCCTCCCTGTGGTCATTCACCGTACTGCTGTTTATCTTTATCAGACTGGATGCAAGCAGAACAAAAAATCTGCGTTAAAACGCTACTAATACTCCTCAGCCGGAATTAGATTCAATTCTTCTTTGCTGAATACCGGCCCATCCTTGCAGATGTAAAGCTTACCTACATTGCAGCGCCCGCATTTTCCTACCCCGCATTTCATACGGTTCTCCAGCGTCGTAAATACCTGATCATCCCTGAAACCCAGTTTTTCCAGTACCGGGAAAGTGAATTTAATCATAATAGGAGGACCGCAAACGATGGCAATGGTGTTTTCCGCCGAAGGCGCAACCTTCTCTACTACCGTCGGTACAAAACCAATTTCGCCTTTCCAGTCGGCCGTTTGGCCACCAGGATCCACGGTAGTGACCATCCTAACATCCGGGCGATCTGACCATTCTTTCAGTTCAGTCTTGTAAACCAGATCATTAACAGTTTTGGCTCCGTAAACAATGGTGATATCCCCGAAATTCTTACGAAGGTCCAGTGCATTCCAGATCACGCAGCGCATGGGAGGCAGTGCAATACCGCCCGCAATAAAGACGAGGTTTTTGCCCTTCCATTCGTCCAGCGGAAAAACATTTCCATAAGGTCCGCGAAAACCCATGGTACTACCCTCTTCCAGCGATGCCAGGCCCGAAGTAACCCGTCCGGTATCCCGGAAAGTGCATTCGATGTAACCCTTTCTGGTCGGTGAAGAAGCGATACAAAAGGTCGATTCGCCTTCGCCGAACGCAGAATATTCGCCAAACTGACCAGCCTCAAATTCAAACGCTTCAGCCTCTGCTTCATCCTGAAATTTCAACCTGAAAGTCTTTACTCCGGGAGCCTCTTTGATGACCTTTTCGATGGTCATCAGGTACGGCAGGTAGGTATTTTTTTCGCTCATTGTGCTGCAATTGATGTAATGTGTTCAAGAATATTCATATCCACCGGACAGGCACGTGAACAGCGACCGCATCCGGTACACCCGACAACACTAAGTCTTTCAGGCATATAGGAAAATTTATGGAGAATACGCTGACGCCAGCGCTGACTCTGATGTTCGCGAGGATTGTGCCCTGAAGTATGCAGGGTAAACAATCCGAAACCGCAAGCATCCCAGCAGCGGATACGGCGACCCTTGGAACCATGGGCATCCTCCTGGATATCGAAACAGGCGCAGGTTGGACAAACAAATGCACAGGCCCCGCAACCGATACAACGCTCCGATTGTTCTTTCCATACCGTACTGTCAAATGCCTTGTTGAGTTTGGCATTGACCTCTTCCAGATTGAATTTTGCCGGGAGAACAGCCAGATATTTTTGCTTGTCCTCACCTTTGTCGGCTTCAAAAACGGAAGGCATTAACGCGATCAACGCTTCACCCTTGATGGTAAAGATCTCCACAATGGCACCTCCGTCAGGTAACATGGTTAACTGTATGTCACTGCCTGCGGTATTCCCCGGACTTCCATTCACACTGGAGCAGAAACAACTTTCGTCAGATGCCGGACAGCTAAAAGAGACAATCGTAGTCTTGACAAGATGGGCATTGTGCATCTTATCAGGAGTATCCCAGTTGAAAATGGCCGAAAGGGGCTTAAATCCTGCAGCATCACATGGATGAACCTTCCAGAGAACCGTCTCGGGTACGCTTTCCGGATCAAAATCTTTAAGCTCGACTTTCCCGTTTACCTTTTCATACGAAAACAGTACCTCTGCCTTCTGATAGACAGAAGCCTTCACCGATTGCGTAGTCTGGATATATTCCGAGGCAACCTCGCCCAGATTTTTTACAAGTTTAAAATCCACTTGTCCGCGTGCGTTTACCGGAGCATATACGCGTTTACCGCTATCAACGATAATCTTGAACCACTGTTCAATTCCGCCTTCACTGATATATTTTACTTCCATAAATGCTTATCGTATAAATTGCTCTCTATCATCTAACTTCCACGTGGATAAGGCATTACCCTTTTTCACGGGGAAACCCGGAATATAATCGAATTCTGGAGCCAAATCTTCCATCATCTTCCTGGTAATCAAATCAATAGGAATTCCAACCGGACAGGCATCTCCACAGGCACCGCAAGCTGTACAACGCCCGACCATGTGCATGGCCCTGTTGATGTGCCATTCCATATTGGCCAGGGGCGCCGGCCATGGATTGATCCACTGGGGACGGTTTACCTCCACCACGCACTTCGAGCAGTAGCACAAAGGACAAGCTGCACGGCAGGCGTAACATTTGACACATTGGGACATCTCTTCCATCCAGAATTTCCAGCGCTCTTCGCGATTCATCGCTTCAATTTTTGAAAGGATAACCTGCTCGCGTTCACCCCGCTTCAGCTCGAACTGCTGTACATAAGCCGAAATCTCCTCGAAGGTGACGAATTCCTTCAATTCGCCTGTCGGATCGACGGTCAGTATCAGCACTTGATCTTCGTTCAGCTGATTTTCAACATAAAGCTGCATGATGCTTCTAAGGCTCGAAATGGTAGCTGTAACAGCAAAACGCTCCTTTCCTACCAGCTCTTTCTTGGTAATATATACTGCCAGGTTGTGGAAACAACGACTGTCGAAGATTAGTTTTTGAGCAGTCTGACTGTCCCGGCAGAAAAGAGGTCGGGGTCTTTTAGTTCCCTCCTCGTATCCAATGATCAATGAGACAGTCCCTTCAGATAATAAAGCTGCTGCTCTCTCTCTCAGATTATGCATTTTGTTCCTCCTTCTCTAAATAGTCGGCAACCTTTCTGTATTCCGTATAAGGTCCGAGTGCCCGGATATTGGCCACAGTAGTGTTCACCAGATCTGCCCATTTGGAACCTTCCGCGGCCGAAACCCAGGAATATTGAATGCGCTGCACATCAATTCCCATCATATCAAGGAGTGAACGGAAGGCAATCCAGCGACGGCGGGCATGAAAATTACCGCTGGTATAGTGGCAGTCGTTGGGATGGCATCCGGATACGATAATACCATCGGCACCTTGAGCAAATGACTTAAGCAACAAAAGAAAATCGATGCGGCCCGTACATGGGAAGCGAACGATCTTGACATTTGTGGCATATTTCAACCGGCTCGTACCGGTTAAATCAGCCCCGGCATAGGTACACCAGTTGCAGACGAAAGCCACTATTTTAGGTTCAAAAACTGTTTCAGTACTCATTATTTGTTAGTTAGTCGTTCAACAATGACATGACTTCGGCGTAAACTTGTTCATTGGTATAGCCCTGAATATCAATTGATTTAGATCTGCAGAAGGCGACACAGGTACCACAACCCTGACAAAGTCCTTCGTTAACTTTTGCAATGGTCCTGATCAGGCTGCCATCTCGTCCCTTAATCTCTTCGTGTTCGATGGCATTGTACGGACAAGCCGTTTCACACATGAAACATCCGACGCAGGTACTATAAAGAGGTGGGGCCAGACGGTTAACAACCGCGATAATCGGCTCTCTTACCAGTTCGTCCTTTGAAAACAGCGCTGCCACCTTGACGGCTGCACCGGAGGCCATGCCAACGGTCTCAGGGATATCCTTCGGCGCCTGACAGGCTCCTGCCAGAAAGATCCCGGCTGTATTGGTTTCAACGGGTTTAAGCTTTGGATGCGCTTCAGCGAAGAAATGGTACGGATCATAAGAAACATGCAGTTTCTGCGCTAGCTGTTCCGATCCGCAATTGGCAACTCCAGCGGTTGCCAGAACAACCATATCTGCTTCTATTTCAACCTGTTGTCCTCCGAGAAGCGTATCTACCCCCTTGACAATCAGTTTGCCATCTTTTTCATACACCCGTGCTACCCTACCGCGGATGTAGTTGACAGTATCCTCTTCGATAGCTCTGCGGACAAACTCTTCGTAGTTTTTACCGCCTGCGCGGATATCCATATAGAATACAGTCGATTCTCCGTCGTGAACCTTGTGCTGGTACAACATCGCATGTTTAGCTGTGTACATGCAGCAAATCTTTGAGCAGTAAGGTATTCCCTTAGCAGGATCCCTGGAACCGGCACAAGCGATAAAGACAATCTTCTTAGGTATTGCCCCATCCGATGGCCTCCGAATTTCGCCCAGCGTCGGACCGGAAGCAGAGGCCAGTCGCTCAAACTGCAAACCGGTCAGCACATCTTTGAATTTTCCGTATCCGTATTCAGGGAAGAAATCAGTTCCCTTCACATCGAAACCGGTAGCAAGAACCACAGCGCCAATCTGTTCGCTGATGATCTCGTCCTCTTTGTCCCATTCGATGGAACCAACCTGACAAGTCTTCTCACAGATTTTGCAGGCACCTCTCTTATAATAGTTGCAATTGATACGGTCAATCACCGGTTTATTTGGAACAGCTTGCGGGAATGGGACATAGATTGCCGTTCGGACACCGAGACCTGCGTTGAATTCGCTCGGAATCTTCTTAACCGGGCATTTTTGAATACAGGCGCCGCATCCGGTACAGGTCGAATAATTCACACTCTTTGCCTTTAACCGGATTTTGGCGGTAAAGTTGCCGATAAAGCCCTCCAGGCTCTCCAGTTCAGCGTAGGTATATAACTTAATATTAGGATGTTGAGCCACCTCTACCATCCTGGGCGTCAAAATACATTGGGAACAATCGAGTGTTGGAAAGGTCTCTGAAAGTTGTGACATGTGTCCGCCGATGGACGGATCCCTCTCCACCAGGATGACCTGATGCCCGGTATTGGCGATATCCAGGCTTGCCTGAATCCCTGCGATTCCACCACCGATGACAAGCGCCTTCTTGGTAACAGGGACTTTAATAGATTCGAGCGCCTTATTCTTCTTCACCTTCTGTACCAACATCTTAACAAGATCGATGGCCTTCTCGGTAGTCTCTTCACTTTTTTCATGTACCCAGGAACAATGTTCACGAAGGTTGGCCATTTCGCAGAGGTAGGAATTCAGTCCAGCCTCGGCACATGCCTTCCGAAAAGTGGGTTCGTGCATTCTGGGAGAACAGGCTCCGACAACGACTCCGTCCAGATCATACTTTTTAATGGCCTCTTTGATAAAGGTTTGTCCTGGATCCGAACACATATATTTGTAATCGATCGCATGAGCAACACCCTCCATTCCGCCAATTTCCCTTGCAACGCGTTCAACATCGACCGTGGCACTGATATTTTCACCGCAGTGGCAGATAAATACTCCGATTTTTGACATATAGTTACAATTCTACGGTTACAAAATGACGTTTTAAACCCAATTCTTTGGCTCCGATTCCCATTGCCAGACCAATGGCTTGAGTAATATAAATAACTGGTATATCTATCTGTGAATTAAGTACTTTATTGATTGCTCCCCTGCGCATATCGAGGTTAGACTGACACATTGGACAGGCAACAATAATAGCTTCTGCGCCACGGTCTGCGGCATCTTTCAAAATATTGCCGGAAAGTTTGGCGACCAGATCGGTGCGGGAGACCGAGAATCCGCCCCCGCAGCATTCAGTCTTAAATGCCCAGTCCATCGTCGATCCACCGATAGCACGAATCATTTCATCCATGCTTTGAGGATCTTCTACCCGGTCAAATTTCAGTATAGCGTGTGGCCTTACCAGTAAACAACCATAATAGCAGGCCACCTTATGGGCGAACGGCTGACTTATCTTCGCCTTCAGGTTATCGATACCATATTGCTGCAGGAGCTGTAAGACGTTGATGATCTTTACATTCCCCTGATAAGGCATATCTAATATTTCTTTAATTCTGGATCGCTTCAGATCATCTTCCAGCTCATGCTGGGTCATTTTCAGCCGGTTGTAGCAGGCAGCACAGGGCACAACTACATCAGTAAGACCCTGTTTCTCTGCGAGAGCCATTATTCGCGCCGGAAGTGACAGGGAGAGCTCTTCGTTCATGGAGTGAGCAGCAGTGGCTCCGCAACAGTTCCAGTCATTAATCTCGACCAGTTCGATCTCCAGTACTTTAGCTATTGCAACAACAGACTCATTGTATTCTCTTGAGGAACCGGTTAAAGAACAACCCGGGTAAAATCCTATCTTCATACATTTTTAGTCTTAACGTTTTCAATTGTCTGGGCAAATATTCTTTTCATGCCCCTTCGGTCTTTGATTTTCTCGGGCAGCAGATGCAATTTCCCTTTGAGATACATGGATGGAGCGATGGCAAGGTCCTGGGTCAAACGGAAGGTACGGGCCTTGAAAGCAGCAATGAGTCCCATTTCATAGAGCCGTCCGGTATATTTAATAGAGTCCAGAAAAGATTGATGGAAAGCAATGATTGGCTTAGAATCCGGGTGAAGTTTGTCATATGCGATGGCCTGTGTCCTCAGGTAATCCATCATTTTCGGAATATCGATCTCCATCGGACAGCGTCCCACGCAATTTTCACAGTTCAAACAGAGCCAGATGGAATTAGAGCTGAGAATCTTTTCATAGTTGTCTTTTGTTCCGGTTTGAAGCAATCGCATCAGATAACTCGGCGGGTAATTCATATCCGAGGCAAGAACGCAACCAGCCGTGCATTTCCCGCATTGGTAACATCGCATAACCTTCACTCCTGTATGTGACTGCAAATCTGATATTTCGTTCTTTTTTTCCATGTTAAATCACAAATAGTTACATACTTTCATAATGCCCGATAAAGTTAAAGATTAACTTTCAGGATACTAAGAAGATGATCTTAAAATCTTTCTAAATTAGGTTCCAATGTTCGATAATTGGAACTAAAATTTTGATGAATTTTGGCATTAAACATGGAAGTTAAGCGACATTCCCTACATTTGCGGTGCTTTAATATGAATTCTTACCTAATTGACTTAAAATGGAATCTATAGGATTTATTCAATGGTGTCTTGAAAACCTAAATTACTGGACCATTACCCTGTTAATGGCTATTGAAAGCTCCGTGATTCCATTGCCCTCTGAATTGATCGTACCCCCGGCCGCATATAAGGCTGCAGCCGGAGAGTTAAATATTTATCTGGTGGTTTTCTTTTCGACATTTGGTGCACTGATAGGTTCGACCATCAATTATTTCCTGGCGATTCTGATCGGAAGACCCATTGTTTACCGCTTTGCCAACAGTAAGTTTGGGCACATGCTTCTGATCGATGAGGCTGCGGTTAAGAAAACAGAAGTCTTTTTTGACAACAACGGTGCTATTTCCATTTTCACCGGTAGGTTAATTCCTGGTTTACGTCATTTGATTTCTATTCCGGCCGGACTTGCCAGGATGAATCTGGGAAGATTCCTGCTATATACCACCATTGGGGCAGGCTTGTGGAATGTCATCCTGGCGTCGATTGGTTATTACCTCGAATCTTTTGTTCCAAAGGATATGCTGATGTCAAAAGTACAGGAATACAGTTCGCACCTCGGCATGGCATTTGTAATTTTGGGAGTCCTGATTTTTGGATATATTATCTACAGGGCGTTCAAGAAAAACTAGCATAATCTGGGGTTTTGCTACCTCTGGCAATATTAATCGCAATTAAGCAATCCCAAGTTTTTTTGAATCAAAAAATCTTCTACTTTTGTCATTCCTTTAAAAACAGCAGGAAGGAGAGATGCAAGAGTGGTTGAATTGGCACGCCTGGAAAGCGTGTGGGCCTCTAAAGGGCTCCGCGGGTTCGAATCCCGCTCTCTCCGCTGAAAATCGTAGCCTATACAAATTTGGTTTTCATTTCATCCAGGTAGGAGGAAATTTTCTGACGATTTTCACCTTCGAGTTTCATGAGTGGTAAAGCCATCTCGTCGCTACAAATTCCCATGATAGAAAGCATCGTTTTGAAAGAAATGGTAATTCTCGCTGCGCTTGGAGAAACCTGATACATGGTATTGCACAACCATACGATCTGGTTCTTTATTTTGGCTATAGTAACAAGATCCTTCTTCAGGGAGGCTTCATATAAATCGACAAACATTCTTGGGAAAACATTTGCTCCTCCGGCGACTGACCCATGAGCTCCACCCAGAATAGCATCGGAAGTGTACAATTCAGTGCCCACTATTATGGCAAAGTCCTGATACTCTTTGAAAGCATCAATCAGCATATACATGTTAGCCATGTCGCCTGAACTGTCTTTTATCCCAATGCAACCAAGTTCCCTGGCACGCATCACGGTAGGAATGGTCAGGTTAATTTTTGTATGCATGGGCATGTTGTAAAGTACAAAAGGCAGCGGAGTGGCAGCCGCCAGTTTCTCAAAATAATTGATCATTTCGGCTTCCGTAGCAGGGAAATAGAAAGGAGGTGCCACTACTACGCTATCTGCTCCTACCGATTTTGAATATTCAGCAATTTCCATGGCCCCGGAGAATGCAGAATCCGTAATCCCAACCAGGACTGGTACCCTGCCTTTGATAATTTCGCAGGACAATTTGATAAATTCTTTCTTTAAACGATAGCTTAGACTGGGTCCTTCACCGTTGGTTCCAAGTAAAAAGAGACCATGAACGCCTCCTCCGA
The DNA here is from genome assembly GCA_036508555.1 of Prolixibacteraceae bacterium. Classification (GTDB taxonomy): domain Bacteria; phylum Bacteroidota; class Bacteroidia; order Bacteroidales; family Prolixibacteraceae; genus CAINVV01. The sequence goes on from DATCHD010000118.1 coordinate 50,211, forward strand.
TAATATGTTCGATAAGCCGCTCAACACCTGGACGGTCGAGTTCATTGTTACCTTTTAAGGGAGTAATCATCGGTGGGATAATCCCTTTTAACGGTTTCATCATAATCTAAGTTTTTAAGTAAGACAAAAGTAGAATATGTTTTAATGAATTTTGAATGTAATTTTATCTAATTCATAATGTTTTTTAACCCTTAAATTTAATTTTGTTAGTTATATTTGTATCTCAGGTTAATTTATATATCATGGAATTTGTTTTTGCAAAAATAAATGTCCCGCACGAGCACTCGTTTATTACGCGGAGACTGATTTTGTCTGAAAATAATCCCAAAATTCACTCTCACAAAAATTACGAATTGAATCTGATTATTTCAGGGTCAGGCAGACGCATTGTCGGAAACAATATTTCCGGTTTTGAATCCGGTGACCTTGTTTTGCTTGGACCTGATCTTCCACATTACTGGGAAGTGCTTGACAGACAAAACGATTCGCCTCCTTCCTGCATTGTTATCCACTTCGATGAGAACATCGTTGGTTCAGATTTCTTTAACCTGCCTGAACTCGAAACAGTGAAGGATCTGCTTAACAGGGCAAACAGCGGTCTCTTCTTCAAGGGTAAAAAAATAGGTTATGTCATTGAATGTATGGAACGTCTGGTGAATTTAAGTGGCCTCGAAAGTTATATTGAACTACTCCATATTTTCAAGGGATTGATCCAGATTGATAATAAAGAGTCATTGTCCCTTACTCCAGAGTACCCAACCAGTTATTTCAAGGATCTGGATCAGATCAAAGATGTATATGAATATGTCTTTCATAACATTCAGGACGGTATCAGTTTGAAGGCTGTATCTAACCTTTTGAATATGGCCCCTGGTTCCTTCTGCCGCTATTTCAAGAAACGGACAGGCAAGACTTTCATCCAGTATGTGAAGGAGATCAGAATCAGCATTGCTGCCAAAAAATTGGCTGAATCAGACAAGCCCATCGCGCAGATTTGCTATGAAAGTGGCTACAATAATCTGGCCAATTTCAATCTCTATTTCAAGAATATCATGCACATGACTCCTTCTGAATACAGGAGGAATTTCAGGTAATTATATAGGAAGATAATAGGGTATTTCTGAATATAACAATTGTATTATTTTTACCAACTCAAAGTAATTTAGAAAAAGTGTCTGACAGCATCATTGTAATACCAACCTTCAACGAAAAGGAGAACATTGAACGGATGATCCGGACAATTTTCTATCTCCCAAAACGATTTCACATTCTCATTGTAGATGACAATTCACCGGATGGTACAGCGGATATCGTGAAAAAAATCCAAAAGAGCCACCCCGAACAACTATTCCTGATTGAGCGCAAGGGTAAACTCGGTTTGGGAACAGCTTACCTGACCGGCTTCAAATGGGCGTTGGAGAAAAACTATCAGTTTATTTTTGAGATGGATGCCGATTTTTCGCATGATCCTAATGAACTACTTAACCTATATAAAGCTTGTAATGAAGATGGTGCAGATCTGGCCATCGGTTCAAGGTATATTTCCGGCATTAATGTGATCAATTGGCCGTTGAAGAGGGTCTTGATGTCGTATATGGCTTCCAAATATGTCAGAATGGTAACCGGCATGAAAATTATGGACACAACGGCCGGATTCAAGTGCTACAGGAGAACCGTGCTTGAAACGCTTGACCTCGAATGGATTAAAATGAAAGGTTATGGTTTTCAGATAGAGATGAAATTTAAGACCTGGAAACTTGGATTCAATATCGTGGAAATCCCGATCATATTCACAGAGCGGAGGGAAGGCGCTTCAAAAATGAGCGGAGGCATATTCGGTGAGGCATTTAAGGGTGTCATCAGGATGAAAATTGCGAGCTATTTTTCTCATCCCGGGAAGAAACCTAAGAATATTATTACCAAATGAAAGACCTAATTATCAAAGATGCTAAGGTTGTAAATGAAGGAAAAATCTTGCGTAATACCAGTCTGTTAATAAGGAATGGAATAATTGAAAAAATCTTCAGAGAGGCAGTTCCGGAATCTGTTTTAGCTAACGCGGAAGTCATTAATGCCGCAGGGAAACTATTGTTACCGGGAGTTATTGACGATCAGGTACATTTCCGTGAACCCGGACTCACACACAAAGGCGATCTATATTCGGAATCCAGGGCAGCAGTATCCGGTGGTGTTACTTCTTTCATGGAGATGCCTAATACTATACCACAAGCAACAACCCAGGAAATCCTGAATCAAAAATTCGAAAGGGCTTCAGAAGTCTCTTTAGCTAATTATTCATTCTATATCGGAGCAACCAATGATAACCTTGAAGAACTCCTGAAAACAGATCCTGCCAAAGTCTGCGGTATCAAGGTATTTATGGGCTCCTCGACAGGTAATATGCTGGTTGATAACACTTCAACTCTTTCCTCACTTTTCCAGAAATCAAAAATGCTGATTGCAGTTCATTGTGAGGATGAGAACATAGTTCAGGCTAATCTGGCTGCAGCAGTTGAAAAATATGGAGAAGATATCCCTGTTAGCGAACATCCGAAAATCAGGGATGCGAGTGCCTGTTTTAATTCGTCCTCCAAGGCTGTCGAACTGGCTAAAAAATTTGGCACCCGTTTGCATATTCTGCATGTCTCAACCGCTGCTGAAGTTGCACTATTTGAAGCAGCGCCCGTAAAAAACAAGAAGATAACCGCCGAGGTCTGCGTGCACCATCTTTGGTTCTCGGATGCCGACTACGAAAAACTGGGGGCACGTATCAAATGGAACCCTTCTATCAAGACTGCCAACGACAGAGCCAGTCTGATCAAGGCAGTGAATGAAAACAGAATTGATATTATTGCTTCCGACCATGCCCCGCATACAGAAGAAGAGAAAAGCCGCCCCTATCTGAAGATGCCTTCAGGAGGTCCGCTGGTTGAACATTCCCTGCTGGCGATGTTGGAAATGAGCCGAAACGGTAAAATTTCTATCGAGAAAGTCGTGGAGAAAATGTGCCATGCACCTGCAGACCTGTTTGGCATTGAGAAACGCGGCTACATCCGGAAAGGTTATAAAGCAGATCTTGTTTTGGTGGATAGTGGCAAATGGACAGTCTCTAAAGATAATATACAGGCCAAATGTAATTGGTCACCATTTGAGGGTGAATCATTCTATTACTTTGTGAGTCATTCATTTGTAAATGGAAACCTCGTCTACGAAAATCCTGTTCCGGGTAAAAAAGGCACCTTTCATGAAGAAAAAAAAGGAGAGAGACTCCTATTTCAGTAAGAATCTTGCCTCAGTCCGGGTTCTCTGCTCAACGAAAATCTGTCTGTTTTGCGTCATTTTCTGAATGATAGCATTGTTGTAATATCTGATAGTCAACAACTCAAGATTTTCGTTGTAATGTACAACAAATTTTTTCTTCAGATCTTCGATCAACTGATTAAATCCTCTTTCAGGCTTGTCGATGGAGACAGAAAAATTCATGGCAGATTGCTGAACCAGGTTCATCCTGATCCTTTTTTGGGCAAAAAGCTTGTAAATTTCGCTGATGCTATCCTCCGCAATGAAAGAAAAATCTTTGGGTGATATCGTAATGAGTACTTGATTTTCCTTGTCAATATAGACTGGGGTGTACTCCATGGGATGGCCGATATGGCAGATAATGGAACCAACTTCCTCTTTATGCAGAAACGACTTAACATAGAGGGGAATCATCTTTTCTACCAGCGGTTTCATCGTCTTTGGGTGAATGACTTTCGCACCGTAATAGGTCATCTCGACAGCTTCCCGGTAAGAAAGCATATCTAATTTGCAGGTCGATTCATAGCGGTGAGGATCGGCGTTCATGATTCCGGGGACGTCTTTCCAGATGGTCACGCTTTCTGCATCCATGATATTGGCAATTACAGCAGCACTATAATCCGAACCTTCCCTGCCAAGTGTGGTGGTCAGATTGAAGGTGGTGGCCCCGATGAATCCCTGCGTTAGGCAAACACTGTTTTCCTTGAACTGAATTGCCTGTGGCAGTAGTTTCCTGGTAAGTTCCCAGTCGATCTCTCCCTCCCTCCAGGTATCATTGGTGCGGATGTAATGACCTGCGTCAATCCATTTGGTTACTTTACCAATGCTGTTGAGATAGGCAGCCACGATCTCAGTTGATATCATCTCTCCGGTGGAAACGATCTGATCGTATTCAAAATCATAATTCAGAGACGGAGGAATTTTTACTCTCTTCAATAAAGCATCAAGACCCTCATTTACAGTTTGTTCTAGTTTAGCATTTCCGGAGGCAAAGAGCTCACTGACAATCTTCTGGTGATAATCCCTCGCCAGGGTGATCCCCTGAATAGCCTCTTCTGTCTGGCCGATGAAATAATTATTGGTGATCTCCACCAGCGCGTCGGTTGTCTTCCCCATGGCAGAGACCACCACTATTAAATGATCTGATTCATCGCAAATTATAGACGCCATGTTAATTACGCTTGCTGCATCCTTCACGGAGGCGCCACCAAATTTAAATACCTTCATCTTCAATATTATTTTGAATATACTATTTTACCCGCAACAATCGTTTTCTGTACCACTATCCCACTGTCCTCTATTGTGAAAAGGATCAAATCAGCGCGCATGCCCTGTTTTATTTCACCAATGTCATGTAACCCAAGCAGCCTGGCAGGATTGGTGGTGGCCATCTGAACAGCATTTTCAAGGCTGCAGTTTGTAAATCTCATGATATTCGACACACAGGTGCTAATGGGGCTTGCTGCCCCGGCCAGTACATTTTCAGCGGGGTATTTTACAACTTCGGATAACACAACAAGCCTTTCCAGTCGGGTATATTCGCCGGGAGGAAGACCTGCCAGATCTAAAGCATCCGATACAAGGATGGTGCGCTCAAGTCCTTTCATTTTATAAAAACACTGTATTTGATCCTTATTGAGATGAAATCCATCGGCAATAATAGAAGCTGTAAGCCGGTCGTCGGCCAATTGAGGCCAGAGTGGATTATCGTGGCGATTGATCATGTTTGCACACCCGTTACCCAGATGTGTTGCCATGGAAGCTCCTGCATCGACGGCCTGTTTTATTATTTCTGATGACCCATTGTGATGGCCCAATGCAACCACCACCCCCGCTTCTGTACATTTTTGGGTAAAGGGAATGGCTCCATTCACCTCCGGTGCAACAGTGATCAGTCTGATTCGGTTGTGGGCAGCTTTTTGCAGTTCTGAAAACTCATCCCAATCGGGTTGCCTGATATATTTTTCAAGGTGTGCACCGCGATATCCCTGAACCGGCGAGATATAAGGCCCTTCCAAATGAAACCCAGGGATAGATATGCCAATTTCTTTTTCATCCAGGGCACCGGCAAGTATCGAAAAACTCTTTTTAAGGTTTGCCTGGCCATTTGTAATTACAGTTGGGAGAAATGTGGTAACACCTACTTTCCACAAGGCCTTTGTTGCCTTGCGAAGGTCTTCTATGGTTAGGTTCTGATCAGAAAAATCAACCCCTAAAAACCCATTGATCTGTATATCAATTAAACCGGGTGCGATATATTGACCTTTTGCATCAATTTCTGTTGCTCCCGGCGCATCCAAGTTCTCTTCGGCAACCACCTCAATAATACCTGACCTTATGATAACCGTCGCATTTCTAATAATGCGGGACGGAGTTACTACCTGTCCGTTATATATCTTTAATAGTGTATTTTTTGAATCCATAATTTTCTTACGTTTTATTCTTATACTACTTTTTTCAACGACCAGTTTTTAACACGATATCCGTAATAGGCATAATAAACCAGATAAATATAACAGGGTAACAGCACCCAGTATGCGGTGTGTGGATTGTAATGATCGGCAAAATATCCGTATATAAGAGGTACGATAGCGCTTCCGCATAAACCCATGATAAGAATTGATCCTCCCATTTTGGTAAACCGCCCCAGTCCATTGAGTGCCAGGGGCCATATTGCCGACCACATCAATGAATTGGAAAGGCCTAATATCACCAGAACCCATATTGACAGAGCAGCAGTATGACCAAGAAAAGTTACCTGACCTTGCACAATGAAAAACAACAGGGTCAGCACAATTGCTGATGTAGTACATACACGCAGCACATTGAGATGGTTAATGAATTTTGGAATAAGGACAATACCCAATAAAAACCCTGACATCGTTATGCCCAGGATATAGGACGGAAATACTTTTGCTTCCAGTAATGGCAGTTCCAGCGATTGGGCGTATCCGATGATTGTGTTGATACCGGTAACCTGTGATCCCACGTGCAAAAATAAGGCAATCGCACCAAGAATTAGGTGAGGGAATTGAATGATGCTGGTTTTACCTGAATTTGCATCAGCCAATGCCGAATTCTCATTGTTGGTATCTATTTCCGGCAATATGGAATACCTGATCATCAACCCAAGGCCGAAAAGGACAACAGCCATGCTGGCGTAAGGGACAATCACCCGTCGTATCAACTCATCCAGTGCAGCATTTCTTGTTACTTCGTCCATCAACGGCAACTGTTTAAATAACTCAGTGTCGGTCGGCCTGAGTATTGCAGCAGCTAATAATAAGGGGGCAATGATCCCGGCAGTTTTGTTACAGACGCCCATAATGCTCATCCGCTGTGCTGCCCTTTCTTTCGAACCGATCATGGTAATATAGGTATTGGCAGCAGGCTGCAGGATCGCCAGGCCTGTCCCGATTGAGAAGAGCCCCAAAAGGAATAATCCGTATGTTCTGGTCAATGCGGCAGGCACAAAAATAAGTGCACCCAGGGCCATAATCCAGAAACCGATCATGATCCCTTTTTTAAATCCAACTTTCTCCAATAAATGTGCAGCAGGTATTGCCATCACAAAATAGGCTATGTAAAAGGCAAATGCGACCAATAAAGATTGAGCATGATTTAATTCACATGAAATTTTAAAATAAGGGATTAAAATAGCATTTATCCAGGTAGTAAACCCGAAAATGAAGAACAATAGGCCAATGATCGCTATTGAGATGACCGTCGACCAGTTAATAGGTTTTGGGCCGTTGTTGTCATAAAAAGATTTCTCCACAATTATTTTTTATTTTTATCAGCGCACGGTTTGAGGCAATCGTTTGAATTGTTCCTTCTGGTTGGTGCGCCTTGCTTACACCTGAGTTACTTCT